>JAVBNW010000051.1:0-23362 GCA_031551255.1 Eubacteriales bacterium | reverse complement strand
TCCATGCATTTGAAAAGGCCGTCGGGCGCGGCACAATCGGCAATAAACCCGCTTCCGGCACGGCAATTCTTGAAGAATTAGGCCCGGAGCACATGGCAACCGGCAAGTTGATCGTTTATACTTCTGCGGACAGCGTATTTCAGATTGCCGCGCACGAAGAGGTGATATCGCTCGGCGAGCTTTACCGGGTTTGCGAGCAGGCCAGGGGCCTTCTTACCGGCGAACACGCTGTCGCAAGGGTCATCGCCAGGCCGTTTATCGGGCGGGAGGGCGCCTATCTGCGCACGACGCGGCGCCGGGATTTTTCACTTGCCCCGCCTTCAGACACCCTTTTGGATATCGTATCATCTTCGGGCATGACATGTGCGGGCATTGGAAAGATAGAAGATATTTTTGCGCACAGAGGCCTTACGGATGTCGACCACACCGGCGATAACGCCGCCGGCATCGCGGCCACGCTGCAGTGGATGCGGCGCGATTTTGAGGGCTTGGTTATGACTAACCTCGTAGACTTTGACGCGTTGTACGGCCATCGACGCGACCCGGAGGGATATGCCCGGGCGCTCGAGCGGTTTGACCAAGGGCTTGGCGAAATGCTTACGCTAATGCGGGACGGCGATCTTTTGATGATCACCGCCGATCACGGCTGCGACCCTACCTTTCGCGGCACGGACCATACGCGCGAATATGTGCCGCTGCTGGTTGCGGGGCGCGGTGCCGGGGAGATTGAGGATGCGCCAAATTTCACCCTTGCGGCGCGTATGCTGCGCGAACACCTGGGGGTGTGAGCGCATAATGCCACTTGACGGATTCGGCGGGATGAGCACGTGATTTAGTATGACAAGGCAAAAATTCAGGAGGGGATTTTCATGATGCAGAAAATCAACGCGGCGGCCGACGCCTTGCTTAAGAAGATCGGAAAAGCGCCCAAAGTGGGCGTCATTCTCGGGTCCGGGTTAGGAGAGTATGCCGCTTCTCTTTCCGGCGCGGTGTCGGTATCGTATGCCGACGTGCCGGGATTCCCGGCATCCACCGTACCAGGCCATGCGGGGGAATTTGTGTGCGCGAAAGTCGGCGCGGGCGCGCTGTTTATGCGCGGCCGCTTTCATGCGTACGAGGGCTACGATCTTGGCGACGTCACGCTGCCCATCCGCGTAATGGCGCGCGCCGGGGTGGAGACGCTGGTGGTTACCAATGCCGCCGGCGGCGTAAATGAAAGATTTTCGCCGGGAGATCTGATGGTAATTGAGGATCATATTACGTTCGCCGAAAATCCGCTGCGCGGAAAAAATCTCGATGAATTCGGGCCGCGTTTTCCCGACATGTCACGCGCATACGACCCCGAGCTGATTACGCTCGCGCATGAAATCGCCGGAGAAATGGAGCTTACGCTTCGTCAGGGCATCTATTTTTACATGCGAGGCCCCAGTTTTGAAACCCCCGCTGAGATTCGCGCGCTACGAACCCTTGGAGCGGATGCGGTGGGGATGTCCACGGTGCCCGAGGTGATCGTCGCACGGCACTGCGGTATGCGGGTATTGGGATTATCGTGCATATCCAACATGGCCGCGGGCATCCTCGACCAACCGCTGAGCCATGCCGAGGTGATCGAAACCGGCGAAAAGGTTAAGGATTCTTTTGCGGGCCTGATCGACGGCATTTTAAAGCGCTTGGCGTAGTATCTTCAAAAATCGCGATTTTGCGCCGGATCTTTTTTCTTGTGCGCGCTGTGGTGACATAGTTTCCCCCTTTTGAGGATATCCTGTTAAGGAGAACCTGTCTTTAGGAGGGGGATTTATTTTGCGCAGATGGCTGTGCGTTTTCCTGCTTGCGTCGCTCCTATTGCCGTGCGCCGCACCGCTGGCTGCCGATGTTTCGTCGCCTACGGAGCAGTCGATTAAGGGCGAAATCATCGGCGGAGAGCTCTCGCCGCTGAGCACGCCGCTCGAGCAGCCGCCGTTTGATATCGGCGCTCCGAGCGTTATGCTGCTTGAGGCGGAGAGCGGCCGCGTTATCTTTGAAAAGGATGCGGACAGCAAGCGGCCTGTGGCCAGCGTCACGAAGCTAATGACGCTGCTGCTTGCGTTTGAAGCGATCGACGAAGGGCGCTTGAAGCTCGACCAAATGATCAAGGTGTCGCGCAACGCCGCCTCTACGGGCGGTTCGCAAGCCCTGCTCGACGGCGATAGCGAGTATGAGGCGGGCGAGCTTCTCAAAAGCGTAATCGTGGCTTCGGCAAACGACGCGGCCGTTGCGCTGGCGGAGTTTTTGTACGGCTCCGAAACCGCGTTCGTGCGGCGGATGAACGGGCGCGCGGCCGAGCTGGACCTTGAAGATACGGTGTATCAAAACTGTACCGGGCTTGCCGCGGAAGGGCAGTATACCACCGCCCGGGATGTCGCGCAGTTGTCGCGCTACGTAGCGCAGCACGATTTGCTGTTTGAATATAGCGGCATATGGCTCGACGAAATTACGCACCCGCGCAACAACCGCAAAACAGAGCTTACAAATACTAACCGGCTCATCCGCACCTATGAGGGGGCGGACGGTCTAAAAACCGGCTCGACGAGCGAGGCGAAGTTTTGCATGTCCGCTTCCGCGCAGCGGGACGGCATGCGCCTGATCGCCGTCGTCTTAGGCGCGTCGAGCAGCAACGAACGTTTTTCCACTGCATCGAAAATGCTGGATTACGGCTTCGACCACTATTACCTGTACGACATCGCTTCCGAAGGGCAGATGGTGCGCGAGGCGCTGCCGGTAAAGGGCGGAGATGTGCGCGAGGTGGATGTGATAGCCGGAAGACCGGTGCGCGCGATGATTATGAAGGGCGAGGAAGGCGACATCCGCTACGAAGCGCTGCTGCCCGATCAGTTGGAAGCGCCGGTAGGCAAAGGTGAGACAGTCGGCGAAATCGTGGTATATAAGGGCGATGAAACGGTCGCTAGAATTCCTGCCGTGGCGGCGCAAAGAGTGGATAACGCCGGTTTTGTAGGTTCGCTGCTGCGCATCCTTGCCAATTGGTTGGGCTAAATAATGCATCGCAAAGCGTTCCGTGAGTTGTCGGCATCACGCAGTCCGTTAGAAAAGTATCCGGCTTGTGAAGGCAAGCCGGATTTGTTTTGCCGGTAATGCAAATGCGCGATATATACTCGCCGAACGCCCAAACGCTCAAAAGACAGCGAACGGGAGGTTTTCCTCGCGAGGAAGGCGAAATGAGGGGAACCGACCCGTCGCTGGACTTGCGTGTTTTGGGGTTCGGTGACTATAATGGCTATGCTCGACAAAGGAGGGGATGGCATGCGGCAAGTACTGCCCATATCGGATATTTTCCCTTTTGAAAATCGTCTGCGTTTTTTTAGTCTGCCGGATGTTCGGCTCATAGGAAAAACAATGCGGCATACGAATGGAACCGACGTGACGCCGATTCCGCTATTTTGGAACGAATACTATACCCGGTATCACGATCTGGCAAGAGCCTTGCCGCAAATGATCAGAACCACCCTTGCGTGGATTGGCGAATACGATCCTATAACGCAGCAATACACCTACATGATTTGTGTGATCTGTCCCGCGCAAACGCCTGTGCCGGATGGGTTTGAGTTTAGAGATGTGCCGGCGATGTTGCTGGGCCACGGCACGGTAAGCGAGCATCCGCCGGATGCGCACAACATCGAGCGATTCGCGCAGGCGGTGAGCGAAGCGGGGTTTATTCAGGGAGATGCCTGGTGCGAGTTTTATCCGGATCAGAATAAACATGATTGCTGCATTCTGTTTGCGGTAAAGCCAATGGAATAAAATGCTTTCTTAGCCTTGACGTTATGCCGCGCCGCGTATTCTACGCGGCGCGGCATAACGATACAATTGTGAACGAACCGGATCAGCAAACCTAATCCGCGAGCAATTCGTTCAGCAGGTTGATGTTGCCGCAGCCAAGCGTCAACACGATGTCGCCATCCTGCCAATGACCCATAAGATAGGCCTTACAGTCTTCAAACCCGGGGCAGTATATGGCGGGAACGCCGTTTTTCCGCATCGCTTCCACGAGCATCGTCGCGTGGATATCCCCCGGGTCCTTCTCCCGCGCGGCATAGATATCGGTGACGAGCACCTCGTCCGCGCCCTCAAAGGCCGTGGGGACTTGGTGAAACAGGCGCTTGGCGCGCGAGTAGGTATGCGGCTGCACCACCACGTACAGCTTGCGGTGCGGCATGATGGCGGCGATGGGGATGACGGTGCGGTATTCCGCCGGGTTGTGCCCGTAGTCGTGGTATAGGCGAACGCCTTGAACGTCTCCCGTGTGTTCGAACCTGCGGTGCACCCCGGCGAACGCGGCCAGCGAAGCGACGGCGCGCGCAGGTTCGATGCCCATTTCGCACGCAGCGGCCAGCACGCCCAGCGCGTTTACCGCGATGTGGCGGCCCGGCACGCTCAGGCGGATTTGGCCGATAGGGGAATCCACGTGCAGCGCGGTAAAGGAAAAGCAGCCGTTTTCGTCGTGCGCAAGATCGGCGGCGGCATAATCCGCACCGCCATTCAGCCCGTATGTAACGCAGCGGCACGGCGCGCTGTCGCGCAGGGAGAGGGCATAGGGGCTGTCCGCGCACAGCACGGCTAAGCCGCCCTTACGTATGTTGCGCTGAAACGCGCGGAACGTTTCGACAATGTGCTCAATATCCCGGTAAAAATCAAGATGATCTTCTTCGATGTTCAAAAAAATGGCCAGGGTCGGCTTAAGTTTTAGAAAGCTTGCGCGAAATTCATCGGCTTCGGTGACGAACAGCTCGTGGCTGCCGGTTCTCACGTTCGAGCCCCATGCGGGGATCTCGCCTCCGATGTGCACGGTCGGGTTCAGCCGCGCGTCCACGAGCACCTGCGCGAGCATGGAAGTCGTCGTCGTCTTCCCGTGCGTGCCGCATACCGCTATGCATTTTTCATACTCGGCGGAAAGCTCGCCCAAAAAGGCGGCGCGTTCCATAGCGGGGATTCCCAGCTCCCCGCAGGCGAGAAGTTCCGGGTTGTCGGGCATGATGGCCGCCGTATACACCGCAAGGTCGGCCCCGCGCGGGTTTTCCGCATTTTGCCCTATCGCGATGCCGATGCCCTCCGCCGCCAGATGATCCGTCGTGTGCGACGCATCGCGGTCGGAGCCGGTTACGATGTGCCCGCGGGCTTTCATCAGCCGCGCAAGCCCCGACATGCTCGAGCCTCCGATGCCGATAAAGTGCATACGCCGGTAGGAAGAAAGCGGCAAAATCATCATCCTTTCGGGGGTGGTTCACAAAACAGTATACGCGCCGCGTCCAAAGATTATCAGAAATATGGTTATGATCGCGAGAAGATAACCAAATCCGCCTAAAACCCCTGTGGCGAAGCGCCGGATGTTGTTGGAAGGCAGAAAGCCGAACCGCTGCAGCGACCAATCAAGCGCCATCGGAAGTAAAAAAACCGGGCCGACCCATAGCGGCGGGCGCCACAGCAACGCGGCAAGCGGCGCAAGCAGCCAACCTATCGGCAGGCCTGCGCAGCGTGCGCACACGGGGAATTGCCAGCCGCGGACGAAAAAGCTTCGCTCGGCGAGCTGATGGCAGCCGGATATCGCGCCCAGGCGCATCCAGCGAACCCATGTTTTATCCGTCACGCACGGAATCTCCTTCGGCAATTGCCGCAGACCCAATAGGTGCGCGAGCGGCCCTTGCCCATGCCGCACGCGCCGCACAGCGCGCCGATCGGGCCGAAGATCAGCCACCCCAGGCAGCCGCGCAGAAAGCCAAAGCCCTTATAATCGGTTTCGGTAACCACATGGCAAAGTTCGCTTCCGCAATGTGGGCAACGCATGGTAAACACATCCTTTTGCGCCGCACGGGTCGGGCGTCGCCGCCCAAAGACCGAACGCGCGCTTTTGTCGTAGGATTCGACACTCTATGATATCATACGGGGAAATGCTACGAACTTCAAATTAAGTTTGCATTTTTTAAAGGCCGGTTTATAATGTACAAGAATACAAGGACATATGAATGAAAAGCTTCGGAACGGAGTGTTGTGGGATGGAAAGAGTGAAGCGCAACGGCCGCATGAGCGCCATGGTGCGCGTGCTGACGGCGTCGCCCAACCGCATCTATACGCTAAACCATTTTTGCGCGATGTTCGACGCGGCCAAGTCGACCATCAGCGAGGATATCGAGCTTCTTCGGGGCGTTTTTTCTCAATTCGGCCTGGGGGAGATCGAAACCGTAACGGGCGCCGCGGGCGGCGTGCGCTTTGTGCCCGTCGTTGCCGACACGGAGGCGTTTGAGGTTACTTGGGAAACATGCCGAAGGCTCAGCGAGCCCTCCCGCGTCCTGCCCGGCGGATATTTGTACGTGGCCGACATTCTGGGAGATCCGGCGCTGCTCGACCGGCTTGGCGCGATCATGGCGGCGCAGTTTGTCCGCAAAGAGCCCGACTTTGTGCTGACGGTCGAGACGCGCGGCATCGCGTTTGCCATGGCTACGGCCCGCGCGCTGGGCGTTCCGCTGGCCATCGCCCGGCGCGATCAAAAGGCGTATGAGGGGCCGCAAGTCGCCATCAACTTCATCTCAGGTTCGACCGGCATCATGCAGACCATGTCGCTCGCCAGGCGGACTGTGAAGGAAGGGCAGCGCGCGCTGATCGTCGACGACTTTATGAAGGCCGGAGGCACCGTGCGCGGAATGATGGATTTGATGCGGGAATTTTCGGTGCGCGTGGTCGGCGTGGGCGTGATGATCCAGCGGGAAAACGAAAGGCCCGGCCCGGATGCTCTAAAATCGCTGATGATATTAAAGGAAATCGACGACGAAAAGGGCGCGCGCCTGGTTCCCGCGCCGTGGATTCAACAGAGCCGCTAAACTGCCCAGATCGTATCTGCCGGGCCGCGGAAAATTTCCGCGGCCTTGCTTTTGCCCCTTGACATTAGAATTCTAGTGTATTAATATAACGATACACTAAGACTTGGAGGTGAGCATGTGCCGGACTGGAAGGTATGGGCCGAAGCGATGGACGACCGTCAGCCGATTTATTTGCAGATTATCGACCGCTTCAAGGGCAGCGTGATCAAGGGCGAAATGCCCCCGGGGCACCGCGTTCCCTCGATACGCGATGTAGCGGTCGCAATGAGGGTCAACCCCAACACCGTCCACCGCGCATATCAGGAAATGGAGCGCGAAGGGTTAATTTTCAGCCAACGGGGCATGGGCTATTTCGTAACGGAGGATGTGGCAAAGATGAACGAAATCAAGGCCGCCATGGCGAAAGGGGCTATCGAGCGCTTCATGCAGGACATGCGGGCGATGGGGTTTACGGATCGGCAAATTTTAGATGTCTTATCGAATGAAATAAAAAAGGCGGAGGCCGGCGAGGGGGATAAGGATGAATAGCATCCTCAGCGTGCGCAACCTGAGCAAGGCATATGCGGGCAAGGCGGCGCTCAACGGCGTGAGCATGGATCTGCCCCCGGGACGCGTCATCGGCCTTCTAGGCCCCAATGGTTCGGGCAAGACGACGCTCTTAAAAATTATGTCCGGCGTGTTGCAACCAAGCGCGGGCGAGCTCGATATGGAGGGCGGCTTTTCCAGCCTCGCCGCCAAGAAGAACATAGCTTTTTTGCCGGATACGGTGGTGTTTCCAAACTGGATGCGGGTGTACGACGGCTTTAAGTACTATGGAGACATGTTTGAGGATTACGACCAGGCGCTTGCGGATAAGATGATCGACATGCTCGCGCTCAACCCTATGGATAGAATCCGCAGCCTCTCCAAGGGCATGCAGGAGCGCGTGATGCTGGGCATGACGCTGTCGCGCAAGGCGAAGCTTTACCTGCTGGACGAACCGCTCGGGGGCATCGACCCGGTGGGCAAGGCGCGCATCATGGATGCGATCGTTGCCATGGAGCTGGACGGCGCGAGCGTCGTGGTATCCACGCACCTGATCCGCGATATCGAGCGCATCTTCGATATGATCTTTCTTTTGGGCGATGGGCGCATCTTGTTCACCGGAGACTGCGAGGCGATGCGCGAGCAATCCGGAAAGACGGTGGAGCAAGCGTATTTGGAGGTGTTCGGCTATGCGTAAGCAACTGTATTACCTGTGGAGAAACCACCGCGCCATGCGCCTTACCACCTGGATATCCTTTCTGGCGATAAGCGGCGTTTTGCTGGCGCTGAACGCGGCTTCGCGCCCCGCGGGCGGCGTTTCTCCGATTTCGATCGTCGCGGTTACCTTTACGAGCATCGGCCTTACGGCGCTTCTGGTGGTAGCCATCATCATCGCGGTGGACAACAGCAACAAGCTCTTCGTCAGGCCGCAGGCCTACCTTACGATGATCGCCCCTGTAAAGGGATGGAAGCTGCTCGCACCTAGGATCATCGTCACTATGGCGGATATCGCAATAGCGCTGGGCATCGGGGTTACGATGGTCGTCGCGCAGGCGCTGGTGATGGAATCGGGCTGGAGCGGGGCCGGGTTTGCGCTGAATAGGATCGACGTACTCAGTATTTGGTATTTGATCGTGCCGGCGATCGGCACGCTCCAAGTGATCGTCACGATCTATTTTGCAAGGACGCTGGTTCACAGCGCGTTCAACCCGCTTCCCGCCAAGGGCTTGCTGGGCGTGCTGGCCTTCGTGGCCGCGCTATGGCTGTGGTCGGCGCTGGATATTGTGCTGTTGCCGTTCGCGCAAGAGTCGGGTAAACTGCTGGGCATGTGGTACCATATCTCTTTATCGATGGGCTCCTTGCCCGCGCTGTGCGCATATACGCTTTGGTCGCTCGTGCGCTTGGCCGCACTGTTTGTGCCGACCGCCATGCTGCTGGAAAAGAAAGCAAATCTGTGAGGGGGAATCGCATTATGAAACGCAAAGCACTCGCTCTTTTATGCTTCGTATTGATCGCATGCACGCTCTCGGGCTGCGTTACGCTGGATTTTTCGCCCCGCGGCTACAGAGGCGACGCCAGGATTAAGGCCGAGGGCGCTACCGAGGAAAGGACGATGGACGTCGGCTCGTTCGACAGCATCGTGATCGAGGGAAACATGCTCGATTTGCGCGTTCACCTATCCAATGGGGAAAACGAGATGCGAATCTCCTGCGACCGCGCGTACTTCGATTCGTTTAGGCTGGACAATAACGACCACACGCTCTACGTCGATACGGAGGGCACGATGGGGGAAAGAATCGACATGTACATCGCAGCGCCCGAGTTCGATTCGATCGATTGCCGGGGCGCCGCCGAGTTTAGCGGAGAAGGCCTTGCGGGGGAAGATCTCATCATCGGCGTTGCGGGCGCATGCTCGGGCAGCCTCGGCCTTGACTATACCGAGGTGGACGTGGAGCTTTCCGGCGCGGGTTCGCTTGCGCTTTCGGGCAAGACAGACCGGCTGAACATCACGTGCGCCGGGGCTTGCGACATCAGGGCAAAGGAATTGACCACGCGCATTTGCAAGGTCAGCCTTGCGGGCGCGGGCGGCGTCGAAATCCGCTGCGAGGAGAAGCTGGACGCTACGATCGGCGGCATCGGAACGATCGACTATTGGGGATCGCCCGAGGTGCGCAAGGTTGCGGGCGGCATCGGCACCGTTACCCGCAAGGGCGATTGACAAACCTCGACTTAAACTAAGAACCCAGGGCGCATATGCCGCCCTGGGTTCATCCTACTTCCCTCGTCGTGCTTCCCTTGTCGTGCTTCTCCGGCGGGGGGGCTCATGGGGGGTACGCGTACCCCCCATGCCGTGTGCCGTTACAGGATATATTCGCCCTTAGGCTTCATGCGCGCGTCGATTTCGATCTTCTTATCGGCGAAGTCCTTCCGGCCAAGCAAGGCAAAGGCCGCCTGCTTGCCCTCCTCGACGCCCGGTTGGTTAAAGGCGTCGATGTTAAGCAGTTCGCCGACATACGCCGTCATCATTTCAAAAAAGTACATAAGCTGGCCGAGCGTATAGGCGTTTACTTCGGGCAAAACGATCGTCCAGGACGGCTTTGAGGCCTTGAGCAGCGCGTACTCGGTCGCCTCGCGTTCCACGTTGATCAACTCGCCCAACGTGTGCCCGCTGAGGAACGCGACATCGGGAAACTCTTCGCACGCCACGGGAATGGTGATCGATGTGCGGAAAGTATCCACCGCGAGAAAGGTGATCACCTTATCGTCGGGCCCTTCGGTATACAGCTGAACCTGGCTGTGCTGATCGGTTACCCCCAGCGCCTTTACCGGCGTTTGGCCGACCGCGCAGGGCGTGTCGTCGCGCTTAACGCACTTGCCGAGCGATTCGGCCCACAGCTGCGCATACCAATCGGCGAAATACTTCAAAGAATCGGCATAGGGCATCATCACCGATATATTAAGGCCCTTTTGCATCGCCTGATACATCGCCCCGGCCGCAAACAGCGCAGGGTTTTCCTGCCAGTTTAAAGAGCGGGTGCGCTCATCCATCGCGGCGGCGCCTGCCAACATCTCTGAAATATCCACACCCGTTACGGCCGCGGCAAGCAGGCCCACCGGGCTCATTTCGGAAAAGCGACCGCCCACGCCGTCGGGCACCGACAGGGAGACAAGGCCGTCCGCCCCGGCAATCTTTCTAAGGTTGCCGCTGCTCGCATCGGTGGTTACGATGACGTTTTTAGCGTATCTTGTGCCGAGGCGCTGCTTGAGAAGGTCGGTTACGATCATGAACTGCGACATGGTTTCCGAGGTGTTGCCGGATTTGGAAATGACGTTAAAGCATGTGTTTTCGATGTCGACCAGGTTGAGCAAGGAGATCATGCGCTCCGGGTCGACGTTATCTTCGACGTACAGCTTCGGGCCGCCGCGGCGCTCGCGGGGAAGTTCGTTGTAGTGAAGGTCGTTCATCGCCTGCTGCACTGCGATGGGGCCCAGCGCGCTTCCTCCGATGCCCAACACGACAAAGGCGTCAAACCCGCCGCGAATATTTTCGGCGATCGCACATATTTCGGCGATGACGTCCGTTTGCTTCGTCGGAAGCTCGGTCCACGCCATCATTTTTTGCACATCGCCCCGCATGGCTGCGACGGCCTTCGCGGCCGCGGTGAGCTGCGGCGAGAAGGCGGCAAGCTCCTTTCTCTCCACAAAATTCTTTTTCAATAGCCGCCCGGGGGGATCGGACAGTTTAGCAATCGCCGCCTGCGCGTTGCCTAAGGGCTTTCCGCTTGCGGAACGGGCGAACTTGCGCAGCGAAGAGCGCACGGAAGCGCGCGATTCGGCAACATAATCCGCCATCATGTGGTTCATATCGATGCGAATGGACATATCGGTACGCCATTGCTCGTTATCGTAGCGTTGCATTCGAATCACCTCTTTACAAGTAATGTAAGCATTATAGTGCAACGGAGTCGAGATTTCCAGCAATTCGAATAATTTTTGAGGATGTTTTTTTGTTTATCACACAAAAATTCGACCGTTTTGATGCAAATCACTAAAGTTCTTCCAAAAATGCTATAAAATTTGCACTTCCAGCGAATGTTTGTTGCTAAGCGGTAACTTGCCAGCTATACTGATATTGAGATAAAGAGTGGGAGGAGAGTCCATGGTCAACCCGACCGCCGTGGATCTTCGCGCGAAGCGATACCGTTATCGCGATTATGCGCTGCCTTTTTTGCCGCTGCTGCTCGCGCCGATTGCGCTGGGTATTTCGCAGTACGCCCAGGGCCATCCGGTGTGGGCGGAGCGCTATATACAAACGCTGAACCGCCTTGTCGCCTCGCCCGTATCGCGAGCGCTGGGCATCTTTCCGTTTTCCGTCGCCGAAATCTTTCTGGCGCTGTTCCTGATAAGCTTTGTCATCGAGTGCGTCATACGCCTCGTCACCCGGGATTGGATCCGCCTCGTCGCGGGCCCTCTTGCGGCGGCGTCGGTTTTCTATGCGCTGTTCGCCGGGGGGTGGGGCGTTGCGTATGCGCGCGAACCCTATGCCTTTACGGCAGGGCTTACGGTTCAACCCGTAACAGCCGTGCAGCTGAATGAGTTATGCGAGTCGCTGATTGCGCAGGCCAACGCCATACGGGAGAAAGCCCCTGAAGACGAACAGGGCGTTTACAAAACCAACGGCGACGGCGAGGCGCTTTTGCGGCGCGTAGGCCGCGCGTACGACAAAGCCTCGGCGCAATACCCATGGCTGGCGGGCGAGTATGGAAACCCCAAGCCCGTGCTGATGTCCGAAGCGATGAGCTATTTGCAGATTACCGGCATCTTCATCCCCTTTACCTTCGAGGCCAACGTGAACATGAACAACCTCGCCTGCATGATCCCCATGACGGCCTGCCACGAAGCGGCGCACTTGCGGGGATGGGCGAGGGAAGACGAGGCCAACTACGTCTCCTTTGCCGTGTGCTTAGCCAGCGGCGATAATGACTTCGTCTATTCCGGCCTGCTGCTGGGCATCATCCATGCGATGAACGCCTTGGCCTCGGCGGACGGCGACCTGTACTGGGAAACGCAAAGCCAATATGGCGACGGCCTGCGCCGCGACCTTGCGGTGCATTACGAGCATTGGCAACGATATGAAGGCAAAGTCAGCGAGGTTCAGGAACAGATTAACGACGCTTATCTAAAGGTAAACCGCCAGGAAGACGGCGTGAAATCGTATGGGCGGATGGTCGATCTGATGGTCGCGGCATTTTACGCACAGGAGGATTTTGTGCAGTAATAATGGATGAACGCAATGAGGTGGGTGTATGTCTGGTTTCGTACTAAAGGTGATCGCGCTCTTAACGATGATCGTGGATCACACGGGCGCAGCGCTGTTTCCGCAATTTCCAATCCTGCGCATGATCGGGCGCATCGCGTTTCCCATCTACATTTTCCTCATTGCCGAGGGGTGCAGGCACACGCGCAGCATGGAGCGCTATATGCTAAGGCTGCTTATCTTTGCCCTTATAAGTGAAATTCCTTTCGATATAGCGCTGTATATACCGGCGCAGTTGTTCCGCCTATCGCCAACCATCGCCGATTGGGGCCACCAGAACGTGTTTTTCACGCTCGCGCTTGGCGTGGCGGCCGTATGGGGCTGCAAAAAACTCAAGAGCATCGGCGTGCCCGTTCCGGTAGCGGTGCTCGCGGTGGTTCCGTGCATGATCCTCGCCGAGCTTTGCCATACCGACTACGGCATGTTGGGCGTCGGCGCCATTTTTCTGTGCGCGATGTGTCCCGGCAAGTGGTGGAGCCTCGGGGCGGTGGCGCTGTTTATCGTACTGCAGTACTTTGGCGGGTGGATGTACGTGGCCCTCGCGTGCGTAGCGCTCGTCGCCATTGCGCTTTACAATGGCAAGCGGGGCCCGCGCGCGGGGCTGCCGTTTTATGCGGCATATCCTATGCATCTGGCCATCATCGCAGTGCTCAAGATGACGGTTTTTTAGGAGGGAAAGTTATGCCGATTCAGCGCTATACCGATGCCCCGGCCTTCTACGATAAGGCCATCGGTTTCCTATGCGGAAACGAGGCGATGAACAACCTGCCCATCGGCATCCTCAGGCGCGGAAAGGACGGCAAAGAGCATAGCGACTGGTGGATGGCGCTTCAGACGCAAGAGGAGAAAATTTCACTCGTATCCGTCATGACGCCCCCCTTCAATGTCGTATTGTGCGCGGGGAGCGAACCCGTAGGCGATGCCGAGCTTGCGCAGCTGGCCCATGCGCTGATCGACGCGGGCATGCCGCTTCGCGGCGTAACTGCCGAAATTGGGCTGGCGCGGCGCTTTGCGGACATATGCTCCGATATTATGGGCTGTACGGTCTCCACGCGTGCAAACCTTCGCTGCTACGAGCTTCGGCAGGTGGAAGGCGTGCCCATCGTAGGAACGCTGCGCCGCGCCGAACCGCGCGACTTGTTCTACATACCGCATTGGCGAAGGGCGATGGCGCAGGAGTGCGGCATCGAAACCGACACGCTGGAAGGATATGCGGCATCCACGATGGAGAGGATGGGCGAAGGTGCCTCAAGCCCGATCTTCGTGCTCGAGGCGGACGGCGGCCCTGTTTCCATCGCGGCGCTCACGCGTACGCTGCCGCACGGGCGGACGATCGGAGGCGTATATACGCCTCCCTACTTCCGGCGCAAAGGCTATGCGACTTCCTGTGTCGCCTTGGTAAGCAAGGCCGCTCTTGCGATGGGCAACGAATACTGTGCGCTGTTTACCGATCTGGCAAACCCGATTTCGAACAGCATCTATCAAAAAATCGGCTACCGCCCCGTCGGAGATTTTATCGACCTGAGCTTTACGAAAGTCTAAGTGAAAGGCTGCGCAGCATCGCATCCATTTTTTTGTTATATAGATATGGCGCTTTGCCGTTGCGGCGGAGCGCCATTTTTGATATGCTCGAAAAAACAAACTTTTGTGTAACTTTCGCGCGCACTCAGGCGACTGTGCGGAGTTGCGCAAGAAATCCGACAAACGGGAGGCTGCCGCATGCTGGAAATCCGCCGCATCACCGCCGAAGAGACGCAGATGACAAGCAAGATCGAAACCGTCGTCTTTAACATGAGAAACGATTTTTCTAAGGAGAAGGAGGACGAGTTTGCCGACCCCGCGCATTGGAAATGGGCGGCGTTTGAAGATGGCCGCATGATCTCCTCGATGATCGAACTGCCGTTTCTAATGCGCTTTGACGGGCACAGCGTAAAGATGTCGGGCATCGGCGGCGTCGGCACCTTGCCGGAGGCGCGTAAGGGGGGCGCCATCCGCAAGATCTTTGAAAAGCTCCTGCCCGAGGCGTACGAATCCGAAGTGATGTTTTCAAACCTTACGCCGTTTTCCCATAAGTTTTATAGGCAATTCGGCTACGCGTTGTGCTGCGCGCGCAACGAGGTGCGCATTCCGGTGAAGGAGTTCGATTCTGTTAAAATGCGCGGCAGGTTCGTGCAGTTCTTCCCCGGCGACGATACATCCGTGCTGCAGCGCATCCACGCCGCGTATATCCGCGATATCAACCACGCCATCTGCCGGGACTACTGGCCGGACAATCGCGCGTGGCGCCTGTTCACCAAGGATGACCCATACAAAACCGGAACGTTCCTGTACGTTTGGCACGATGAAAAGAGCGACGAGCCCCGGGCCTACATCAAATACAAGCACGTTCATGAAGGCGACGAAAACAACATGTCGATCCTGGAACTTGCATTTATGGACCGCGATGCGATGTACGGCGCCATGTCGCTGTTTGGCGTACTGAGCGCGCAATACCGCAATTGCGTGTGGATGATGCCTACGTTCCTCGAGCCGACCGATTTTGTCGACCACGTATGGAGGATCGACCAGAAAATCGTGCCCAGGGACATGACGCGCGTGATCGATGTGAAAGCCGCGCTTGCGTCCATGCGCAAGCCGGAGGGCGAGGGCGCCTTTGTGCTGCAGGTGAAGGACCCGATACTTGCGGCGAACAGCGATCGCTTCCTCGTGGAATATGGGGAGGGGGAGACGAAGGTAGGCCCTACGCAAAAAGGCGCGGACATCGCCTGCGACATGCCCGTTGTAAGCCAGCTGATCACCGGCTACCGCACGCTTGGGAACGCGCTGTGTACCTGCAGGGAAGGCATCGAGGTGTACGGCAACGAAAAGACGCTCGATAAGGTGTTTACTCTGCGCCCTCAACACATTACGGAGGCGTTTTAGGGACGTGTCCCGTGGTTTAGCAGCTCTACATGCAAGAAAATGCGCTCTCCGCGGCCATTTTACGGAAAAAGCGCTTGCAATTGGGGATGTACCGTGCTAAGATAACACCTGCGAGTTTGCAAAGAGGAGGTGAATGGTTTGCCAAATATCAAGTCCGCGATTAAGCGCGTGAGCGTCACCGAAAAGAAGAACCTGCGTAACCGCATGAACCGCTCGATCTTCCGCACCAGCATGAAAAAGTTCAACGCGGCCGTGGAATCGGGCGACGTCGCCGCTGCGGAGAAGATGCTGCCCATCACCTCGGGCGCGATCGACCGTGCCTGCGTCAAGGGTGTCATGCATAAGAAGGGCGCCGACCGCAGGAAGAGCCGCATCGCCAAGAGAGTCCACGCTCTCAAGACAGCCCAGTAAACATAGATTGCGGTCTCCGGCAAGGCCACAGAAAAAGTGAACGGCGATAGCTTATAGCTATCGCCGTTTGGCATTTTTCATCCTCATCCCCGTCGTGCCTCCTCGGCGGGGGGCTCACGGGGGGTACGCGTACCCCCCGTGATGTTTACGCGTACCCCCTGTGATGTTGTTTATATGCCGTAAGGAGGATAGTCCTCAGGGCCGGTTGATCCGCCGTCGTCGCTTTTCTTTTTCTCCAGCATGTCGCGCACATCGCCCACCAACTGTGGAACCAGTTCGACAATCCGCTCGATGGGGGTGTTGTACGTGGCGGGCAGCATTCTTACCTGACCGCCGCCCACGATTAGAAATCCGACAGGACATACGGAAACGCCAGCGCCGGTGCCGCCGCCAAAGGGCAGCGCATCAATGCCGGCGATAGGCGTTTTGGGCGGCTGTGCCGGCCCCAGGCCGTATTCGCCGCCGCCGGCTACGAAACCAAAGGATACTTTGGAAATGGGAATGATGGTGATGCCATCGCCGGAAGTCACTGCCTCGCCGACGACGGTGTTGACGTCGATCATGTCTTTGAGGTTTTCCATCGTGGTGCGCATAATGCTTTCAATCGGGTGAGCCATGCTGCGATCGCCCCTTTCGCAATGTCGATAGCGGCGCGAGCCGCAATGAGGATAATATGACCTATTTTAATGCGGAATATACAGGAAAACCGTATACGCAGACAGTCCTCGCGAAAATTCGGCGCCGAACGCATCAGCACGCGCGCGTTGGGTTTAAGGATTCTTACGATGCCCGCCGCGCTTTCGAGCACTGTTAGCGCAAGCCCGCACAGCTGCGCGGTGATGGCGGCATCGCTCGCGATGCCGATCGTCATGGAAAAGCCTAGGGATTCCAAATCCACGCGGCGAATAAAAAGATCGCGCGCCGCCGGAGAAACCATTTCGCGCTTGAAAATATTCTCCCTCCGCTTTACTTTGACGGGGTTCCCGTTGAATGCCGTCGTGATCGACAGGCGCCCGTCTTCCCCTCGTACGACGCTTCCTTCAAACTTATGGCGGACAGCTCCGCCCAGAAAATATGCGCTTGCAGAAAACGTATTTTCGCCGCCGATATGAGCGCGCAGCGCCATTTCCATGCGCGATTGGCACAGCAAAAACAGCGCAAAGGAAACGGCGCAGACGCCGATCAACCATTCAAACATGCCGCCAACCTCCCCGAACTTTATGATAAGCGTCTCTTTACTCCCTACCTTGGCTGTGAACGAATTTCTTCAATACAAGGTTTGCCAATCGGGGCAATCTTCATGCGGAACGCCGTATTTTTATGTTCTATAGATAATAACCTAAGGTATCGGGAGGGGTGCGACATGCGGCGGCATTTTTCTTTGCTTTTCTGTCTGATCATCCTGTATACTGTTCTTATGCCTGCACAAGCTCTCGCCGCGCAGGGAGATTTGGGGATTGCCGCAAAAGCTTGCGCCTTGGTAGATGCAGCAAGCGGCAGGGTGCTTTATCAGCAAAACGGGGATGTTCCGCTGCCGATGGCATCCACTACGAAGGTAATGACGGCGCTCGTCGTGCTGGAAAACGCGAAGCTTAGCGATATCGTCGAGATCAGCCGTAGTGCGTCCGGCGTGGAAGGGTCGAGCATCTACCTGGAAGTGGGCGAGAAGCTTTCGGTAGAACAGCTGCTGCTGGGGCTGATGCTCCGATCCGGCAACGATGCGGCGGTGGCACTGGCAGAGCACGTGGGGGGCAGCGTCGAGGGCTTTGTCGGCATGATGAACGACAAGGCGCTCAGCATGGGGCTTGAACACACACTGTTTCAAAACCCGCACGGCTTGCCTGCGCAAGACCATTACACCAGCGCGCTCGATCTGTGCGCGATCATGTCCGAAGCGATCGGCAACGAAGATTTTGTGCGGATCGCCTCCACAAAAAAAGTGCAGATCCCCTGGGAAGGGCATCAGTGGAATCGCGTTTTGACCAACAAGAACCGCATGCTGGATGAGCTGACCGGGTGCAACGGCGGCAAAACAGGGTTTACAAAAGCCGCGGGCCGGTGCCTTGTAGAGGCCGCCGAGCGGGACGGGATGCAGCTGGTGAGCGTGGTGCTCAACTGCCCGGATTGGTGGAACCAAACCGCAAAAATGATGGAGTACGGCTTTGACAATTACTACGAACACGTATTTTTAGAGCGCGGCGAAGCCGTGCATCAGGCAAGCACCGGCGGCAGCCCGGAAAGCGTCGCAATCCTGGCGCAGGAAACGCTTTCTTTGGCTGTGAGCCCGGATGAGGAGATGTTTCTCAGGCTCGAAGTGCCCGCCATGCCCGCGCCGCCGTATCGGGAAGGAGACATCTTGGGGACGGCTACGGCGATCGTGGATGGCGAAGCGCGGGGAAGCGTTTGCCTCGTGGCGGGGGAGAGCGTGATTCGCAACGGCGCTTTGGACGTGGCAAAGCGCATCTTTGGCAAGTGGATGGGGAAGGGAAAAGAAATATGAGGTTACAAAAGTATCTTGCGATGTGCGGCGTAGCGTCGCGGCGCAGGGCCGAAGAGATCATCGCACAGGGCAGGGTGAAGGTAGACGGCCATGTGGTAAGTACCATGGGGTATTTGGTAGAGGAAAACGCGCGCGTCGAGGTGGACGGTGTGCCCGTCCGCCCCGCCGCGCGCATGCGCTATGTGATGCTCAATAAGCCTCAGGGCGTGATCACATCGGCAAGCGACCCGCAGGGCCGCACGACGGTGATGGATTTGATTGCGACTGAGGAACGCCTTTTTCCGGTCGGAAGGCTGGATTACGATACCGAGGGGCTTATCTTGCTTACCAACGACGGCGAGCTCGCGCAGCGCCTCGCGCACCCGCGCCACGGTATGGACAAGCTCTACGCGGCTACCGTGCGCGGCGAGATAAAAAAAGAAGAGGTGCGCGCGCTGGAAAGCGGCGTGACGCTCGATGACGGGCACGTTACTTCGCCCGCCAGGGTGCAGATCGTATCGCGCGGCGCCTTGACGCAGCTTGCCATCACCGTACACGAGGGGCACAACCGCCTTATCCGCCGCATGTGCGAAGCGGTGGGCCATCCCGTAACGGCGCTGCGCAGGGAAGGGTTTGGCCCCCTGAGGCTTGGGCATTTGAAGGCGGGGCAGTGGCGCAACCTTTCCCAGGCTGAAATCGAAGCGCTGGAGCGGGTCTTGGAGTCTGCCGGGCAAAATAAATAATAACGCGCCGGCGCCGTGTTAAGTTCCCGAGAATTGTGAAAATCTTATCGATGGCGGAAGGAAAATGCGCAGAAATAGCGAAACATGAATCTGGATGAAGTTGGGCTTATTTTCAGCCTCAATTCATAAACCATGTCCGAAAGTTATATTCGATGGGAGGACGGCTTCATGAGTGTGGACCTGAACGACCGAAAGCGCACAGTTGTGTCGGGCGGAGATCCGGCGAAGCAGCGCGAGAGCGGCAAGCTACTCGCGCGCGAACGAATCGCGCGGCTTCTCGACCCCAATTCGTTTGTCGAGGTAGGCATGCTGGCAGGCACCTCGAAAGACGAATTAAGCGCCGTAATCGCCGGTTACGGCACCGTTGGCGATCGCCTCGTGTACCTGTACGCGCAGGATTTCACGGTAAAGGGCGGCGCGGTTTCCAAAAGGGCGGCGGAGAAGATCGTGCGTGTCATGGAGCTGGCTGCAAAGACCGGAAGCCCCATCGTATCGCTGTGCGATAGCGCCGGCGCGCGCATCGACCAGGGCATTTGCTCTATGGATGCGTATGCCCAAGTCATGTGCCAGGCGGCCAGGCTTTCGGGCGTCGTGCCGCAGATTGCGCTCGTGCTCGGGCCTTGTGCGGGCGGCGCCGCGGTGATCGCCCAGCTTGCCGATTTTGTGATTCAGGCCGATACCGGGGCGCAGTTCCTCGTCGGGCCGCAGGTCGTCTCCGCAAAATTGGGAAAGAACTACGATCAAAAGAGCCTGGGCGGGGCGAAGGTGATCAGCGAAACGGGCGGTTCGCACATCGCCTGCGAGCGCGAGGACGAGACGTTTGCGTTTGCGCGCAAGCTGCTTTCCATGCTGCCCTCCAACAACGCCGAGGACGCGCCGATATTTGCCCCCGACGATCTGAACCGTCAGATTAACGCCGACGGCTCGGATGCGCGCACGCTGATTGCCCAGCTCGCCGATAACGGCGATTGGCTCGAGCTTTCGCCCGCGTACGCGCCGAACATGACCGTCGCGCTCGCCGGCGTCGGCGGCAGGACGGTCGGCATCGTCGCTAACAACCCCGCGTTCGACGAAGGCATTCTGTGCCCGCCGGGCAGCGCGAAGGCCGCGCGGTTTATCCGTTTCTGCGACGCGTTTAACCTGCCTGTCGTAACCCTCGTCAACACCGTGGGGGTGATTGCCCCAGGCCCCGAGCGCAACGTGCAGGCGCTTAAGAACGCGGCGCAGCTGGTGTACGCCTATGCGGAAGCCTCCGTTCCCAAAGTGTGCGTCATCACGGGTAAGGCGATCGGCATCGGCTACGCGGCCATGGCGAGCCGCTCTATCGGCTCCGATATCGTATACGCGTGGCCCGATGCAGCCATTTCGCCGATGAGCCCCGAGGCCTCGGTGCACATTCTCGAAAGAGATGCGCTGAAAGCCGGTGAATCCGAAGCCGCGCTGGTGGAAAAGTATATTGCTGAAAACGGCGCGCTCAAAGCCGCTGAGACCGGCCTTGTGGACGACGTGATCGAGCCCGCGTCCACCCGGCAGATGGTCGCCGCCGCGCTGGAAGCGATGCTGGGTAAACGCGACGCGCTGCCGCCGCGAAAGCACGGCAATATGCCGCTGTAAGGAGAGTGTACTCATGACAGTAGGACAATCGCTGATTCTAGGCCTTCAGGTTGCCCTGATCGGCATGGCCATCGTGTTTCTCGGGCTGATCATCCTGGTATTTCTGTTCACGCTGATGTCCAGGATCGTGCGCGCGATTCAGCGCAAGCCCAACGAGGTTAAAGATCCTACGCCTGCTCCCGTATCCGCCGTAGCCGTAGCCGCGCCCGCTCCGATTCCCGCCGCGGCCCAGGATGACGAGGATATTGCCGCCGCTATCGCGGCCGCCATCGCCGTGATCGCCGGGGAAGAGGGTTCCGGGCTGGTGGTTCGCTCCATCCGCAGGATGGGTGGCAATGCTTCTTCGTGGAATGCCGCCGGCAGGATGGATATCATCAACACCCGTTATTGATTTCTAAAGAGAGTCAGAGAAACAAGGAGGAACTCCCATGCGAAAGTTTAACATTACGGTCAACGGCAAAGCGTACGCGGTAGAAGTCGAAGAGGTCGGCGCGTTTGCCGCCGCCCCTGTGGCAGCCCCCGCTCCGGCTCCCGTCGCAGCGGCGGTAGCGGCCCCCACGCCGGCCCCCGCGCCCGCACCGGCCCCCGCAGCCGCCGCGCCCGTCGTGGCCGCCGGATCCGAGGCGATTAAGAGCCCGATGCCCGGCACCATCCTTTCGGTGAACTGCGCTTCCGGCGCGTCAGTGAAAAAGGGTACGGTTCTGTTTATTCTCGAGGCTATGAAGATGGAAAACGAGATCATGGCCCCGCGCGACGGCGTGGTGGAGGCGGTTTCCGTTTCCAAGGGCGCCACCGTCAACACGGGCGATGTGTTGGCCGCGCTGAAATAAGCAAAGTGCCGGAAAGGATTGATCACACATGACCAATATCAATGTCCTTGAGGCATTGCAGGGCTTGTGGATGAGCACGGGCTTTGTCACCATCGAGTGGGGCCAGATCGTCATGATCCTGGTCGCCTGCGTGCTCATGTTTCTCGCCATCGCCAAGGGCTTTGAGCCGCTTCTGCTCTTGCCCATCGGCTTTGGTATGCTGCTTGCCAATTTGCCCGGCGCGGGGCTCATGGATGCGCCGAGCATGCTGGGAGACAGAACGGTTCCCGGCGGGTTGCTTTACTACCTATACCAGGGCGTCAAGCTGGGCATCTACCCGCCGCTCATCTTCATGGGCGTCGGCGCGATGACGGACTTTGGCCCGCTCATCGCCAACCCTCGCTCGCTTCTGCTGGGCGCGGCGGCGCAGTTGGGCATCTTCCTGGCGTTCATCGGCTGCCTGGTCATCGGGCCCGCCATCGGCGGCCTGCTGCCTGAAAACCTGCGCGAGCTGGTGATGTTCAACGTCAACGAAGCCGCTTCCGTGGGTATCATCGGTGGAGCCGACGGCCCGACCGCCATCTATGTTACCACGCGCCTGGCGCCGGATCTCTTAGGCCCGATCGCCGTGGCGGCGTATAGCTACATGGCGCTTGTGCCGGTCATCCAGCCGCCGATCATGCGCGCGCTAACGACCAAACAAGAGCGCAATATCGTGATGGGCCAGCTGCGCGAGGTTTCCAAGACGGAAAAGATCGTGTTTCCGATCGTCGTCACCATCTTCGTAAGCTTGCTGCTGCCCTCGGCCGCGCCGTTGGTCGGCATGCTGATGCTGGGCAACCTGTTCAGGGAGTGCGGCGTCGTGGAGCGTCTGAGCAAGACGGCGCAGAACGAATTGATCAACATCGTCACCATTTTCCTTGGGCTGACGGTAGGCGCGACGGCAAATGCCGCCACCTTCCTAAGCCCCAAGACGCTCATCGTCATCGTCATGGGCCTTTGCGCGTTTGCGTTTGGCACCGCGGGCGGCGTGTTGCTGGGCAAGCTTATGAACTTCTTAACCCGCGGCAAGATTAACCCTTTGATCGGCTCCGCGGGCGTATCCGCCGTGCCGATGGCCGCGCGCGTTTCCCAGGTGGTCGGCCAGAAGGAAAACCCGAGCAACTTCCTACTGATGCACGCCATGGGGCCGAACGTGGCCGGCGTCATCGGTTCGGCGGTCGCGGCGGGCGTGTTCCTCTCCATGTTCATGAATTAAGGGGGTAAGCCGTTTGGCAAAGGTCAACATTACCGATACCATCCTTCGCGATGCGCATCAGTCGCAGGCGGCGACGCGCATGCGCACCGACGAAATGCTGCCCGTGGCGGGTAAGCTCGACGCGGTCGGCTACTACTCTTTGGAGATGTGGGGCGGCGCTACGTACGATGCGTGTCTCTGGTTCCTGAACGAGGACCCGTGGGATCGCCTCAAGCGCTTGCGCGACGCCATGCCCGTTACAAGGTTCCAGATGCTGCTGCGCGGCCAGAACATCTTGGGCTACAAGAACTATGCCGACGACGTCGTCGACCTGTTCTGCAAAAAGGCGATCGAAAACGGCATTCAAATCATCCGCATCTTCGACGCGCTCAACGATACGCGCAACATGCAGCAAGCCATGGCCTCCACAAAGAAATAC
>JAVBNW010000138.1:0-8233 GCA_031551255.1 Eubacteriales bacterium | reverse complement strand
AGGTCGAGGGCGGTCGCTGGGTGGAACAGGCGTATGATTACTTTTCCCTACCGCTGTTCGTGCGGCCGGGGTCCATCCTTCCCTTCGGATCAAATGGCGAAAGGCCCGACTACGACTTTGCCCAGGACGTGGAGCTGCGCGTATACGCGCCGGCCGACAGTGCGAAGGCTGCCTGCGAAGTGCCCAACCTGCTGGGGGCGTGCGCTCTTTCCGCGAGCGCGGAGCGCACCGGAGATACCGTCGTTTTAACGCTTTCCGATACTGAAAAGAACGCGAGCTTTGTGCTCGTAGGCGTTTCCTCCGTGCGCGGCGTGCAGGGAGGAAACGCGCAGGCCTGCGAGCTGGGCACGCGCATCATTCCCAGCGGCGCAGAGATTACAGTGCAGTTATAACTTCGTCGGGCCGCACTGCGCTTCACACCCCGGCCACACTGCGGTGTTGCCGGGGTATGTCCGCTTCGCAGGCCCTCCTCCTCAAAACCGCTGAGGCGATTTTGAGGAATAAGAAGAACGACGGGGTGAGAAACGAGGGCGCGTTCCTCGTTCTTCTTAATCTCACAAGACGCCTCAGCGCCTTGTGAGAAGACGAGGGGCCACGGAGCGGACGTGCCCACGCAACGCCGCAGCGTTGTGGGGGCACGAAGCGCAGTGCGCCCCGAGTCAGGCTTGCAGGTCATCGCGAACCGGCTCCTCCGGCGCTTTATGAGGTGGCCGTGCCTCTTCCTCTTCGGGGAAGAGTACGGTCTTTTTCAGTTTCTCTCCCAAAGTCTGGGCATAGCGCGTGCGGCGCAAAATGCGCGATAGGCTGAAGGTAACCAGCTTGCGGGCTATGCGCACAGGCAGCCATGAGGCCATAAACGCGGGCGAAAACAGGCTGCCGATGATACCCGCAAAAAGCCCCGCAACCATCACCTGAAGCCCTGGGAAAATTGCCAGTGCGAGCAGCAGCAACGCGACCGCCGCCATCAAAACGTATAGAATCGCGTGTACGATCTGCCGAAACGGCGGGCGCAGGCGGCGGTTGTACGCGCGAAGCCTGCTAAGCTTTCTGCGCAGAAAACCGCGCTTTTTCCCCTGGGGCGTGGAAGCATCCGGCATTTGGAAGCCCCCTTTCGGCTTTGCACAATTGCCTTAAGGTATGGTATCATGGAGCGCGCGAGGTGGCAACATGGGTTTTTTCGTTCGGCCTGACGGTTTGATCGCAAGCATCGAAGATTTCGATGCGGAAGGCGCGGCGGCGCGCGGCATCGCGGCGGTGTTCTCGGATTTGGACAACACACTTGCGCGCTGGAACGATCCCGTCGTGCCCCCCGGCGCATTGGCCTTCGCCGACCGCCTGCGCGCGCAGGGTATCGACCTTTGCATCGTATCCAACAACAGCGAGGCGCGTATCCACCCCTTTGCGCAAGCCATCGGCGCGCAATACATCGCCAAAGCGCACAAGCCTCTTCCGTTTGCGCTACGCGCGTGGGCGAAGAGCGCAAACCTCCCCGGGAATCGCTGCATGATGCTGGGCGACCAGCTACTTACCGATATTATAGCGGGCAATCTCGCAGGCATGTCCACCTGCCTCGTAAAGCCCATCGACCTTTCGCGGGAATTTCGCGGAACAAAGGTCAACCGTGCCATCGAAAAAGTCTTATATCGCATTTTGGGCATTACTTGGGAGGGCTTTTCATGATACGCTTCGGCCCCGCCGGCGCGAGCGACAGTTTTAAAGAACAGGGCTATAAGCATACCGTCCAGGCACCCGCATGGCTTGCGGCGCTGGGCCTTAACGCGTTTGAATATTCGGGCGGGCACGGCGTAAGAATCAGCGAGGAAACCGCCGCGGCCATCGGCGCGCAGGCCGAAGCGCACGGCATCGCGATATCCTTTCACGCGCCGTATTTTATCAACCTGGCCGAGGCCGAAGAAACCCAGCTCGAAAAATCCTTCCGGTGGCTTTACGAAAGCGCTCAAGCGGTCTGTGCCATGGGCGGCGAAAGGGTGATCTTCCACGCCGGTTCTCCGAAAAAGCTTGCGCGAGGCGAGGCTATGCTCAGGGCATGCCGCGCGTTGGAGAGGGCGCTTGAGCATCTTGGCCCGCTGCGCGCAACGCTATGTCCGGAAACGATGGGCAGGGCGGGCCAGCTCGGCACGGTGGACGAGGTGATTCAGCTGTGCCGCGTCGCCCCCAATGTGCTGCCGGCAATCGACTTTGCTCACCTGCACGCGCTTGCCCGCCTTACGGGGCCGGACGATTTCCGGCGCATTATAGATCCTATGATCGACGCGCTGGGCCTGGAGCGCATGCGGCGCTTCCACGCGCACTTTAGCCATATCGAATATACGAACGCCGGCGAAAAGCGCCACCGCAACTTTGACGACGAAGGCTTTGGGCCGGATTTTGCGCCGCTCGCGCAAGTCCTATGCGAGTATGGGCTGAAACCCACGATCATCTGCGAATCGAGCGGCCATCAGGCTGAAGACGCGTTGGCGATGAAAACATGGTATGAGGAGGTCTCCCGATGCTTTACGAACTGATCTTTCGCATGGCGGCCCTGTTTGGCGAGCGGCACTATGTCGAACACGCGCTCAAGGTGCTCGGCTACGCGCGCGCTATCGCGGGGGCGGAAAATCTAAGCGACGAAGATCTTCATATTCTTGAGGCCGCCGCCGCCATTCACGACATCGGCATACCCGAGGCGCTGCGCCTGCACGGAAGCGGCGCCGGGCCTTATCAGGAAGCCGAGGGCGCGCGCATTGCGCCCGATATGCTGCGCTCTTGCGGTTACGATGAGAGCGTTTGCGGGCGAGTCTCCTGGTTGATCGCCCACCACCACTCCCCCGCTTTTGCAAAAGACGACCCGGTTTTGCAGATTTTGTTGGAGGCGGACGACCTTACCAACCTTTCGGAAGGCAAGGCATCCTCAGAAAAAATCGCAAAGTCCCGCGCGGAACTGTTCAAGACGCGGCGCGGCCTCGCGCTGCTCGAAGCGCTGTTCCCGCCGGAAACATGATATGGCGGCCCTATATGTGGTGGCGACGCCCATCGGCAACCTTGGCGAACTCTCGTCCCGCGCGGCCGATGCGCTGCGCGGCGCCGATCTGATTCTCGCGGAGGATACCCGGGTTACGCGCAAGCTGCTTTCGCATCTTGACATCCACGTCCCCCTTCGCTCAAACCACCGGCACAACGAGCGCGAACAGGCCGCCGCGCTCGCGCGCCGCATCGCCCAGGAGGACATGACGGTCGCCCTGGTATCCGATGCCGGCACGCCGGGCATCAGCGACCCTGGCGCCGTTTTGGTGGCTGAAGCCGCTACCCTGGGCATCCCGGTCATGCCGGTTGCGGGGCCATCAGCGGTGGCGGCGGCGCTGTCC
Source organism: Eubacteriales bacterium (assembly GCA_031551255.1). GTDB lineage: Bacteria > Bacillota > Clostridia > Christensenellales > UBA1750 > JAVBNW01. The sequence goes on along the minus strand of JAVBNW010000138.1, from coordinate 4,868 downwards.
GTCTGCGGTTTTGAGGGGCGCGGCTATTCCTTTTACGGCTTCCCGCCCAGGGCTCAAGGAGAACGCAACGCGTTCCTTATGCAGGCGGCGCAGGGCGAGCCCGTGGCGGTACTATACGAATCCCCGCACAGGGTAAAGGGGCTCATCGAATCTATCGAAGCTGTTCTTCCCAAGGCCCGCCTGTGCCTGTGCTGTGATTTAACGAAAAAATTCGAGCTTACGCTGCGCGGAAGCCCCTGCGACGTGCTTGCCGCGCTGATGGCGAACCCCAACAGTGAAAAGGGCGAGTACGTTTTGGTTATTGATCTGAGCGCGTGCCGCATATCGACGCCCGAGCAAGAGACTTTTTCCGTCCGCGCCGGCATGCTCGAGGACCTACTTGACGGCCTGTCAATGAAAGAAGCGGTTTCCCGCGCGATAGAGCGCGGCGCTTCGCGCAACGACGCGTACCGCGCTTCCTTGGAGATTAAGAAATGGATAGGGCAACAAACAAAAACTTAATATGTGAAAAAAATGACACATAAGCGTATTCATTGCGCGCACTATTACAATATGATAAGATAATTTCACGTGTCTTGACATGTGAATGGAGAGAAGCTGATGTTTAAAACAGATACCTTCCGAGGCGGGATTCATCCGCTAAAACACATTCACGAGGGAAAACGCGCTACCCAGAACAAGGAAACAGCGTTCCTTGTTCCGCCTACGCATATCATCATCCCTATGTCGCAAAGCGCGGGTACCACCTGCGATCCATTGGTGGCTAAGGGAGAGCGCGTGCTGTACGGCCAAAAGATCGGCGAGCCGCGGGGTTTCGTAGGCGCGCCCGTGCACTCCAGCGTATCGGGCGTCGTGCTTGTGGTAGAGCAGCGAGAAGTCCAGGGAGGCGTGTTTTGCCAGTGCGTCGTCGTCGAAAACGACGGGCTCGACGAGCCTGCGCCGCGTTGTGAACCGCTGGGGCTCGACGCCGATCCCGCCAAGATTATCGCGGCAGTTCGCGAGGCGGGCATCGTGGGCATGGGCGGGGCCGCCTTCCCCACGCACATCAAGCTTTCGCCGCCGCAGGGCAAAACGGTGGATACCGTCATCGTCAACGGCGCCGAGTGCGAGCCGTTTCTGAACAGCGATAACCGGTTGATGCTCGAGGCGGGCGAGCGGGTTGTCAAGGGACTTTCCTATGCGCTTCGCGCTCTGAACGCTTCGCGCGGCATTATCGCCATCGAAAAAAACAAGCCCGAGGCCATCGCAAAGCTTCGCGAGCTCATTCAGGGTGACGAGCGCATCGCCGTGCGCGCGCTGAAGGTAAAATACCCGCAAGGTTCGGAAAAACAGCTAATCATCGCCACGACGGCGCGCCAGGTTCCTTCCGGCGGACTCCCGGCTGATGCCGGATGCGTAGTGATCAACGCGGCGACCGCAGCGGCAATCACCGACGCCCTAACCCAAGGAAAACCCCTCACCGAGCGGATCGTCACCGTGGCGGGCTGCGTGGCCGAGCCGCGCAATTTGCGCGCGCGTATCGGCACGCCCATCTCGGCGCTTTTAGAAGCATGCGGCGGCCTTTTGCCGGAAGCGGGGCGCGTCGTATCCGGCGGGCCGATGATGGGGATTGCGGTATATAACGAAAACTCCCCCGTCGTCAAGGGAACCAGCGGCATTTTAGCATTGACCGGCGCGCAGATCGATCCGGGCGAAAAAACCGCGTGCATCCACTGCGCCAGGTGCGCAAAGGGCTGCCCGATGCACTTGATGCCGATGAAGCTTAGGGATGCCGCTACTATGCAGGATTGGGATGCCGCTAGCGCATACCATGCTCTGGATTGTGTCGAATGCGGCTCATGCACCTATTCGTGCCCGGCTAAGCTCGAAATCCTTTCCAATATACGCATCGCCAAGCGCACGCTGATCGCGCGCCTGAAACGATAGGAGGCGTGACCTTGCAAAGCCTGACCGTATCCCTGTCCCCCCATGTGCGCGACCGCATTTCGACGCGCCGTCTGATGATCGACGTGTGCATAGCGCTAGCCCCCGCGGGCCTTGCGTCTATGGTGATCTTCGGTTGGCAAGCCTGCGCTCTCATCGCCGTGGGCGTGCTATCCGCGCTCGGTTCCGAACTTTTGATGTGCAAAATTTTGCGCAAACCCTCCACCATCTCCGACGGCTCGGCGTTCGTAACCGGCCTGCTCATCGCCTATAACCTGCCCGCGAACGCCCCCTGGTGGATTGCCGCGCTGGGCAGCGCGTTTGCGATTATTCTGGTAAAGCAAGTGTTCGGAGGGCTCGGGCACAACTTCTTAAACCCCGCGATGACCGCGCGGGCGTTTTTGCTCGCGTCCTGGCCGGTGTATATGACGACCTACATGACGCCGGTTCTGTGGCGGGGGGCGGACGCCATCGCATCGGCCACGCCGCTTGCGCAGCTGAACGCCATCACATCGGCCACGCAGCTGAGCGGGGATGCGTATCCGTACGCGGCATCCTACATGGATCTTATGCTGGGCAATATCCCCGGCACGCTGGGCGAAGTGTGCAAAATCGCGCTGCTTCTGGGCGGGCTGTACCTAATCCTTCGGCGGGTGATCGACTGGCGAATCCCGTTGGTGTTTTTTGTATCGCTGATGGCGATGACGTGGCTTTCCGGACGGGATCCCCTAGCGGGCGTGCTCTCCGGCGGCGTCATCCTCGGCGGCCTTTTCATGATGACGGACTATGTAACCTCGCCGGTAACGCCTTGGGGGCGCGTGATCTTCGCGCTTGGCGCAGCGTTCATCGTGTTTGCGATCCGCACTTGGTCAGGGGCCTACCCCGAGGGCATGACCTATGCGATCCTGTTCATGAACATCCTTACCCCTCTGATCGAGCGCTTTACGAAGCCAAAGGTATATGGGGAGGTGGCGCGCCGTGCTTAAGAGCATCGAACTTCCGTTCAAGCTGGCGCTTATGATGCTGATCGCGGCGTTGTGCCTGGGGCTTACGAATATGGTCACCGCCGATCCCATCCAAAGGCAAAAGGCGATCAAGGCCGAAGCGCTTCGCATTGAGGCGCTGCCCGGCTCGGGCGCGTTTGACGAGATCGAGGTGCCGAATGCGCCGGACACTCTCATCGGCGCATACAAATCCGACAAGGGCTGCGTATTCGAAATGAGCGCCGGGGGCTTCGGCGGCCCGGTGGCCGTAACCGTGGGCATTACAAACGATGGAAAGATCGCCGGCGTACGCATCGGCGATCACAGCGAAACCCCGGGCCTCGGCGCCAACGCCACAAACGAATCCTTCTTTGGACAGTACGCGGGCAAGCTCGCTAAACAGCTGGCGCTCGTCAAATCCTCCCCGAAGGATCAAGAAATTCAGGCCATCACCGCCGCCACGATTACTTCCCGCGCGGTGACAAACGCCGTCAACGATGCGATCGCCTGCTATGAAGCGGCCAAAGGAGGTTTGTAATGAGCAAGGTAAGCGTTGCGAAAACCTTTGCCGCCGGCTTTCTCAGCGAAAACCCCACGTTCCGCCTCGTGCTGGGCATGTGCCCGACGCTGGCGGTATCCACCGCGGCGATCAACGGCTTGGGCATGGGGCTGGCGACGTCGGCCGTGCTGATCTGCTCCAACGTGATGATCTCGTTGCTTAGAAAGTTCATCCCCAACGGCATCCGCATACCCGCGTTCATCGTGATCATCGCGTCGTTCGTCACGATCGTGGATCTGGCGCTCAAGGCGTTCATTCCGGCGCTGTCGAGTTCGCTGGGGCTGTACATTCCGCTAATCGTGGTCAACTGCATCATCTTCGGGCGCGCCGAAAGCTTCGCGTGCAAAAACTCCGTAGGGATCGCCGCGGTAGACGGGCTTTCGATGGGCCTGGGCTTTACCGTGTCCCTTACCATCATCGCCGCCGCCCGCGAGATCGTCGGCGCAGGTTCCATTTTCGGGGTTGCGATTCCGGGCCTTTCGGCCAACCCCGCGTTGCTGTTCATCCTCCCCCCCGGCGGCTTCCTAATGCTGGGCCTTCTGCTCCTCGTGTTTAATAAGCTCAGCGCCTTCATCGAAGCGCGCGGCAAGGAGGCGACGGCATGAATACGCTGCTGATCATCATCATCGGCTCGGTTCTCGTCAACAACTTTGTCATGGTGCAGTTCCTGGGCATCTGCCCGTTTCTGGGCGTGTCGCGCAAGGTATCCACCGCCGTGGGCATGGGCCTTGCGGTTACGTTCGTCATGGGCGTGGCATCCATGGCTACCTGGCTTTTGCAGCGCTATGTGTTGGAGACGTTCCACTTGGAATATCTTCAGACCATTGTGTTCATCCTGGTCATCGCGTTTCTTGTACAACTGGTCGAAATGGTCATTCAGAAAAACTCGCCGAGCCTGTACAATGCTTTAGGCGTATATCTGCCGCTGATCACCACCAATTGCGCGGTGCTCGGCGTCGCGATTCTCAACTTTGACAGAGGCTATAACCTGATCGAATCCGTCGTCAACGGCGTGGGTTCCGCGCTCGGCTTTACGCTGGCGCTCGTGCTGTTTGCCGGCATCCGCGAAAGGCTGGAAACCGCGAATATTCCTCCGGCGCTCAAAGGCCTCCCCTCCACACTGATCGCGGCGGGGCTGATGTCCATCGCGTTTTTAGGCCTTCAGGGCTTGATCTGAAGCGATAGCATAAGGCCGGGCGACCTATCGTTGCCGCGCCGCATGATATTTTACAGCGAGAGGTGCTCTTTATGATGCCGATTCTGCTTCCGGTACTCGTGCTCACCGGGCTTGGCGTGCTCTTTGGCGCCGGCCTGGCGTGGGCGGGCAAGGTGTTTGCCATCCAAGCCGATCCGCGCGTCGTCGCCGTGCGCGAGGCGCTGCCGGGCGCGAACTGCGGCGCATG
>JAVBNW010000120.1:0-6410 GCA_031551255.1 Eubacteriales bacterium | reverse complement strand
CGGTGCGTTGCCCGGAAAGCACGGTCGCTTACACGCCCACAAGCACGGTTAGGCTTCCATAGCGCCCGGTGAAATCGCGCACATACGCCGCCGTGCGCGAGACGATCGGCGTCTCCACCCGCATGGCGGCCCTTAGATCCGGCTCGAGCGGAGGCCTTTCCACTTTTTCAAGGTGCTCAAGCCGCGACGCTATATCCTTGGCTTGCTTGGCGAATTTATCCTGCGCGCGTTGCGGCGAGCGGCCTTCGCTATACCACATCCTCTTGGGCGGCACTTTGACCGCCGCGGCTTTGCCGGTTTTTTCGCGCATGGCCCCCTTAAGCCTCGCGGCCTCTTCGCGATACGCCCGGTATTCGCGCCACGCGCTTTCCCTGGCGTGCGCGCGCTGTCGCCAATAATCCGAATAATTGCCCGGATACGTGGTCAGCGCGCCGCCATCCAGCTCCCATACCGCGCGGCATACGTTATCCATCAGCATGCGGTCGTGCGACACGATGACGACGGCGCCGCGAAATGCCTTAAGCTCTCTTTCCAGCCACGCGACCCCTTGCATATCCAGGTTGGCCGTCGGTTCATCCAGCAAAAGGATGTTCGCACTGGCGCTAAATGCGGCCGCGAGCTTGCGCCGCATCCTCTCCCCGCCCGAAGCGCCGCTCTTAGGCAAATCCTTTGCGCCCCACTGGCTCAGCTTGCCCTGCTCGGCCTGCGCGTCGCCATCCTCCAGCTGCGGCTGATAGTGCGCGCCGCCAGAACTCGTTACCGTGCCGGAAACATCCAATCCACCATCCCCTGCCAGCGCCCGCATCAGCGTCGTCTTACCCGCACCGTTCATGCCCACCAGCGCCACGCGGTCGCCCTCCCTAAGCTCGAGGCGGTCGATTGAAAACACATCCTGCGTGCCAAAGGCCGCGCGCAGACGTTCCGCCTGCAAGAGCACGCTGCGCGCGCCGGAAGACGCCGCCGCGCCCGGAGAAAGAACCCCGCCCATCCCTTGCGTTTGTCTCGCCATAGAAAAACCCCTTTCGCGTCCGCGCGAAAGAGGCCGAGCGCGCGCCCAAAAAGACGCAAAAACGCAGGCCGTCTTTCGGGCGAACGAATCCGTCCCGCCGCTTGGCGGGCTGAACCCTCGCGCCAAAGACTACCTGCGTATCATACCGTTATTGCAACCTCCTGAAGTTTCTGCCCCTATTATACCCTAAAAATAAAACCTGAGCAACCTCGTGGGGGAATAGGCTCCGGCGCTCTCCATGCTCTTTTTCGAATTGTGGTTGTAGTACCAGCAGCCCGAATATGCCCGGCAGCCTTTGCTACGCACAATGTGCTTAAGGCTTTGTAGGATGTTGGCGGCAAAGCCCTGGCGGCGGTACTCCTCGCGGACAAACATGCCGGTGCTGGCGGTGTCTTTGAGAATTCTGCCGTATTGGATCACCCCAAAGCCCACGACATCGCCCTCATGCTCTACGATGTACAGCTCGACGACGTCCACGCCGTTTTGGATGTTCTTGATTTCGCCATCCAGAAAATCTCCGCAGAGCTTGAGCGTTTCGCAGTCCTTGTCGACGTCGGCGCGCCTGAGGCTGAGCGCCTTTTGCCGCTGCGCGGGGATCTCGTAATCCGTGTAAACGGAGAAATACGCCTGCTTTTCGATGAACTTAAAGTTATCCACGCAATGGCTGAGAAAAAACTCGTCGCCCGTCGCTACCATCGCGTTCGTCACCGATTCGTATTTTTTTGCCCTGGCAAACAGTTCCTGCGATTGCCCCGCATACTGGGGCGCAACGTAAAACAGCGTCATCGTCGATCCTTTATGAACGGCGAAATAGCCAGCAACTTCCCCATCGCACGTCATCTTGTAGTGTTTGCTTTCTAAAACGTGGTCTTCCCAGAAGGAATCCACAGTCATGGCGCAGGCCACGCAGTTTTCGGCGACAAGGGGGCCGATGTCTTCCCACATACATGGGGCAAAGCAAATGTCCGCTACTCTTTCCAAAAGAACATCCCCTTACTCTAAAGAGGCGGCCGGGCAGTCTCCGCCGCAGCCCGCACAGCCTTCACAGCCCTGAAACAGCCTGAGCATCGCGGGCTGCTGGATCATCATATGGTAGTGCGGCTGTCCCTCATCCAGGTACACCCCGCCGTACACCTGAAAGCCCAACTTTTCATAAAAACCTACCGCATGCTCTTGCGAGCCCAGGTATACGGTTTCCGCGCCGAACCCGAGCGCCGATTGCAGCAGCATGCGCATGATGAGATCGCCTATGCCGCGCCCGCGCGCCTGCTTGCGCACGGCAACACGACCGATGTGCCATTCCGCCTCATCATCCAAATACAGCCTGCCGGTGCCCAGCGGGGTGTCGTCATCCCACACCAGAGCGTGCGCGGCGGTCTCGTCGTAAGAATCCCTCTCGATTTCCAGCGCGTAGCCCTGCTCCTTAACAAACACGTCTTCGCGGATGGAAAACGCCTGCCCAAGCGCCTCGCCGGGCGCGCTGCCGGGTACAATGCGCCCCCTGATCATCGCATCACCCTGCCCTTGAGCGCGGCGGAAATCGACGCCTCGTCAAGCCCCGGCCTCTGGACACCGTCGTACAGATCCCACCGCTCCAGGTGATCGATGTGCGCGCCGGGTTCCAGGGTATGAAGCGGCGAAACCGTTTCAATTTCGATGAACGATCCGCATACGTATGTCTCATACGAGCATCCGCCGTCGGGATACTCGGCGCAGGTTCTGTGCGCGAAGTGTTTAACGAACATCTGGCCGTGGTTAAAATAAGCGCCCCAGCCCTCTTCGTTGCTCAGGCCGAGCTTGAACGGATGGGCTGTGGAAGGATCCTGATCCAGCACGATGTACGGATCGCCCCAATGAACGCGCGGATCCTGCATGCGGCTATAGGGCCACAGCGACAGCGTGCGGTTGTGGATGAGGCCTGTGTCGCGGCGCGTCTGCGGCACCACCTCGCGCCCGCCCGTCGCCATAACGGTGATGGGCCACGCAGCCAGCTGAACCGGAAACTGCCCGCAGTTGGTAATTCTGTGCAGGATGCGCGCGCTGGCCTTGCCCGGATACAGCACGATCTCCATTTCCTTGCGCAGCATGGTAAGCGGCTCGACATCCTGTATCAGGTGCGCGCCGCCGTCGATCGGCTCAAGCTTCACCGGCGCGTTATCCGGCGCGTAGGTGCGCGGCATTTTCTCGGGGCTGTGCCAAAGCCTGTGGCCGCCGTAGCTGCGCCACTCGCCTCCGCCGCTCATGCCCTTCGTCTCTTCAAAAACGGCCATGTGGTTCGGGCCGCCCGGCGTATTCAGCGCGATCACGCGGGGGCCGATGTCCGTCGTCAGCGTAAGCTCGATCTCGCCGTTTGACAGTTTGACGCAATGCTCCCAACCGCCAAAGGCCACCGTCTCCATCGTCGTAGGCATGAATCTCGCTCCCTTACAATAAAACTGCATGCCGCTCGCAAAACAGTGCAAATGTAGTATACTCTGTTTGTCCCCATCTCACAAGCGCCGCAAAGGCGCGGCGAAAGGATGATGCGCTTGACGCGGTGGATTCTGCTCGTGCTGGGGAGCGCACTGGTTTCGTATGCATTCGTCGCCACCGGGTTGGCCAGGTTTGGAGCCGGGCACGCCGCCCTTGTGATGCTGGGCGTTCCGCTCGTCGCATGGGGCCTCTTTTGGAAACCGCTGTGCGCGTGTACCGCTTCGGGCTTTGGACATGTTTTGCTAAACGCTCTGCGCATGGGGTATGTGCTGGTCGCGCTTGCGCTCGCCCTGTGCATCGCGCTGATGGTCTCGGCCAACAAAAAGCCGCCCGCGCCCGGCGCGGACGCGGTGATCGTGCTCGGCTCGGGCCTTAAAAACGGCGGCGTTTCGCTGACGCTCAAGCTTCGGCTCGATGCCGCGCTCGTCTATTTACAAGATAACCCCGAAACGCTGTGCGTGCTCTCCGGCGGACAGGGCGCCGATGAGCCGATATCCGAAGCGGAGGCCATGCGCCGCTACATGCAGGCGTTAGGCATCGACGCCCCGCGCCTCATTTTGGAGGAACGCTCGCAAAACACCAACGAAAACATCGCGTTTTCCCGCGCATTGCTGCTTGAGCGCCTTGCCCGCGAGCCCGGCGTCGTGATCGTCTCGTCGGATTTTCACCTGTTCCGCGGCGTCGCCCTGGCGCGCGGCGCGGGCTTTATAAACCCCGGGGGCCTGGGCGGGCATTCCTATCCGCCGATCCTGCCTGTATACGCGGTGCGCGAAACATTAGGCATCCTCAAAGACGGCCTGCTTGGCCGGTTTTGAGCCCCTAGATAACCGCTGATTCAACTAGGGGGCCGGATTTACGAGAGATTTTCGCAGCCTGCAAGGAGGCGGAGCGAGGCCATGTCCTTACGATACGCCGAGTGAAGAGCAACGCCGCGGGTCGCGAAAAGATCCGCAAAGACGCGCCGCATGAATCCATCAATGGTTGCCGGGCCACTATAGCCGCTTTTCGTAGGGCTCGACCGCCGCCTCCAGCGCGGGGTCGGGCTTTCCAGCGCGCCGGGCCTTGAGGCATAGCGCGAGCTTTTCGTGCACGGCGGGGGTTAGCGGCCAGCCGATGGCCGCGAGCAGCCCGACGCCGATGAACAGCGCGGGCGCAAACGCGATGATCGCGCGGATCATCGTCACTACGGCCTCCGGCTGCGTCACCAGCACATTCGCCTCCGATTCAATGTAACCCGCCGCCCCCATCAGCGACAGCGCGAGCGCGTTGGCGGTGGCGGCGGCGCATTTACGCGAAAACGTCTGCACCCCGGAAAACGAGCCTTCCATGCGCATGCCCAGCTTATACTCGCCCACATCCGTCACATCGCCAAAGATCGAGCGCTCCATCACGATAGGGAAGCAGATCGCAATTCCCAGCAGCGCGCCGACCGCATACAGCATGAACACGGGCGTTTGCGGCCCGAAGAAGAATAGCGAAATACACACCGCCATCCAAGCGAGCGACCCACCCACCATGGTTTTCATCTTGCCAAAGCGCTTGGCCACCCTCGTCACCAGCGGCAGCGCGGCGATTTCGAACACGATCAAAAGGCCCAGCACATAAGACAGGTGATCGGCCTTTTCCACGTTGTACTTCATATAGTAGTTGAACATCATGGAGATGAGATCAAAGGCAACCGAGTTGGTGACAAACAGCACGACGAGCCGCATAAAAGATTTAACCCGAAACGTGCGGGCGAGCGAAACAAAAGCGTCCTTAAGCTTCGCCTTGGGCCTCTGCATGAAGTCATTTCTCTCCTTGACGCCCAGCAGCACGCCCGCCCAAGGCAGCGAGAAGAACAGCCCGAACGCAAGCGACATCACAAAGTAGCCCGTGCGTATGTCGTCGAATGCGGAAAGGATCATCGGAGGGATCAGCACGCACAGCATCGTCGACGCGAGCGAAATCGCCAGCTGAATCGCGCTCACCGAAGAGCGCTCGGTGTAGTCCAGCGTAATCTCCGCGCCCAGCGCGGTATAGGGCACCATCACCAATGTCACAACCGTGTTGAGCAAAAGGTAGGCGGTCATCGCATAGGCGACGCGCAGGCCCACATCCGGGAAAGTAGCCGGATACCACAGCGCGATGAACGAAAGAAGGATGAGCGGCGCGCCGATCATGAAGAAGGGGCGCCTGCGGCCGAACTTTGTGCGCGTGTTGTCGGAAAGTACGCCCATGAGCGGATCGGACACAGCATCCCAAACCCTGGCAACCAGCACGATGGCCGCCGCCCAGCCCGTGGGAATGCCGCAGATGTCCGTCAAGAAGATCGCATAGAAGATGTTGACGATGTTAAACACGCCGCCGCCGTAGATATCGCCCAATCCGTAGGCGATCTTCTGCGAAAGCTTGAGCTTGCCCGTAGAATCCGCGCTCATGACCCTGCCCCCTTTATATGCCTTGTTTTATGTCAAAGCCGTTTTGTTGCAAAAGCGCCAGCGCCTTAGCGGCGTGCGCCGCGCGCACGAGCAGGTAGTCGGTGTCGAATGTCGATACCGCGAACACGCTGATTCCCCCCTGCGCCAGCGCGCCGGTCAGCGCCGAGAGTATGCCTACGAGCGAGAAATCGAGCGTCCCTTCCACGCGAAGCGCCGAAAAACCCCGTTCGACCTTGAGCGCGCCGGGGGGGCAGCTCTTCTTGCAGGCATGTAAGCGACACCTCCGCCTCGGAAACCGAGAGCGACCAAAACCCTCCGCCCGGCAACGGCGGAACCGCGGCGTATTGCGCCACGGTATAGGACCCGGGTAGTGCGACCAGCCGCATGGCCTCCACGCCCTTTACGTTTTCTTTCAGTATACCAGATTGCCATCGGCGCAGCTATGGCGAAACGCGAAACGATAACGCTCAGGCCTTGCCCTTTCTGTTATAAAGAAACTTCGGGTTTTT
>JAVBNW010000150.1:0-28533 GCA_031551255.1 Eubacteriales bacterium | reverse complement strand
CTCCCCGCAAAAATACAATCCGCTGATACGCTTGGATTGCATTGTTGATGGATCGATTTCCTTTACGCCGACGCCACCGCGCGTGATAATGGCTTCAGAAAGCGGGCGCGGTTTGCTTACGGTAAGCGGCAGGGCTTTGAGCAGCGCGCAAAGTGCGTCCCTTAGCTGCGCGCTCACTTGCCCGGCTTGCAAAAACGGGTCTGCTCCTAATCGCGCAAGCACAACGGGAGCCAGCGCGCGCGGCAGCAGCTCCGGCAAAACGTTGACGAGCGCTTTGCGCGGCGCAGCGGCAAATTCCCGCACCAGCCGCGCGGAAAGCGTCTGGTGATCCAGCGCGGGCTTCAGGTCAATTGATAGCGCAATGTCTTTTTCAAAATCCACGCAAGCGCTGGCTGAAAGCACCAATGGCCCTGAAACGCCAAAGTGCGTAAAGAGCATTTCGCCGCGCTCTTGAAAAAGTGCTTTGCCGCCGTTGGCCGCGCATAGCTCTACATTTTTTAAAGAGAGCCCCGTGAGGCCTTTGGGCCAATCTTGGGCCGTTTCCAGCGGCACCAGCGAACCGCGCGGCTCCAAAACGCGATGCCCCGCCTCTTTCGCGAAGCGATAGCCGTCCCCCGTGGAGCCGGTAACGGGATAGCTGGCCCCGCCGGTCGCCACAATCGCCGCGTCGCAGGTGATGGGCCCGGAAGCGGTTTTAATGCCTGCAATCGCGCCGTCTTTGACGACCAGCCCGACGCATTTATCCCCCGTGCGGGTGGTAACGCCGCGGACTGCAAGCTCTTTTTGCAGCGCTCGCGTCACATCGCTCGCCTTGCCGGAGGCCGGAAACACCCTGTCGCCGCGCTCCACCGCAAGCGGCACGCCGAGCCCTTCGACAAAAGCCATGAGCGCCCGGCTATCGAAACGGCCTATGCAGCTTCGCAAAAAGCGCGGGTTGCGCGGTATGTTTCCAAAGAACTCTTCAGTTTCGCAAGCATTGGTGAGGTTGCAGCGGCCCTTGCCGGTGATGTAAAGCTTTTTGCCAAGCTTTTCATTGCCCTCGAGCAAGAACACGTTCGCGCCCTCCCGCGCTGCTGCGATCGCCGCCATCATGCCCGCCGGGCCTCCCCCTATGACGGCAACGCGCCTATCGTTCATTCTGCGAACCTTCGTAAACCTTAATCTCGCTCCATAGCCCTTCGAGCGTGCTAAAATATGCGCTGAGCTGCTCCTTACGCTTGAGGCTCATTGCCACCATCAACGCGTTGACGACGCTCAGCGGGGCCACGAGCGAATCGACAAACGAAGTCATATCGCTGCGCGCAATCAGGCAAAAATCCGCGGCTTCTCCCACCGGAGAGGCCGCGGTGTCCGTAAGCGCCACCACGGAAGCGCCCTGGCGCCTCGCATAGCGCATCGCGTCGATCGCCCTGGCGCTGTAGCGCGGAAAGGATATGCCAAAGAGCAAGTCTCCCTCCCCGATACGCGCAATTTGCTCGATAACATCGGAAAGCCCCGGGGTGACCACCGTTACGTTATCGAGCATAAAACCCAGGTAATATCCCATAAATTGGGCAAGCGGGGCGCTGGATCGCACCCCCATCACATACACGCGCTTCGCCTCGTAAAGGCGGTTTACTACGCTTTCAAACGTCGCCTTATCGATGGCGTCGAGCGTCCGTCGGATATTTTGCACCTCGGCCTTAAGCACCGTTTGCAGAACGCCGTCTTGAGCGATATCCCCCGCCATCTCCACGCGCTGCACGGTGGTCAGGTGGTTGCGGATCATCTCCTGGAGGGCCTTTTGCAAGCTCGGATAGCCGTCGTACCCAAGGGCGATGGCAAAGCGTACCACGGTGGATTCAGAAACCCCCACATGCTCGGCGAGACGCGCCGCCGTCATAAACGCCGCCTTGTCGTAATGCCTAAGAATGTAGTCGGCAATCGCCCTTTGCCCCTTGGAAAGCTTGTGTCCCGGCTGGCCGATGCGGGAGAGCAGCTCTCTCTCGTCCATCCGCACACCCCCTTTGGTAACAGCTTATTGTAGCAGGGAAATCTGTGCGCCGCAAGATGCCGGGCATGTGCAAACGCCGCTACAGTTCAAAAAGCGTATCCCGGGGAGCCGGCGCTTCGAGGCTCCAATGCAAATAGGTGACGGCTGCATAGCCCTCGTTCAGCAGCGCGCGGTCGCTGCCCTCGTCCGCCTCGTACTTTTCGCGAAGGCCCGCGAAATACCACGAGCCCTCGCGCCTGCGGTGGCATTCTTCGTAATCGGACAGCACGGATCCGTCGTCAAGATGCGCGAACCTAATGCCCTTAGGCAAACCTCCGCCGGATAGGGCAGGAAGATTCAGGCTGCACATCGTACCCTTGGGCATAGGGTTCTCGCCAAGATAAGCGAGCATGCGCACGGCCAGCTTTGCCGCGAAGCCGTACTCGGGCTCGCGCGAAAAATCCACCGAAACCGCCAGCGCGGGAAAGCCGAGCATCGCCGCCTCCATCGCGGCGGCAACGGTTCCCGAATACAGCGTGTCCTTGCCCACGTTGGCGCCGTTGTTGATGCCGGATACCACAAAATCGGCCTTAGGGAAAAAACGCAAAAGGCCCAGCTTGGAACAGTCGGCCGGGGTGCCGTCCACCGCATAGGCGGCATCCTCCCCTAGCTTTACGTTTGCGGCATGCAAGGGCCGTTTGATGGTGATCGCTTGGCTGCTCGCGCTGCGCTCGCCATCCGGTGCGACGACGCACACGCGATGCCCTGAGCGAAGAAGCGCTTCGCGCATGGCGAGGATGCCCGGCGCTGTGATGCCGTCGTCGTTCGTCAACAAAATATCCATAAAAGCACTCCTCTATTTAGGCCTGTTCGCCACATAGGCGCGAAAAATAACCCCGATCACCAGCCCCACGCCCAGGCCCAAGATCGTCATCGTGCCGCCGCCCCACAAAAAGTAGCCGGCGATAATGCCAAAGATGCCGCACAGCGGTATGAACAGCGGCGTAAGCTTGCGCATACAACCCCTCCCGGCACAGTTTTTCTGAGTATAGCATACGGATGCCCGCCTGTCATGCGCGCAGCGGCAGAGTATAAAAAACGGCGCATAAGCGCCGCAAATTTATATAAATGTTAGTAAGAAACAAAGCCATCGACCTCTTACGCCGATTCTACATATACCCTATCATGCAAACGGCCGTCTGTCAAGCATGCATGAGAAAAGTACAGCACGGAGATCTTTCCCGCGCCTTTCATGCCGCCGGGGCACGCCACCGCCGCAAACCATAGTTTGCGTACGCCATGATTTGCGGTATGATAGGCGGTACTGCGTCGGGCTTATTAGGCCGACTCCCCCCACGAATCTTCCATCGCGGCGAGCACGGGTTGATAGGAGATGACATATGATAACGCTTAAAAACATCCACAAGACCTTCCGCGTTGCCAAGCGCCAGGCCGGGTTTGGCAACGCGGTAAGGGCGCTGTTCGCGCGGGAATACGAGCTCGTCCATGCCCTGAGCGACATTACCTTCACCATTGGCGACGGCGAAATGGTGGGCTATATCGGCCCCAACGGCGCGGGAAAGAGTACGACTATCAAAATTATGTGCGGCGTCCTCACCCCCGATAGCGGCAGCTGCGATATCGACGGGCGCACGCCGTGGCGCGAGCGCGTCGCCCATGTGCGGGACATCGGCGTGGTTTTCGGACAACGAAGCCAGCTTTGGTGGGATGTGCCCGTGATCGACAGCTTTGAGTTGGCGCGCGATATGTACAAAGTAGACGAAAAGCTGTTCAAGCGCAATCTGGATGAGCTTTCCGCGCTGCTGGATCTTGCGGAGCTGCTCAAAACGCCCGCCCGCAGCCTGAGCCTTGGGCAGCGCATGCGGTGCGAAATCGCGGCATCCCTTTTGCATAGCCCGAGGATCTTGTTTCTGGACGAGCCGACCATCGGGCTAGACGCCGTATCCAAATTAGCCGTCCGCCAATTCATCAAAAAGCTAAACGCGGAGCGCGGCACCACCGTCATCTTAACCACCCACGATATGCAGGATATCGAGGCGCTCACCGAGCGCATTTTGCTGATCGGCAGGGGCAGAATTCTGCTCGACGGCAGCCTCGCCGAACTCAAAAGGCGTTCGTCGGAGCGCAAGACGCTCGTGGTAGAGTTCAGTGGAAACGCGCCAGAAATCGGCGAGGGCATGGCGCTGGTGGACGCCAAGGACGGAAGGCTTACCATCGCTCTCGACCCTTCTATTTTGCCGGTTTCAGCCGCGATCGCCTCTCTCGCCGCGCAGACGGAGCTTGTGGACGTTTCCGTTTCCGGAATATCCGCCGAGGAGATGGTCGCCGCGCTGTACAAGGAGTACCGCATATGAAGATATACTTATCCGTATTCCGGATACGCTTTATCAACAGCCTGCAATACCGCGCCGCCCTGCTGGGCGAAGTCGCCGCGAGATTTTTGTGGGGCATTATGCAAATTCTGGCATTCGCGGCGTTCTATCGCGCCAACCCCGCCGCGTTTCCCATGGAGTTTTCGCAAACGGTTTCCTACCTGTGGATGCAGGAAATACTGCTCGTGCTCTTCGCGGTGGTTTTTCAGGACGGCGAGATCTACTCGTCTCTTGAAAACGGCTCTATCGCCTACGAACTTGTTCGGCCCATGAACCTGTACGGGCGCTGGTTTTCTCAATCGGCTGCCAACCGCATATCGTTTACGCTGGTAAACTGCGCGCCGGCGCTTTTGATAGCCTTGATCGCGCCCGAGCCGTACAGAATGGCCCTGCCGCCGGATATGGGGCTGTTTGCGCTGTTTTTGCTGTCGACCGTACTGGCGCTGGGCGTGGTGGTGGCATTCGCGATGCTCATGTATATCACGCTGTTCTACACCTTATCGCAAAGGGGCGTAAGAATCATCGTGACCGCCTTGACGAGCTTTTTGTCCGGGGGCGTGATCCCCCTGCCCTTCTTCCCCGCGCCGGTACTCGCCGTGGTTCGATGGCTGCCGTTCGCAGCCATGCAGAATATGCCGCTGCGCATCTACAGCGGCAACATCGCGGGGGCGGATGCCTGGCAGGGCATCGCCTTTCAACTATTCTGGCTCGCCGCTCTTGTGATCATCGGTCAACTTGCGATGCGCCACGCCCTACAAAAAGTAATCGTGCAGGGAGGATAATGTATGAAATTCTATATCAATCTTCTCGCTCTGCACCTGAAAAGCCAAATGCAGTACAAACTATCTTTCTTCTTAAGCACGTTCGGGCAGTTCATCACATCGTTCACGGCCTTCTTCAGCATATATTTTATGTTTTCGCGCTTTCATGCGGTGGAGGGCTTTACCTATGAGCAGGCGCTCTTATGCTTTGCGGTGGTGACGATGGCGTTTTCGCTGGGCGAAATGGTCGGTGGAGGGTTCGCCGTTTTTCCGCGCATGCTCGGCAACGGAGAGTTCGACCGCGCGCTCGTCAGGCCCCGGAGCCTGCTTGGTCAGGTTGTGGCGCCTAAGATGGATCTTACGCGGCTTGGCCTGCTGATGCAGGCGGTGGTCGTGTTATGCTACGCCATTCCCTACAGCGGCATCGCGTGGACTTTTAGCAAAGCGCTGACCCTGTGCCTGATGATACTCTGCGGAAGCGCGATCTTCTTCGGCCTGTTTCTCATCTACGCCGCCTGCGCGTTTTTCACCGTAGAGGGCCTGGAATTCTTCAACATTTTCACGTATGGAGGACGCGAGTTCGGGCGGTATCCCTTCGCGGTATACGGCAAAAACGTATTGATGTTCCTCACGTTTGTGATCCCTATGGCGTTGTTTCAGTACTATCCGCTCTTATATTTGATCGATCAAGAGCGCGGCGCCTTCTTCATGTTCACTCCATTGATCGGGCTGTTGTTTCTGATACCCTGCTATGCGTTTTTTAGGTTTGGCCTAAGCCGCTATAAATCGACAGGATCATGACTTCGTCGGTTTGCACTTTGCTCTGAACCAGCACCAAGCTGCGGCATGGCGCTGGTTCCGGCGCTGCGTGAAACCTCCTCTTCCCAAAGAAACTGAGGTTTCTTTGGGATTAAAAAGAACGAAGAACGCGCGCTCCCGCTTCCTTTTTCGTCGTTCTCTATCCATAAAAGCGCCGCAGTGCTTTTGAGGAGTAGGAAGAACGGAAAACGCGTGCCCCCGTATCTTTCCTCGTCGTTCCCTATCCATAAAAGCGCCGCAGTGCTTTTATGGAAGAGGAGGAGCGACGCAGTGAACGAGCTTTCACACCGCAGTGTGGAAGCGAGCGATACGCAGTCCGCGACGACGAGGCGGCTCAGCGTCTTATGGAAAGATCCAACGAAAGCATCGCGCGGTCCAGCGCGGCATCTTCTTTATATGCGCCCGATTTGATTTCATAATCCGCTTGGGCGCAAAGGCGCTCGGCCGCCAAGACCCTTCGCGCATCGAGGCGGGATGCGCGAGTGAGGATCTTCCCGGCGATAAAACCCGACACGCCGATGGCCCTCTCAATTTCCGGCTTGGGCCGCGCTGCGTCGAGCATAATCTTGGCATAGGAAAGCTGCCGCAAGTTGCTTGTGAGCACGGAGAGGATTCTGATCGGGCTCTCGCCGTCGCGCAGCAAGGCGGCCTTGAGTTCATGGGCGTGCGCAGCATTTCCGTCCAGCAGCGCATCCACCATGTGATAGACGTTGGCTTCCAGGCACGGCACCGCAATCTGATCCACATCCTCGGCCGAAACGCTTTCTTTATTTCCCGCGTAGGCGATGATCTTGCGTATTTCGCCCGACAAAACCGACAGATCGCGCCCGCATAGAAACACCAGCCGCTCCATGGCGGCGCGGCCGACCGCGAGCCCTGCAGCCTTGCACTCGCGCGCGAGGAAAGCGAACAGATCCTTATCGTCGACCATCCGAAACAGCGCGGCTCCGCCCGCCTTCGAGATTGCGGAAGGGAGCTTTTTGCGCATATCCGCCCCGCCCCGCACATAAAAAACAAGCGCCGCATGAGGGGGCATCGCGCGGACATAGTCCGCCAAACGCGAACCGTCGCCCCCGGCTCCTCCCGCAATCAGCGGATGCTCCTTGGCGATTACCAACCGCTTTTCTCCCATAAAGGGGAGCGTTTCACATGCCTCAATCAGCACGTTTTCCTCGGCGGCGCCCTCAAACACCGCCTCGTTCATCACCTCAAGCCCCTCGGGTAGATAGGCCTTGCGCAGGCTTTCAAGCGCTCTTTGCTTTAGGTATTCTTCCTCGCCGTGCATGAGGAGGCACGCAGGGAGCGCGTTTTCCTTCAAGCGCTGATAAAATTCTTTGTACTCCATGCTACCTCTCCTTATCCCAGCGCTTCACGCGCAATTCTTTGCCCAGAGAAACTTCTGCGGCCCCCACGAAGCTCAGCGCATCCACCCGCGCGCCGTTGCGCTGCCATGCATCCGCCAAAGGCGGTTTGTTCCGGCCGGAATAAAGCGCGAGCTCCGGTGTCGCGGCGTCGGACCAATCTTCCATGCGGCCGCTTCCGCCGCCAAGATATACAATGCGCGCAGGGGATTGCCTGCCGGCGGGTGCAACATGCCGGTCCGCGAAAAGCATCGCGCCGGGGTTGCTCCTCGCCCCGACCGCAACAGCAACACCGTCGCCGCCAGCGCGCGGCGCAGAAATTTCGATCGACAACCCGCCAACGGTAAACCCATCGCCGGGGGCGTAGCGCGCAACCGGCACGCGCGCAAGACTTGCCGCTTCGAGCAGGTTGGCTACGGCGGGCTTGGCTTCGTCCGCGTCTTGGGGTATGAACAACGTTTTCAGTTTCCCGTTGCCGATGAGGGCCTCTACAGAACCGGCATGCCCTGCGTCGAGCGCCGTGAGAAAGGCGGCGTCGTAGCGACAGCCGTATTGCAGCGCGTAGTCGCTCGTCTCCTTCGCTCCGCCGGCGTCGATCAGCACCGTTGTTGAGCCCAGCCGTACGGCCGAGGCGGAGCCGTAGCCGACATCCAGCGACGTCAGCACGGGATGGGGTGGAAACAGCAAAACAACCCACGCGGCAATCGCTACCGCGCCTGCACACGCGCATACCGCGCGCAGACGCTTGCGCGCCGCGAGGCCGAGCGCACGCCCTGGCGGAGAAAACAACCAGAGCGCAAACCAGAAGACGGCTATTACCGCCGGCGTAGGCGCAGCGATACCCATGGAAACCAGCGGCATCTGCACCGAGGCGTGCGCAAGACGCTCGAGCAGGCGAACGCATAACATCACCGGATAAGCCGGAATCATAGCCAACAGGGGAAATGCGGCATACAGGAGCAGCGCCGGAAGGCCCAGCATAACCGCTGCCGCGGCCAGGGGCACGGCGAATAAATTGGCCAGCAACCCGAGCAACGGAAGCCTGCCATAACTGGTCGCCAAAACAGGTAAAATCATTAGCTGCGCCGACAGGGATACCGCCAACGAGGACGCCATGTAGCGGGGAATACGCCACTTGAGCATCCGTTCATATAGCGGTTGATACAGAAGAAAGATCCCGGCGACGGCGCCCGCCGACATCTGAAACGACGCCGAAAACAGATCCGCAGGGTGATTAAGCAGCATAACAACGACCGCCGCGCCAAGCGTCGATGCGTTATCGGGCTTTACAAGAAAGGCCCTGGATCCCAGCAGAACACCCGCCATGATCAGCGAGCGCACCGTCGAGGGGGACATGCCGGTAAATGCGGCATACAGCGCAAGGCCGGCCAGCACGAGCAGCGAGCGCAGCGCCCTATGCCTTCCCCATAGCCAGGTGAAGCGCTTGGGCAACAGGAAAAACATGAATCGTACCGCCCCCTCCAGTAGGAGCAGCACAAACCCCATATGCAAACCGGAAACGGCCAGCACGTGCGAAATGCCCAGGTTGGAAAAAGCATC
This sequence comes from Eubacteriales bacterium, assembly GCA_031551255.1. Taxonomy (GTDB): domain Bacteria; phylum Bacillota; class Clostridia; order Christensenellales; family UBA1750; genus JAVBNW01. Next base: position 19,667 of record JAVBNW010000150.1, on the reverse strand, counting down.
CCGCACGTCGCTGGAAATCAGCGACGTATCGCCGGCCAGGAGCGCGCGCAGAATCGCCTGATCCTGCACATCGGGCCACAAAAGGGCGATTGCTTCCAATGCGCCAAGCCGCACGCGCAAAAGGGATGCGGCAAGCGCATTCTCTTCCCCTGAGATAAGCCCCGGCACGGGCGCATCGGCCTGGTATAGATAACCCTGGGTATAGCCGTACATGCGCGCATTGAAGCCGCCCGGGTTGCGCTGTCCTTTGGGCACATACAACTCGGCCCCGGAAAATCGCAATTGCCGCCCCGGCATCGCAACGGATGAGTCGATGACGCTTCGCACGCGCACGCGGCCCTTAAGCTGAACGACTTCTCCATCCGCCCATGTAGCCTGCGCATCCCGGAGGTCGTAGTCCACCGCCCCCAGCGCGAGCGGGCGCACAGCGGCCACCGTGCCCACAAGCTCGCAGGGCTCTCCGGGCACGGGCGCCGCTTTCGGCGTCGCTGCGTAATAAAGTGGGATGCCCGCCAGCGCAAAAACTACGGCAAAAAGCATGGGAAGAAATGCGCTTCTTCGCCAAAGATAAAGGCCCACTACCACAAACACAGCCGCTACCGCACACGGCAGCGGCCACCATGGGGGGGCGCCGTGCATAGCGTGCGCGGCGGCGATCCCCGTGGCGAGCCCGGCCGCCGCGGCGAGCAGTGGCCTTTGCGCACGAAGGGCGTTGTGCAGGCGCGACTGGGCAAGGCGATGCTGCGCCCTTGCCCCGGATAATCGCATATGTTCAGATCCCTTTACCCTAGGCATGCGGTCGATAGACGCCGCCCTCTTCCGCCCAAGCGCATTCCGGGCAGGCCTCTTGCGCCTGCAATAGCAAGGAATGCGAATCCGTCCCCGGCGCAAGATGCGTAAGCAGCGGCTGTTTCACGCGGGCAGCGGCCATGGCCCCGGCCGCGAGGCGCGCGCTCAGGTGCGGCTTTTGCTCGTCCCACTGCGTATCGGAAAAGCAGGCGTCTACAAGGGCGATATCCGGCTCGCATGAAAGCAGTTTTGCAAGGCCCTCACAGGTGTTCGTGTCGCCCGAATACGCCAAAGTAGCTCCATCCGCACATAGGCGCACGCCATATGCCGGAACGGGATGCCGCATCGCCACAAACGAAAGCTCGCAACCGTTGCGTGAAAGCTGCATGCCGTCGCGCAAAAAAATCGGCTCGATCGCTTCCGACGCCGTGAGCAGGCGGCAAATCTCCGGCGGCTCTTCGGGCAAAAACACAGTAATCTTACGGCCGAGACGCTCGAGCGCGTACCTGAGCGGCAGCGCATCGGAAACATGATCCCAATGCAGGTGCGTAAGCACGACGGCCTCGAGCGAGGCAAGCATCCACGGCTCCATATGGCTAAGCGCGCCAGGCCCGCAATCCAAGAGCACATTGCCGCCACCAAATCCTACAAAAAAGCTGGAGCATGCCCCTGCACGGGGCGGGTACAAACCGTGCCGTCCCAACACCCTAAGCTCCATATTTGTCATCCCCCTATTTCTCTACAATGCCCGGATTGGGCAAAAGCGCCTCGCGCAACGATATGCTCCCCCCAAAGGAATCCACCGGCGCGCCATCCACCAAAAAGCGTACGTTGCGTATACCGGGCACGCCGGATAATGTGTTGATCAGCGAATACACCCACGCGCGCTCGCGAACCGGCTCGGAACCCGCAAGGCTGTGCGCCGCCTTGCCGGATAGGTTGATCAAGGCAGTTTCCCCGCTCAAAGCGATGCCCAAGATCTCCTGCGCGGTAAAATCGGCGGGAAAGGAAAACAACTCGCTATCTTTGGCGGCTTGTTCGCTCGCGCCGATCAAAAGTTCGCTGAGCCAACTGCGCGCCGAGCCCGCGTCCAGCTGGCTCAACGTTCTGAGCGCGGGTCGAAGCCGCCCGTCCTCCATCGGATAGTACAGCGTTACATTCCTGCCGATGGGTATATGAAAATCTTCGTAGCGGTAGATCGTCGCAAGCACCTCGGGCAGCTCGGGAAGATCCCCCTCCCCTTTTTCGTCCGTCGGGGTGGTGGTTTGCTCAGGCCTTGCCGCAATTTTTTCTTCTTGCGCGGCATCCTTGGGTAAAATGCCCGCGTCGTTGCCGTCGATGATCAGCTGAATTCCGTCCACATCCGGAACAAAACTGCAAAGCGTATACAATAGCGACGCGTGCAAAAGCTCGGGCGAAATGCCGCTGCGCGCGATCATTTCTCGCGCGCCCGCGCGCAGATCGACGGCCACCACCATCTCGCCGCCCTGTTTGCGCAGCCCGGCGGACCGTAGCACGAGCCCGGCCGGAAGCGTGCGGGAAAACTGCGCGCTATCGCTAGGCCCGCGGATGAGCGCATTGACCACGGGCACGATCATATCCACGCAGTCCATAGAAATCTCCCGCACCTCGGGCATGAGCATCGTTCCATCCGCCGACGCAAAATAGAGCGTAACCTGGCGGTTTATCGTCGTTTCGGAAAGGCTCTCCTGGCTCTTTGCGCGGGTATATTCGCTTTCCACCTGCGTAAAGGCCTCGGCAATATCTTCGCTGACGCGCGACATCGTGCCAAAGGGTATTGTAGAATTGTTCTCCAACATATATGGCGAAACGGCTTTTCCATCGATTAGTATATTCACATAGCGTATATCGCTCAGCTCCGTAAGCGTGTTAACGATCGCGGCGCGCGCGGCAAACTGTTGCGCGCGGTCGAGCATAGTAAAGCGACCCGTCAGGTTGACGGTTGCGACATTTTGCGATTGCTCGACGCCGAGTAGATACATGTTGTATCCCATGGGAAAGATAGGCGCGAAAGAGGGGTCTTCCGGGGCTTGCATCAACTGCCCAAGCAGCGCCTCGAGCATCGTCTCTTCCGGAAGCACTGAGATCGTCTTGAGCATCGGCCGCAGCTTCGCGCCGTCTTGCGAAAGATAGTAAAGTACTTGCCGCACTTTGCGCACAGTCATCTGATCGCTCACCGGCGCATAGGGAAGCGGGGTGGGCTGGGGCGTCGTCGAAGGGGAGATTTCACTGGAATTTGCGCAACCGCCTAAAATGGCGGCGAGCGCTACGCATACAACGCTTGCCCGCCACCCGCCTCGGCGACGATCCGGGGCCTTGCAAACCCCGCCCGAAGCCAGGAGCTTTCGACGGTTTCCGACCGCTTGCGCCAAGCAATGCCGCATCGTCATGGCGTGGGCACCATCGCGCTCAGCGACGGATAAGCGATTTGCCAAATGCCGTCCTCGCGCACCATGCGCAGCGGAACCGATTCTATAACCGTAACGACGCCCACGGCATCGCTAAAGGTAACGTCCAGCGTAAGCGTCGCCTGCTCCACGCCCTTGCGCGCGACGTCGCCGCCGGGCATGACGGTTTCGTTCGGAGCGATCGTATAGCTGATGAGCGAAGGACGCTGCTGGAGAAGATCGCGCAATTCGCTGGCGTTGGGCGCGGATGTTCCATCGACATCGCCGGCGATAAAACCCGAAAAGCGCGACCAATCCTTGTCGACAAACGCGTCAAGTGCAAGCTCCGCGCTGCGGCGCGCAGTCAAAACCCACGATGCGTCGCGGGATATAAGATCGATGGCCCGATCCCCCATAGAGGTTATGCCCGCCTCGGAACGGCGCAGCTTTTCAGCCACTCCGGAGCCGCGGTTGATCTGAATCATCACCCGGCCGAACTTCCCCATTTCCGTGATGGTGTCGACGATGGAATACAGCGCCAGCTGGCGCCTTAGCATAAGCTCGCTCTCGTATTCGTCGTTGTTGGCATCCCACGGGTTGGGCAGAGCGGCCATAAAATCGACATATTCCTGGCTGAGAGTAATTTCCAGATGCCCGCGCTTTTCCTCTACCGAAACCGATGTTTCGGCGTCGATGAGCGCCGTGTACGCGTAGCGGTCGGAATCGGGGCCTTGTATCAGCCTCTCCAGCACCGCCTGCTCGATGGATTTGTCGTTCGTCACATCCAGCAGCACCGAGTAGGGCGCAAGATAAGGCTCGGTTTTATAGCGGTAATACAGCGTAACGGGTACCTTGTTCGCCGCCACGTCTCCACCCTTGGGCGGCACAGACGGCATGGTTGCATGCGCATCCGGAACGACAGTGCGCTCTTGAATGCCGCTGAGCCATCCGTCGCAACCGGCGAGAACCGGCAGCAAAACGAGCGCCAGCGCCAGTGCGCAAAGCTTCTTAGCCTTCCCGAGTATCCGCTTGCAGTCAAAGGTATACATGCGCAAAAATCGTAACCTCTTTTTCTTATAGTCACCGAATTTCAAAATGGGGCGAGATGAGCGAGAATGCTTTTCGCACCGAAGGCGAAGAGCGCAAGCGTGCCGGTGCGTTCTACTTCGGCGCAGGCCCGCCGATCCCTTAAGGCAACCTGAGCGGCAGTGAAACGGTAAACGCGCTGCCCTCGCCTTCCTTGCTGGAAACCTGCAAATCGCCGCCGTGCGAAACGACGATGTTGCGAGCAATGGAAAGCCCCAGCCCCGTGCCGCCGGTCGCGCGCGAGCGGGCCTTGTCCACGCGATAAAACCGATCAAAAATATGCGCTTGGTCGTCGGCGGAGATGCCGATGCCGTTGTCCTTGACGGTTACCTCGGCGTCCTGCCCCGTCTTTTGCAGCTCTACGCGCACCTTGCCGCCCCTGGGCGTATACTTGATGGCGTTGTCGATCACATTATAAAACACCTGTTGGAGCTTTGCGTAGTCGCCCGATACGGTAAGGCCCGCATGCGGCGCGAGCAGCAAATCGATGCCCGCCTCTCTGGCCACAGGTCCCAGGCGGCCGCAGGTATCCTCGAGCAGATCCTGCAACTGCACGGGGAGGGTCTCCATGCGCATGGTAGAGTCGGAATCAAAGCGCACGAGCACCAGTAGATCCGTCACGATGCCGGTAAGCCGGTCGATCTCCTTGTCAACATCCCCTAAAAAATCCTTGGTAATCTCAGGGTCGAATTCCTTTTGATGAATCAGGGACTCGACAAGGATCTTCATCGCCGAAAGCGGCGTTTTCATCTCGTGGGACGCGTTGGAAATAAAGTCGTTGCGCATTTTATCTTGATGCTCGAGCCGCTCGCTCATCATATTAAACGTCCTGCCAAGGCGCGCAAGCTCGTCCGAGCCGCGCGTCTTTACCCTGCCGGAAAAATCTCCGCCGCTCGTGCGGGAGATCACCTGCGTCAGCGCGTTGATGGGCTTTGTGATCACGCCCGCCATCGCCGCGCCCGCGTAGATGACGGCCGCCATGATCACGCCGAAGGAAATCATCAGCGTCGAGCGCACCTGCGCGAGCCTGTCGATCAAATCCTGGATGGATGCGGACATGAAGAGCACGCCGATACGCTTGGAATCGTTGGTGATGACGGATGTAAAATAGCCGACCACTTCCCTGTTGCCCGGCTCGCCCAGCGTGTGCAGGCCGTAGGATCGGTCTCTTGAGGTGTTGAGGATATCGCGCACCTCAGCGTAATCGCGAAGATCCGCGCCGGCCAGGCCCGCCTGGCTGTCCATCTGAACGGTCCCCGTGGCGCCGAGCACGAGAAAGCGGGCGGAGTGCTCTCTGCCGCGCGATACAAGCGTTTGGAATAAATTTCCTGCCTCCAGCGTACCAAAGTCCGCCGCCACCTCGAGTGCGATCGTCTCGGCGACGGCCATTTCGTCCTTGATGCGCTGGTCGATCAGATAGTCGGTCGTCACGCGCATCACCACGGTGATCACGATGACGAACGCGATGCCGACCAGCGCGACGAAATACGCGATGATCTTCAGGCGGACGTTGAAGCGAGGTCTATTGATCCGCAAAATAGTATCCCACGCTCCATTTGGTCAGAATGTACTCGGGGTGGCTCGGGTTTTTTTCAATCTTCTCGCGCAGCCTGCGGATATGCACATCCACAGTGCGCAAATCGCCGGTGTAGTCCTCGCGCCATAAAAGATCCCTGAGCTGCTCCCTATCAAAAACCTTGCCGGGATTGTTGATCAAAAGCTGCAGGATGTCGAACTCGCGGGCGGTGAGGTTGGCGTCCCTTCCATCTACGTATACCGCGCGCGCGTCGAAGTTCACCGTCAGATTGCCGTACACGGCGATCTGGCGCTCCTTAACTTGCTGAGGCGCGGTCACTCTTCGAAGAATCGTCTTGATGCGCGCCTTGACCTCCAGGATGTTAAAGGGCTTTGTCATGTAGTCGTCCGCGCCGTATTCAAGACCCAGGATCTTGTCCATATCCTCGCCCTTGGCGGTGAGCATGATGATGGGCACCTGGGATGTCTCCCTGATCTGCTGGCACACCTCGATGCCGTCTTTCTTGGGCAGCATCACGTCCAGCAGGATCAGGTCAAAGTCTCCCTGTGCGAATTTGGCGAGCGCCTCTTCGCCGTCGTAGGCAACCTCGGTTACATAGCCGTCCTGCTCAAGGCTAAATTTCAGTCCTTTGATAATCGACGGTTCGTCGTCGACCAAAAGCAAGCGTTTGGGCATGCTTTTCCCTCCCTGTCAGAACGTCATTCGGAATAAATCGAAGGCTTCAATTCGCATACATCGGGCAGGTTCCGGTAGCGCTCTGCATAGTCCAGCCCATAACCTACTGCAAACGCGTCGGGAATCGTAAAGCCAAGATAGTGAACCGGAACATCCGCCTTGCGACGCGAGGGCTTATCCAATAGCGCACACACCTTTACCGAGGCCGGGCTTCTTACGGTAAGATTCTCGATGATGTACTTAAGCGAAAGCCCGGTATCGACGATATCTTCCACAACCAGCACGTGCTTATTTTCCACGCCGTTATCCAAATCCTTAAGGATGCGCACGACGCCGGAAGATTTCGAGCTCGTGCCATAGCTTGAAATCGACATAAAGTCCACCGCCACGGGCAGGCGAATCTGCATGAGCAGCTCCGTGTAAAAAATCACGGCGCCCTTGAGAATGCCTACCATTACCAAATCCTTGCCCTCGTAATCGCGGTTGATTTGCTCCGCCATCTGGGCAACGCGCCGGGCGATATCCTCGCGCGTTACCAATACGCGCTGAGTATCGCCCATCATATCATAAGCCAAAGCAATCTCTCCTTTCAGTATATGTGTCGCGTTCGTTATGCATCCGCCAGATATTCAACGCGCAAAATCCTCAGCGTACCGTCCGTAACCGCGGCGCAGTTTGCGCGCGCAACCCCTACGGCCCAAATAATCTCGTCGCCGCTCGCCAGCAGCGGAATCGCATCGCGCAGAGCTCTAGGCACCTTCCTGTCGATGAAGATCTCCTTGAGGGGTTTGTGGCCCGGCGCGCCGAAGGGCCGCATGACGTCTCCCGGAAGACGCGACCTGAGCATCAGCGCGGGAAGCTCGTCCGCATCGAAATACTGCACGAAGCCCCGCGCGCCGCCAAAGCTCGCAACCGCCGGCACAATGGCCGACAAAAACCGCCAGCCGGTATTAGGATGCTCCTGCACGCCGCGCGCTGAGAACTCGACAGGCTCGGCAGGCAACGAATCGCCCACCGGCAAAATACCCTCCGTAGATCTTTCAAAGGAAAAGCCGCGCATCGCAAGCCTTGCGCCCGTGCCTGCCTTTGCAAGATCCATAAGCCGGCTTACGATGTTGTGCCCGATTTCGTCCGCGCCAAAGCCTTTGGCATATGCGCACAGAGCGCGCCTAAGCACCGCGTCGTCGGGAAGAGGCGTCAAGAGCCGCACGAGGTCGCCTTCCCGGTGCTGATTCAGCCATTGGGTCGCAAGCCGCTCAAGGCAATCGTCGTCTTCCCTGGCATAATCGGCCATTCTACCAAGAGCCGCAGCGGCGCCAGGGTACCACGCGCTGAGCACCGGCATGGCCTTAAGCCTTAAGGCATTGCGAGGATTATCCGCCACAAGGTTTGTGGCATCCTGCCGAAAGACGAGGTTTTTTTCCTGTAAGTAATCTAAAATTTCCTCGCGGGTTGCGTATAACAGCGGCCGAAGCAGCGGGCCTTCGCATACGCGCATGCCCAGCGGCGCGCGCGCTCCCCTGAGCATATGCATAAGAACCGTCTCCGCCTGATCGTCCGCGTGATGGCCCAGCGCGCACCCATCCGCCTTCAGCGCGGCCATCGCCCGGAAATAAAACGCGCGGCGGGCTTCCCGCGCCGCCGTCTCCAGAGCGCCCTGATCCGGAAGAAGCTTCACTCTTTCAATGTACAAAGGCACATCCCACTGTTTGCACAGCGCCTGCACAAAGCGCATGTCGGCTTCGGATTCTTCCCCGCGTATACCGTGCTCAAAATGACAAGCGCCAACGACGGTAAAGCCGAGCGCATCGGCAGTATCGAGCATAACGCGCAATAGAGCTACGGAATCCGGCCCACCCGACACGGCGCAGATTACGCGGCGGCCCCGCCACGGCCACCTCTCCATCGCATCGGCAACGCGGCGACTCAGAAGCTTTTCCATGTTTGCCATTGTACCACGATTTGCGCCCGAGAAAAAGAGCGAACATGCGCCGCTTAAACGGTACACGCTGTAAGCAACCCGTGCATGCGCGACCGCCGCGCACATTGGCGGCCTATCGTTGAACTTCTCGGCGTTGTTACTGCATTGCGCTTTCTCCGGCCGCTTCCTTGATGAATTGCATCGTAAACGCAGGTTTGAGCGCGAGCCCTTCTCTTGCGAGAATCCCCACCGCCGCATCATCGCGCAAGATGACGCAAAGCACCGTATCCACCTGCGCGCCCCGCCGCCGAAGCTCGCGCACGCTTTCCACAATCTGCCCGCCCGTGGTCACCACGTCTTCGATCACGCATACGCGCTTCCCCTGCACATTCGCGCCTTCGGCAAGCTTGCACGTGCCATATTCCTTTGCTTTTTTGCGCACAAACGCCGCGGGCAGGCTGCTTGCGAGAGATAGCGCCGTGGCGATGGGAATCCCGCCCATTTCGAGCCCTGCCAGCACCTGCGCATCGTCCGGAATGAGATCTCGCATGTGCACGGCGATCTCCCCCAGCAATGCAGGGTCGGCCTCGAACAAATATTTGTCGAAATATTCGTTGGAGATCTTGCCCGAGCGCAGGGTAAATATTCCGGTAATATGGGCCGCCCGATAAATCTCGCGCGCAACTTCCCGCCTCGTCATGCTTGCTGATCCCCTTTTATTACTTGAATTTTGAGCAAACAATTTTGCTGTTTTTATTTGGGGAGAGAACGAAGATCTCTATGATGGCAGATCATAATTTTGACACATGTATAGTGCTTTGACACAGCTGGAAATGCGGTTTCGCGCGAGAGATTTTTTCGTCCGGCAAGGAGACGTAGCGCAGACACAGCAGCGCTACATCAAGCGGAAAGCGACAAAGCCGAATGGAAAAAGATCCGCATCAAACCGTATTGATAATTGTGGCTGATCACTAAGATGTCTCCCTGCAAACAGAATTTTCCAGCAGCGCAAGATTTTTCCCGTCCTGCGAGGGGGGGAGCGAGGCGTGGCCGGCAGCTACGTTGAACGCAACGCGACGCCGGAAAAAGGGCTGCGCAGATGGCCGATAATGGTTTATGGATACGCCCTAATCCCTCCACAGCGTAAAGTCAAGCATATCCGGCAAAAAGCCCGCCTCCCTGAGCGCATCCTGCGCGCCGTCGGGCACGGTTTTTGCCGTAATCCGGGCTCGGCCTGGCCATATCCGCTTCTCCTGAAAGGCCTTAGCGAGCTCGGCGAGCGCCTCGCCGAGCTTGGACACGCCGCCGAGCAGCCTGATCACCTCGCCCCGCCTTTCGGCGACAAGGACGGGTTCGCCTTGCATCAGCACCACGGCCGTACCCGGCACGCACATAAAGCCCGCGCCTGAAAGCAGCTGTCCGTACGCCTGCGCCGGATCGGCGGCGCATAAAACCTGCGTACCTTCGGGCTGAGCGAGCATGCGGATGATCCTTTCAAATTGCGTCGTTCGCACAAACTGCGCGCCGCTAAGGCCCCTGACGAAGTACCCACGGCGCACTTCGTCGGCAAACTCCATATTCCTGAGCGCATCCATGAGCGGCTGCCATTCTATGCCCTCGCGAGCCGCGCATTCGCGCGACACGACGCCAAAGCGGTCGAACAGCCTCGCGAGCTCTCTGTCGGGTGGAAGGGGCGCGGGCATCCCCGCCGCCTCCCAGCGGCCCTCCCGCGCTATTTCGATCGACCGCGCCCTGGCGGCGTGCTTCGCGTCGCCGGGCATCCTGCGATCGCGCATCGGCGCAAACCCGTCGCACACGGCAAGCCCTTGCGAAACAAGGTGCTGAAGCTCCCGCTCCAATTCGGCGCCAGCGATGCCGGTTTTCCTGGAAAGCTGGCGCATAAACTGCGCTCCACTCTCGAGCAGCGCCCGGTATACGGCTCCATCCCCCTCCTGCGGGGGAAGAAACGCATCCTCAGGTGGAAAAAAGGCCGTTTTGCCTTCGCTGACGCGCCAAATAAGCTCGCCGGTCAGCAGCGCCTGATCAAGATCCCTCGGGCGGTAACCCGTCACACGCGCCGGCAATACCGCTCCCTCCCAAAGCTCCGTATCTAAGTATAGGCCATACAGCGGTTTCATCGCGTCTTCAAAGCGCGATGCCGGGATGGCGCCCTGCGCCTGCTGCCACACCGGAAGCATCGCCGCGTAAGCGCCATCCTCCACGGTATTGATCTGCGCGCGCAGCTGCTGCGTCCGAACGGAAATCGCGCGGACCGCATCCTCCACCAGCGCGTAATGTATGCGGCCATCCCGGTTATATGCCGTGACGATGCCTTCCGAAGCAAGCCCTTCCATCGCCTCCCGCCACGCCGAGCCAAAGCGCGCAAGATCGGCTTCCTTTGCCTCCCCAACTGCGCGCAAATAACGCTGTAAAAAGGGGCGCAGTTTGCCTGCGTCGCCCTCAAGGCCGTCGGCCAAGGCCTGCGCCTCGTGCCTTGCAACCAAAAGGCCCTGCACATTAAGCGCGCGGCCGCTGCCGAGCAGCTCGCCCACGAGCGTTACAATGCCCGCAAGGGCATCGAGCGGCAGCGCGCCACACTTGAGCAATAGCGCGTATAAACCATCTTCATCCTTCGCGGAAAGAGGCTCGCGCGCTATGGCCTCTTTGGGCGGGGCGACCGCATCCAGCACGGTGAGCGCGCCCTTCGCCGCAATGTCGGCGGGAAGCGCCTCGTAATATGTGTGAAATTCCACCAGTTGCTGGCGCAGCTCCCGCGTAAGCTGCGAAGGGTTCTCCGGCCGTGCCTCCACAACCTTTACTTCGCCCGAACGGATATCCCGAAGCAGCCGGATGGCGCGATCCACCTCGAACATCCTGTCGATGCACTGGCGGTACGTCTCGATTACCATCGGATGATCGCTCGCCTCGGCCGCGCGGGAAAGCGCCTCGGCGCCTCTGAGCCTCTGCACCCACAGCGGCGTGCGCTTGCCCGCCCTACCACCGCCGAGCATCAGCGCGATGGCCGCCGCCTGGCGAAATTGAATCGCGAATAGCGGCGTGCCCGGCAGGTCTCTTAGCAAAACCGCGCGCACGCCATCCGGATCGACCGACTCGAGCAGGCCGCCCGGCAGATCCTTCTCGCCTATCACATGCAGCATCAGCCCATCATCGTTGTGGTAGGCCTGCGCATCCTTGCCCGTCAGGCGCATGGCGACGTCGCGCAGCGCAAAGGCCAACACCTGATTGACTCTGCCGCCCAGCAAGCAGTGGATGGCCAGGAAACATTCGCCGGATTCATCTTTGAAGTGCTCTGCAAGTACGCGCCGGTCGGTGGGCAGGCAGCCGGTGATCGTAAGCTGCGCCTCCATAAGCCTAGCAATCGCGCGGGCGCTTGCGCCGTCCACCGGAAAGCGCTCGGAGATGTGGGCGGCGATATCCTGCTGGCGCTCGATCAGCGCCATCTCCCGGCCGTACTTTTCGCCGGTTTCCGAGGGTCTTCCGATGCCGTCCCCGCGCCAAAACGGCGCGCGGGCATGATCGCCCGATTGCGTGACAACCACCCGATCGTGCTGAATGCGCACGATCGCCCAAGTAAACGCGCCGAGCGTAAACCTGTCGCCCATGCGCGCCTCGAACACAAACTCCTCGTCCAGCTCGCCGACCCGCGCGCCTTCGGCCGTGATGACGGGGTATTGCCCCCTATCCGGAATGGTTCCGCCGCGCGTTGCAAGCATGCGGCCGTATTGGTCGGCCCTGACGGTACCTTCGTTTTCATCCCAGTAGATCCGGGGGCGGGCATCCCGCCCTGCGGCGTGCTCGTAGTCTCCGCGCAGCATTTTAAGCACCCGCAAAAGGTCGTCCTTAGTAAGATCGCTATATGCGTAAGCGCCGCGCGCGAGGGATAAAATATCCTCCACGCGCCATTCCTCGCGGCAGGCCATGGAAACGACGTGCTGCGCGAGCACATCTAAGCACAGCTTGGGCGCAAACATGCTCTCCACGTCGCCTGCAAGCATCAGACGGCCCACCAGCGCGCTTTCCAGTGCGTCGGAGGGCGTGCGCGGCAAAATGCGCATCACGCTGGTTTCGCCCGGGCGATGCCCCGCCCTACCCAGCCTTTGCAGGCCGCGAGACGCGGACCTTGGCGATGCGATTTGTATGACGAGATCTACCGAGCCTATATCGATGCCAAGCTCGAGCGATGAAGTTGCGCACAGACAGCGCAGGCGGCCGGCTTTGAAATTCTCCTCCGTCTCCAGGCGGCGCGCCTTGTCCAGCGAGCCGTGATGGGTTGCGGCAAACAGCGGATCCTCCGCCAGGCGGTTCACCGCAGTCGCCACGTTTTCGGAAATCATGCGGTTGTTGCAAAATACCAGCGTTTGCCGCTGCGCGGAGGCGTAGTTGTATACCGTTTTGGCGACCTCCGGCCAGATGGAATGCTCGGGCAGTACGCGAAAATCCTGCGCGGGGCACTCGATGAGCACGTCGAGCTTCTTATCGGCGCGGGCATCCACCACCGTAACTTCGCGGCCGTTGCCCCCGAGAAAATGAGCGGCCTCGCTCATGGGCTCGACCGTAGCGCTCAGCCCCACGCGCTGATAATCTGCGATGCGCGAAAGCCGCTCCAGCGAAAGGGACAAATGCGTGCCGCGCTTACCGTCCAGCAGCGCATGCACTTCGTCCACGATCACGGTTTCGAGTTTGTCGAAGATGAACTCCGCCGCCTGGGATGTCAAAAGCAGGTACAGCGATTCGGGCGTCGTAATCAAAATATGTGGCGGGCGCCCCGCCATGCGGCGGCGCTCGCTTGCCGGGGTATCGCCGGAACGCACCATTTTGCGGATGCCTTGCGCCTCGGGCGCGAGCTTGGCAATGCCCTCGAGCGGAAAATCCAGGTTGCGCTCGATGTCGTTGCCCAATGCCTTGAGCGGCGATATGTACAGCACCCTAACGCCGTCGTCCAACTCGCCGCGCTTCGCCAGCGCGAGCAGGCGGTCGATCGAGCGCAAAAATGCGCATAACGTCTTGCCGGTGCCGGTGGGCGCGCACACGAGCGCGTGCCCGCCTCCGTTAAGGACGGGCCAGCCGAGCGCCTGTGTGCGGGTCGGCGGGCCCATTTCCGATGCAAACCACCGCGCTACCGGCTCGCTGAACAGCGCAAGCGCTTCTTCGTACACTACTTCATCAGCTCCGCAACAGCGCGCATATTGGCGGGAGCATCCACCCCAAACGGGCAGCGCTCGGCACACGCGCCGCATTCAATGCAGGCAGCCGGATTGACGTTCAGCTCCGCAAACGCCTGCTTCAAAGCCGGGGTGACGCCGCCTTTTGCGGCATCGAGAATGCGGGTGGATTCGGCGATATCGATGCCCGCCGGGCAAGGCAGGCAATGGTTGCAATACATGCACGCGCCCCTCTGCCCGAACATTTTCGACTGGCTGATCGCGGAAAAATCTTTTTCTTCGTCCGTAGCGTCCAAATACGCCATGGCCGCCTTGACTTCGGCGCGGGTTTTCAACCCCACCGCAGCCGCGCACACGCCGGCCTGCGAAAGCGCGTAGTGGATGCACTGCACGGGCGTAAGCTTAACCCCCAGCGGCGCGTCCGGCGCAAGCAGCCTGCCCGCGGCGTATGTCTTCATCGATACCACGGCCGTACCCTGCCGCCTGCACTCCAGGAAAAACTCCGCGCGCTCGGGCGAGCGGCCGCCGGTAACATCCGCATAGGATTTGTCTTCGAACAGTGCGTCGATCACCACGTCTCCAAGCGTATCGTGTAGCGGATTTACCGTGAAGAGAACTTCGTCGATCGCGCCCGTGGCCACGATTCGCTTCGCCACCGAGGGCACATGCGAAGAAAGGCCTATAAAGCGGGCCTTGCCCTGCTTTTGCAGGTCTTTGGCGATGTCCAGAAGCCCTCCGGGCGCGAGCACGCGGTCGGCGTCTTCCATTTCATCGACAAAGTGGATGGTTAAAATATCTACACATTCTCCACCCAGGCGTTTAAGAAAGTCGTCGATATGGGCGATGGCGCGCTTGCCGTCCCGCGAGCGCTCGTACTGGCCGTCGTCCGTAAGGATCGACCCCAAGTGCCCCGCGAGCATCACCTTGTCGCGCTTGCCCGCAAGGGCCTTGCCGATAAAATCGCGCACCTGGGCCTGCGGCATGAACACGTCGATATAGTTGACGCCGTAATCCAGGCACGCGTCGACGACCTCGCGCACCTCCTCGAACGGCTTATCCACCAAATGCTCCGCGCCCAGCGACACTGCCGAAACATCTACCCCAGTACGCCCCATTTTACAATAGATCATGCCGCATCCTCCTTGTAACGATCGTTTTTGATCAGTATACCTATCCAAACACTTGTTTGCAAGCGAACACAGTGTGAAGCGGCAAAACATTTACCCTGGGCAAAATCCGGCTTGCGAAAAGGTTGTCAAGTTCATTTTCACAAGCTATAGTAGTATTGAATATATCCGGAAAGTAGGAGGAGGACGGCCCATGAAGATAACCGGCGTAAAGATCACCCTGCATACGATGGAGTTTTCCCCGAAATATCAGCACGAAGACCGCCAGGTAGGCCCGTTGGATTTTTACGACGAATACCGTACGGGCGAGCGCAGGCCGTCGCTGAAGGGGCCGGGCGAAAGAAAAAACGGCCTGTTGTCCCAGGCGTTTCTCACCATCGTCACCGATGAGGGCTTCGAGGGCACGCATGGGCCGATCGACTACCGCTCGCAGCTGTTGACGATCGTAGACGGCCTTGCCCCGCACCTCATCGGGCGCGATCCCCTCGAAAACCGTATGCTGTGGGATATTATGAGCCGTTTTGAGCGCCACAGCCGCTCGGGCGTGATGATGATGGCGATCAGCGCCGTGGACATCGCGCTGTGGGATCTGAAGGGCAAGATTCTCGGCCAGCCGGTATACAAGCTGCTCGGCGGAGGACGAGAGCGCCTCATGCCCTATATGAGCATGCTCGGCTTCTCGATCGAGCCGAAAAGGGCCGCCGAGCGGGCGATTTGGGTCAAGGGCATGGGCGTGCGCGCGCAGAAGTGGTTTTTCCGCTACGGCCCGGGCGACGGCATGGAAGGCATGCGAAAAAACCTCGACATGGCCTTTGCCGTGCGCGAGGCGGTCGGCCCGGATTACGAGTTGATGTTCGACTGCTGGATGGGTTGGGACACGGTGTACGCCAAGCGTTTATTCCTGGAACTTGAGGCCGTCCGGCCGGTGTGGGTGGAGGAAGTGCTGCGTCAACACCTGGAAGACGGCTACGACATCTTAAAGGCGGAAACCCGTGTGCCGCTGGCCTCCGGCGAGCATCTCTACACCCGTATGGAGGTAAACCACTACCTAAAGAAGGGCACCTTCGACGTAATGCAGTCCGACCCGGAGTGGTGCGGCGGCATCACCGAAACGCTGCGCATCGCGGATCTTTGCGAAATGTACGGCGCGCGCCTCATTCCGCACGGCCACGCGCTGCTGCCCGCGATGCAGGTAGTGGCCGCCTCCTCGCCGCAGGTGTGCCCCTATGTCGAATACCTTCTGCACCACATTCCCGAAAAGACGTGGTTCTATAAGGAAAATCGCCTGACGGACGACGGTTTTTTGCTGATGAACTTAGCCCCCGGCATCGGCGAGGATTTGGATACGGAGCGCATCGTAAAATCCGAGGACATCAAGGGCTTCGGATTTTAAAGCTCTCCTCCCCCCACACAAACCGAGGGTTGACGGGGTGTAAATAGCGGTTGCCGCAGGCCCCGCCGCGATCCCATTCGCTAGAAAAAGGAATGCCCGCGAGGGGGCATTCCTTTAATGATCGGTCAACTTCAAAAACGGGGCAGGCGAGCGAGAGGTTTTTTTCGCAGGGCAAGAAGGCGTAAGGAAGCGATCCTTCAGGATACGCCTTCGGCGTGAAATGCCTTAAGCTACGCTAACCTAAACTCGACGCCGCCATGCGGGAAAAGATCCGCTCGATTGCTCTTTATTTTGGGTTGGCCGACTATATCGCATCGGCAAAGCAGATGCCTACTTTCTTTCCGCGACCGCCCTTTCCGCGAGCGCGCGCATATAACCGATGGCATAGGCGCGTGGCGCGAACTTCTCCGGGCCGTCCGCCATAGCGGGGGTGTGATCCAGCGTGATGGCGCCTTGGTAGTTTGCGTCGCACAGCACCTTCATAATGTCGTACATGCTGAAATAGCCGTTATCCAGATATGTCTCGGTAAAGTCCGGCAAGGGCTTATCGATGTTGCGAAAGTGTACGATGATGACTCTGTCGTCCTTGACACACTCCTCAAGCCCTTTGAGTATGTCGCCAAACGCCTTGCCGCCCTCCAGCCAGCAGCCGCAGCAAAACTCCATGCCCAGCGCCTTGCTTGCGGCGATGGAAAACGCCTTCTTGTAATCGTTATAGCTGCGAATGAGCGCGGGCACCCCGCCCATGGGGAAATCCACCGGCGGGTCGTTGGGGTGCAACGCGAGGCGCACGCCGGTTTCCTCCGCCACGGGGATGATCTCCTTCATGAAATGCTCAAAATTATCCCACAACTCTTCGCGGGTGTATAGGCGCTCATGGGTGTACGCGCGGGCGGCCAAATCTTCCGAAACGACGTAGCGCGAGGGAGAATAACGGCTGGCGCCGTCGCCCCCGGTCGACCATACCTGATCGGGCTCCCACGTAAACGTGGTGTTCCTAATATCCGCTTCGCGAAGCAAGTGGAGGAAATCGGCAAATTGGCCGATCGCCCTGTCCCTGTCGGGGAGGCCCAGGTGGATAGACGGATGCTTGGCAACCCTGCCGCTTAAGACATTGTGCAACATGAGCCCATTGTCTTCGATGCGCTGCTTAAGCGCGCGTACGTCGGACAAGTTATGTTTCTCTTCCGGCAGCCACAGGTACACCCTTTCGATGCCCAACTGGCGTACAAATAACAAATCCCTATCGGAACAGTCGTGCGCAACTTGCATGGAAAACCGGTAATCCCACATAAAAACACGCCTCGCTTTCCTCGTCGGTATGAAAATACCTAAAAGCCGCCATAGGCCGGCGGAATGGGCAACGCGGCACATCGTCGCAGCTTGCGCCCCCACTCAGCACAGAGTGCTACGGACAAGGTTTTTTTGCCGCGATGCCGATCCAGTTCGGCAGCGCGGCCATGGGGTTTTTGCGCCAATCGTGCATGCGGTCGACCTCTTCGCGCGCAGCCGTCACGCCGTTTAGCCTGTCTTCCAGGCTGATCCAAAAAGGCCAATCGTAGTCTTTTTCCGCGAACATCTCCTCCACGCGCTGAATCGCGAACCCTGAACCGCATAGCGCGTTTACAATGTCCATAACCCGCCATGCAAACGTGATTTCACTGTCGCTTTCATACGGGCCGACGGCGTCGTAAGGCTTAACGATACTCGCATCGTCGTTAAACGGGCGTTGGAATGGGTGAATTTCGTACATGATATACGCCCCGTTCGGCTTTGTAACGCGGTATATGTTGCGATACATGGCGTTAAGATCGTCGATCCAAACATGCACCCCGTTGGATGTATAGACGAAATCATAGCAATCGTCTGCGATTCCTTCAAGTTTCATGGTATCGGCGCAAATAAACTCGATTGCGTCGCCCCATTCGTATTGGTCCGCGACTCTACGCGCGTTGGACAGCTGATTTTCCGCAATGTCACACGATGTTACCTTGGCCCCCAGCAGCGCAAACGCAAACACGGCGTGATTGTCGCCGCTTGACGGAACGCAAATTCGCTTCCCACGCAAGTCAGGCACGTACTCGTGGATGAGTTGCCATGTGGTATGGTGGAAGGCGGCTGTCGGTTGCCGTATAATGCGGTCGATCTGTTCCTGTGAATGGTGATACGCGGAGTACTTTTCCGCTCCCTCGTTCCAACTGGATTTATTCTTTTCGGACACGTCATCGTCCTCCATGTCATGCATGCGCTATGCCATCGCGCATTCTTTCCGCATCGCGGCGCTTAGGAAATCTCAGCGAGGATTAGATCCAGCTCGTGGATGTGCTCGGAAACCCATCGATCGCCTTGCTCATCCGCAACCGGCGCCATAAAACAGTTGGCAAGGGCTAAAATGCGATTCAGAAGCCTATAAAGGCCGATCGCTCTTTCATTGAGCGGATGGCCATAGCTTCCTAAAAAAGCATTTCGCTCGTCCTGCGTGATATCCATAAAGGGCGGGTACAGCAAATTGGCCACGTCGTACATAGGGTCCCACCACATGAACTCTATGCCGCTTACGCCTAAGACGGCATAGTTTTCGTCGTCGTTTGCGATCCTGATGTTCCACGGGAAAGAATTCACATGCGCCAAGGATACTTCTCTATCCACAAGAAAATCGAGATTGCTCTCCCACGCCGCGCAAATGCGCTCATAGGTACCGCTTGTAATCATTTTATGGTCGAACAGCTGCCTGTTGCTGCCGTTCTGTATTTCCGCCCCATAGTAGAACTGCGAGGGGTGAATAGAATACTTTCTTTTATCCGGCTTTCCATCCCAAATGCCCGCCCAATCGTTCTTCACCCCGTGAATTTTGCCATACGCCTCCGCGACGGCCCTATACATCTTTACTCGCTGCATCGAATCGGTGTTGGGATGCCTATGGAACAGTTGTGTGCCCGCATGATCCTCGCTCAACATATAGCGCAGCCCGTATTCCGCGTCGTCCGAAGCATACGAAAGGACCGCCGGCTGGGGAATGCCGATTTGCCTAAGCATCTCAATCGCGCTCACCCTGCTTTCGACAAATGCCTGATCCGAAAAATTCTGATGGCAAAATTGAAGCAGCAGCGTTCGATGGTTTGCAAGCATGATCTTGTAGGACTGCACCACCCAGGCCACCGGCTCTCCTATGGACAGGATATCATCGCGAATGCCCGCTTCACAGACGATGCGCCGGATCGTTTCCAAGGGGATATCGACGACTGTGGAGAGGCTTTTGTTGATCATATGGCACCTCCGGTACGCGTTTGCTCCTATGGCCCAACTTAAATGGACACAAAGCTCCGCTCATGCGCCTGAAACGGGCCGCCCGCGCAAAACGCGCGGGCGGCCTGTTGTTTACAGCATTTGAAGCATGTATTGGTACGTGCGATCGTCCAGATTCGGAATGCCCTCGTGGCCGTAATCGGGATAGATCACGACATCCTTCGGGCTGGTGATTTTATTGTACGCCGCAAACTGTGTGGAAGGCGGACACACGTTGTCCATCAGGCCGCAGTACATCAATA
>JAVBNW010000101.1:0-12979 GCA_031551255.1 Eubacteriales bacterium | reverse complement strand
GAGGAAGACCACGATGCCGCCGATCATGATCACGAGGACGGACATGACCACGACGAGACCGAACTGGACGAACACGTAGGCTTTCCCTGCGCAACGCGCAAACGCTCTGCGCGCACATCGTGCAGGCACTTGGCAAGCTCGATCCGGAGAACGCGGACGCTTATGTTACCAACGCCGCGGCCTACAACGACAAGCTACACGCGCTGGACGCCCGGTACCAGGAGGTCGTGAGCGCCGCATCCTACAAGACGCTCCTGTTCGGCGATCGCTTTCCGTTCCGCTATCTGGTGGACGATTACGGGCTGGACTACTACGCGGCCTTTGCCGGCTGCTCCGCCGAAACCGAAGCCAGCTTCGAGACCGTCGTTTTCCTGGCGAACAAGACCGACGAGCTGAAGCTGCCCGCCGTGATCTCGATCGAAACGTCCGATCAGTCCATCGCCAAGACGTTTTTGCAGAACACGCAGGACAAGGATCAGAAGATCCTGGTGCTGGATTCCCTGCAATCCGTGAACGCGTCGGGCGTATCGGCGTGCGCGACCTATCTTGGAGAAATGGAAAAGAATCTTGAAACCTTGAAAGAAGCGCTGCAATACCGGAGGAGGGACGATATGGCGCTGCTCGCCTGTGAGAATCTAACCCTCGGCTACGAGGGAAACAGCATCGTAAAGGAGCTATCCTTCGCCGTGCATACCGGGGACTATCTGTGCATCGTCGGCGAAAACGGTTCCGGCAAAAGCACGCTGATGAAGACGCTTCTGCGCCTCATGCCGCCCATCGCGGGGCGCGTGCTCACGGGCGACGGCCTGAACCCGGACGAGATCGGTTACCTCCCCCCAGCAGACCGTGGTGCAGAGGGATTTTCCCGCGTCCGTCCGGGAGATCGTGCTGTCCGGCTGCCTGAACCGCTGCGGGCTGCGCCCGTACTACCGCCTGGAGGAAAAGCGCCCGGCCGCGGCCAATATGGAACGGCTGGGCACCGCGGATCTTGCCGGGCGCTGCCACCGCGAACTCTCCGACGGGCAGCAGCAGCGGGTACTGCTGGCCCGCACGCTGTGCGCCACGCGCAAACTGCTGCTGCTGGACGAACCGGTCGCGGGGCTGGACCCGAATGCGGCCGAGAGCCTGTATGCCTTGATCGAGGAGCTCAACGCGCGGGTCGGCATCACCGTCATCATGATCTCGCACGATATCGCCTCGGCGCTTCGATATGCCAGCCACATCCTGCACATCGGCAGCCACGCGTCTCTATTCTTTGGGAAGAAAAGCGACTACGCGCAAAGCAAGCCCGGCAGAATCTTCGCGCATTTGAACGGGGGTGAGGCGTGATGGGCTTCATCCTTGAAAAGCTGGCGCTCTATTTTGAATATCCCTTCGTGCGCTACGCCCTGATCGTCGGGGTGCTGATCGCGCTGTGCTCCTCGCTGCTGGGCGTCACGCTGGTGCTGAAGCGCTTTTCGTTCATCGGCGACGGGCTGTCCCACGTGGCGTTCGGCGCGATCACCATCGCGGCTATTTTGAACCTATCCAACGAGATGCTTCTAGTCGCGCCGGTAACCGTCCTTTTCGCCATACTGCTCCTGCGCACGGGGCAGAACGCGAAGATCAAGGGCGACGCCATGATCGCCATGCTCTCGGTGGGCTCGTTGGCGGTGGGCTACCTGCTGATGAACATCTTCTCCACGTCGTCCAACCTGTCGGGCGACGTCTGCGCGACGCTGTTTGGCTCGACCTCGATCCTGACCCTGACGATGACGGAGGTCTGGCTGTGCGTCGGCATGTCGGTCGCGGTAATCGCGGTGTTTCTCCTGTTCTATCATAAGATCTTCGCCGTGACGTTTGACGAGGGCTTTGCCAGGGCGACAGGCACCAACGCGGGCGTTTACAACCTGCTCATCGCCTTCGTGATCGCGCTGGTCATCGTGCTGGCGATGAACCTGGTCGGCTCGCTGCTGATCTCCGCGCTGGTGATTTTCCCGGCGCTTTCCGCTATGCGCGTTTTCAGGAGCTTTAAAGCTGTGACCATTTGCTCTGCGGCGTTATCGGTATTCTGCGCCGCGCTGGGCACCCTGATCTCGATCCTCGCGGGCACGCCGGTGAGCTCAACCATCGTGGCGGTGGACATCGCCGCCTTCGGCATATTCTTTCTATTAGGTAAGTTGGGAGGTGCAAAATGAGAAGAAACTGTATATGGAATATCGTGTTGCTGTCGGTCGCCCTGATGCTGTCCGGATGAACGCAGACAAGCGCGCCGCCCTTGGATGATAGTGCGCCGGCGATCACCCTCATCGGCCCAGATCAAATGCCAAAGCCGCAAGACACTCCGGAAGCAACGGCGATGCCCGCGCCGAAGCCGCCGCGAGCCAAAGACGGCGACGTGGTGGACTTGACGATGCTTAGCAGCACGATGATGTACGCCGAAGTTTACAACATCATGATGGAGCCGGATCGCTATATCGGAAAAACCATCAGGATGAACAGGCCTTATTACGCCAGCTATTTTGAGGATACGGAGCAATACTACCACTTTGTCATCATTGAAGACGCGACAGCTTGTTGTCAAGAAGGACTTGAATTCACATGGAAGGGGGATTACAAATACCCTGATGACTATCCGGTCGACGGGACGATAATTGAAATATCCGGCGTGCTTGAAAGCTACGATGAAAACGGCGATACCTATTACGGTATTGTTTCTGATGGAATAGACATCGTACAGTAGCATTGCAGACGCTTAAAGCCAAATACCATACGGGAGTACACCTGATAAATCGCCCACAAAGTGGGTATGCAAAGTTAGATGGCTCCTAAATCAGTACGCGGTGAGTTCGTATGTAAGCTATGCCTTTCTGAAGGCGAAACACAATCGCGCTGCTGGAATGGCTCATGGTCACAATGTATGATACCGACCGGAAAGGAACACTGTCGGGCCTTGATCCAACCGAAACCGTGGTCGATGCCGAGTATAATCATGCCGTACACCTGCTTTCTGGAGATATCATTCTTTTTCCCGGTAGGTAACGTTCTCTCTTACCGGCTGGTAATAGAGCGGCGGAGCGACTAAGCCTCAAATGGGCAGACTACCCCCTCGGTCATTCCGCGATAGTCTATCTGGAGGATTCGTCACGAGCTGCTTGCCGCCGCTCCCGCTGCTTAATGGATGCTTTTGTCTGCGCCAGTGCAGTATTCAATGGTTGCTCCGACAGCCCGAGGGATTGATAAGCCTCCCCGATAGCTTCCAATTACCCCCGAGGAGGATATGCGGCAAGCTGAATCTTGGGGTTCGTGATGTATACCATCGCATTAACGGGGGTACCGTCGCCACAAATGGCCGACACCTTCGTTTTCCCGTAAAAATCTGGAAATTCTAGTTTCTGCTTTAGTTCTTCGTGCAAGTCCTGCCAACGTTTGCAATTACTAAAGTCAATATCGACACGGATCCATTCCTCCATTGTAAAAGCCCGCTTATATGACGATTTCGTAGAATGTTTCATAGTGATCATACGTGACAAAGATCAGGCTATCATTGCTGTACAGAATTCGATGATCTCCTCGATAGCCATGCGTATAGTTAATGTCTGCTTCTTGCCAAACGCGACCCGGAGCGTCCGGTAGGTTTCCGCGGTCATTCCAAAAAACGCCTCCTTGCAGCATCATGCCTGGAGCCACTTCATCCAGATTCCCCTTTTTTCTGAACCCACCCTCGCGCCTTCGCTTCTTCTCTCGTTATGTAGTATGCAGGTAACCCATGAAGCACGACAAGATACCAATCCGCGCCTTCTTGCCCTTGCATAGTCGCCGTGCCGGCTTTCATTGCCGGTAGAGGTAAGATTTTGCACCGACAGTTGGGATGTGCGGGCGGCTCGGTAGGGATCTCCCCTTGCAAAGGGAGCGTCGCAAAATAGTTTTGCAGATCAATGATCTTGCCGTTTGCCTTTTACAAAACTCGCATGTCGTGGGCCCAATAGTCGCTCTCCAATTCAGCCATCTTCCGCTGGGCATTACTTGAATGCCACGATGAGAAAACGCTGTAAGTTGTTCTCCTAGTTTCTCGATAATTAGCTTGATCTCTTCTATCCATTTCTCAAACCATTCGTTGTTCTTCATGTCGTTTCCTCCCCTTGTACTGCTAATTGTACAGGAGATGATGCGATATACCGCGACATCTTTGGGGCAATGCCGCACTCGCATTCTTGTGAAAATATAGCATAGATAACTTCTTGGTCGTTTAGCGCTTTCCCATTATGAGGCGCAACCCCACCCCGTTGTATCGCCTTGCGGAATTCTATGTAATGGAATCGTAGCATATGGGGTGTGAGCATGGCAAAAATCACGGACGAGCTGGCCAATAAGATCGGCAAGACTTCCGATCTGTCGGCGCTGCTGCAAGATTCGAAAGAGCAGTTCGTCGATCTGGAGTTTCAAAAGCTCCTCCAGGAGGCCATCGAGCATAGCGGCCTGGAACGCGCCGAGGTGATCCGCCGCGCGGACATTGAACGGAGCTATGGCTATCTGCTCTTTCAGGGCAAGCGCGTGCCCGCCAGGGATGCCTTGCTTCGGCTTTGTATCGGCATGGGACTGGACGTGGAGCGGGCGTAGAAGCTCATTGAGGCGGCGGGACACAACTGCCTGTATCCCCGCGTGGAGAGGGATTGTATCATCCTGTTTGCGATGGAGCATGGGTTGAGCTTTCTGGAGGCCAATGAGAGGCTTGATCAGGCGGGACAGATACTCATCGGGTAAATATCCAATAGGCACAAAACAACGACAGCCTACCGGAGTCTCCGGCAGGCTGTTTTCTTTTGTCGACTCCCAGTTGACGCTTTTTCTATGGAAATTCGTTACCATAGATCGCATCAAGCATAAGGTGGTGCGATCTATGCCGGAAAGAGTATGTGGCCAGTGTGGAGCCTCCCTCGCTGGAGCCATGAATTTCTGCATGCGGTGCGGCGTTCCTTTGCGGCAAGTGAGCGGTACTACCGTAGCGATCGCAGCTCCCATAGCGGCGGTTGCGCCACAAAGCACCTATGCCTTTCTCGCTCCCGGTGAAACCGTCCTCATGGAAGGCCGAGCAAACATGCAGCAACTGAACATTCCGCCGGTCGATAAAGGCGGCAAGCTCATTTTGACGAACAGGCGGCTCGTCTTTATCGCCCATGCTTTTAATTTCGGATCGAAATTCGATGAGATCCCCCTATCGGAGATCGCCATCACGGGGAACGACTTTAACCTGCTCATGCCTACCCCCAACATGATCCGAGTCGTGATGAAGGATGGCGAGCAATATGAGTTCGTCGTGACCGGCGCTCAAAAAGAGGCATGGAAGCAAAAGATAGCCGAGGCAGCCTTGGCGTATCAGTCCATCCCAGTCCAACAGGCGGCCAATCAATCGTCGGAGATCGGAAGGGTCATTCCGACAGAGGAGCGTTATTGTGCCTATTGTGGAACTCCACCCGACGAGGGGAAGAACTTCTGTATTCGTTGTGGGAAGCCATTCCATAGGGCTAATGAGACACCTGCTGAGCCTGCAGCACCAAGATCAGCCGCAAAAGCAATGGGCAGCATCGCCGCGCAAGTAAATAGGGCGATCAGGCTGCCCGACGATGAAAAAGCCTGCACTCCGCCTCTAGTTGCTTGTCTTCTCATTATCTTGCATGAGCAGAGTCTCCTTTAGTAATAAAAGAGAATAGATTGCATTCTCCTTACCATTATAACATGCAGCGTCATACTCATATCTTAAAGCCGTGAAGCTTATTTACGAATCGCATCAATCACGCGATTCGCCGATACGCTCGCATAGCGAATAGATAGCCCACAACTGCAATCCCAACGCACCACGCAAGGGCGATCCATATATCATTACCGACAAGCTGCGCGCCTAATAAAGAGCGCATTGTGTTGACGATCGACGTCACCGGCTGATGCTCCGCAAAGGCGCGGATGGCAGCGGGCATTGTTTCAGTCGGGACAAACGCGGAGCTGATAAACGGCAGGAAAATCAGAGGATACGAAAACGCGCTCGCGCCATCCACCGATTTTGCCGTCAATCCTGGAATAACGGCGATCCAGGTCAGTGCCAGCGTAAACAGAACCAGTATCCCGGCTATAGAAAGCCACTGCAGAAACCCCGCTGAGGAACGAAAGCCCATGATGAGCGCGACGAGGATAATCAGCATAGCCGTAATGGCGTTGGACACTAGCGAGGTTAGCACATGGGCCCACAACACCGAAGAGCGCTTGACGGGCATAGAATGAAATCGCTGAAACAACCCCTTTTGCACATCGGTAAACAATCGCAACGCCGTGTACGCAATGCCGCTGGCAATCGCCATCAACATAATACCCGGCAGCAGATAGTCCACATAGTTTCCCGTTCCTGATTGTATCGCGCCGCCGAGCACATAGACAAATAACAGCATGATGGCAATCGGCATAATGGCGACCGTGATGATCGTGTCGGGGCTGCGCAGAATATGGCGCATAGAGCGCCCGAACAGGATGCCTGTGTCTCTAATGGTTTTCATTCATACTCCCTCCTTCCGGCCGATGATCGCAAGGAAAATATCCTCCAAAGACGGTTGCTTCTCCACAT
Organism: Eubacteriales bacterium; assembly: GCA_031551255.1. Lineage (GTDB taxonomy): Bacteria > Bacillota > Clostridia > Christensenellales > UBA1750 > JAVBNW01. Next base: position 6,387 of record JAVBNW010000101.1, on the reverse strand, counting down.
ATTCGACTCTCGTGGGAGGGAATAGCTTTTTGAGTTCATTCGGCGTTCCGTTCGCGATAATTCTACCGTCGTGAAGGATGGCAATTCTGTCGGCGAGCTTCTCTGCTTCCTCCAAATACTGCGTCGTCAGCAGAATCGTAGTTCCGTTATCGGCAAGCCCCTTAACGGTTTTCCAAACTTCCAGCCGCCCTTCAGGGTCCAGCCCCGTCGTCGGCTCGTCTAGGAAGATGACGGCGGGCGCCCCCACAAGGCTCATAGCGATGTCCAACCTGCGCTTCATGCCGCCGGAATAGGCGGCTGCCCGCTTGTTGGTAGCGTCAGCAAGCCCAAAACGGTTCAGCAAACCATCGGCAACCCCAGAAACATTGAAAACGCCGCGCAGCTTAGCAATCAATATGATGTTTTCCCGTCCGGTTAGCACCTCGTCCACGGCGGCAAACTGCCCCGTCAGGCTGATAGACCGCCGCACCTTGTCGGGGTATTTCACGACATCCCATCCATTCACGGCAGCAGTCCCGCCTTCGGGCTTCAGAAGCGTCGAGAGGATGTTGATAGTCGTGGTCTTGCCTGCGCCGTTGGAGCCGAGCAGGGCGAAGATCTCGCCGGGGCGGACTTCGAAGTTAACATCTTTCAGGACTTCGAAATTTTTGAATGACTTTCGCAGCCCCTTCACTTCAATTGCTCTTTCCATTCCGGCTTTAACCCTGCTTCCCCTTATCCGTAACCTTTTTCATGGCCTTGTTCACTTCCCGGTCAACGGAATCCTGATAGAGGTCGGCGTAGGTTTGCGAGTCCTTGATCAGCTCATCGCAGAAAGCCGCCACGTCGCTGCCAGTCACTGCGAGGACGCCTTTCCCAGCAGCTACACCATCTTCAAAGAGGTCGACTAGCCCTGAAAGCAAGCCAAATCCATCGGACAGCTCGACAGGGCCAACCTTATACAGATACTTTTGCAACTCTTTATATACGATTTGGTAATCTTGCGGAAGCGTCTTGACCCGCGCCACATGCGCCCGCCATTCTTTTTTGCCCTCGATCATATCTCGTATGCCCATGACTATCCTCCTATTTGCCCAATTTTCTGGCGATCGTATGGTTCAGCTGCTTGCGCCATTTATCCCGATAAGAATTGGCCCCCTCCCCTCCGGCCAGTGCTGAACAGAAGCCCTTGATATCGTCGTCAAAAATCTCTTGCACGCTCTGCCCATCCGCAGCCGATTCTTCCAGCAGGCCAAGCACGCCGCCCAGAATCGGCATGAGGTTGCGTCCGGTAAAATCCGAATGAGACCAAAGGTTAGCCTTGATCTGTTCCCATGCCGCTCGATATTCGGTGGGTAATACCTGGACGCGCGCTTCATACGCTCTTAACTCTCTGGTCATGTCGTTGCCTGTGACCTTATCCCAAAGATTCATTTATCTACTCTCCCTTAATTCATTGATTCTGGACCCGACAAACTCCCATTTATCCCAGAAGATACGTAGCTCCTCGCGCCCCGCGTCATTGAGCGCAAAAAACTTGCGCGGCGGCCCCATATCGGACGACTTCTTTTTGATAGTCACGAGCTTATTCTTCTCCAGCCGTACCAGAATGGTGTAGACCGTCCCATCCACGACATCCGTAAAACCGAGGGCGTTTAGCTTTCTTGTGATCTCGTAGCCATAGGTCTCGTCGCGGCTTATGATCTCAAGAACACAGCCCTCCAGCACGCCCTTGAGCATTTCGGTCAGGTTTTCCAGCACAATCACCCCTCGCTATTCTGTACAACGTGTATTCTGTACTGCTTATTACCGGTATACAGTATCACATAGTAGGGTATTCGTCAAGGGAAAAACATAATTTTTTTATCTGCGTTGACAATATCCCCTAGCTATCGAAACGAGAGGTTTTCGGAAAGAAAGGCCATAGACCCGCAATTAAAGAAAGCAACCTCGCCGCGTTGCTCAACACCCCATAGATCGAGTTTTTAGCGATGTGATAAACCTTCGGCGGACGCCAGCGCCAAGGCCGCAGAGATATCAAGACTTTGGGCATTGCTTACGAGCTTTGACTGGTAAAAAAACAAAACCCGGGCCGCAGATGTAGGAGCCAACAAGGCATATAGGATATATAAGGATGCATTTGGCATTGATTCAACTATTGATAGAAAGGTATTGTCGATCATTTATACCAAATGAGGGAATAAATCTTCAAAGGCAGATATGCCGATGTGATACGAGTTGGGAGAGGTAACGCGGCAGGCGCAAAATGCGAAATCACCGGCTTAGGTCACGCTGGCCACCCGGATAGATAATTCCAGCAATCTCGTCTTTTGCCCCGACAAGATGCCGGTAACGTCGGCGCTTGACCAACCCATCCATGAAACTATGATATGGAATGAATCGGAGCGCCGTATCCATATAGACATTCTATAAGAATCATTAGGGTAGCTTAAATCGGAGAGAAACGGAAAAGTAATAGAGCGGTGAAATATGGGCGCCACACGATACGCCCATATTTCGCGTACCGCCCTCCCGAACGGGAAGCGGCTACGATGCGATCCGCGAGGCGAGAGAACAGCAGGTCATCTCCACAGACCTTGAACTCGACCTCATGCGCGCGTTTCATGCCGGACGCAAGCGGCGTTGCGAGCGCTGGGCCGCTGGAAACACAGAACTTCGCGCCGTCCACATTATCCGATTTACAATTGATACATTTCATAGCCACCCTCCTTTACGTATTTTGCATTTCTATTTTGCGGATATGGGATGTCGGCAAAAATGCCGCCTTCAATAATGTAGGAGTGGCACCAGAACCCTGCGTTCATGACGACCTTGGGACCTGTTCGTATATCTCTAAAGCCTTATTTTCATCAACGGTCGTCGCTTTTGATGCATTTGTTGTGTTGAACCCGACACTCCACATTAGAACGGCGGGTTCTCCTATCCAATCCACAAAGGGACGGGTTGTATTCGCGCGCATTCCGCGCGACATATCCATGCACTCTTACATGCCGCGAAACCGGCATGTGAGGGCTATGGGCAAAAACAACACTGGCTGCAAGCCGATGGGATAAAGCTAAAACCATGTCGCACTATGTCGTACTTGGCAAGCTATACTGTGTGTGGTGCAAGGCTGGTTAAGGGCAAGGGAGCCCGCCGGACTTGCATTTTCGCATGCCGCGCAGATGGCGTGCAGAACAATCGGATATTATACGATAAGGAGAGATGACCCATGGCATATCCAACCCTATATCCGCCGCAGGCGAACAGCCCGGAAACGACACTGACGGCCGCGATTACGGCGACCGCGACGAGCATCGCCGTCCAGGATGGCGCCAAACTGCCCGCCGTGCCGAACTACCTTGTACTGGGCGGCGCTAGCGAGGCCGCCGAAACCGTGCTGATGACCGCCAAATCCGGCAACACCCTCACCGCGCAGCGGGGCGTGCAGGGCACGGCGCAGGCATGGGCGGTCGGCACGGCCGTCGCGCGCACGTTCACCGCCGCGGACCACGCGGCATTGCAGGAGTGGGCGCAGGCACTTAAGACCGATACGATTCCGCTGGCGCAAAAGACCGCGGCAAACGGCGTGGCCTCGCTGGACGCGAGCGCGAAGATCCCTGTAGCGCAGCTGCCTGCCGGTACGACTTCCGCCGCCGGCGCGGTGCAGCTCAACAGCACCGTGACCTCGACTTCGACCACCCAGGCGGCGACGGCCAGCGCCGTGAAGACCGCCTACGACTTGGCGAGCACCGCCAACGCTGCCGCGGCCGCCGCACAGGGCTCCGCGAGCGGCGCCACCACGGCTGCTAATGTCGCACAGGCCGCGGCGAGTGCCGCGACGACCACTGCAAACGAAGCCTTGGCCATAGCGAGTGAAAAAGATTGGTCCAAATCAGCGCAGAGCACGCTCACCGTCGCCGGCTGGAACGGCCTCGGCCAGCAGGCACTATATTACGACGAGATCACCGGCAACGCGAATGGCGACCTGTATATCGCGCAGACCGCCGACGCCGCGCAATATGCGGCGTTCATCGCGGCACAGTTACAGGTAACCGGGCAGGAGGCCGGATCGATTCTCGTGACCGCGCGCGGGACGATCCCCGCAATCGACCTGCCTATCGAAATGGAGGTGCGCACATGATCCAGGTTAAAGGACTTATCCGGGCGGTCAGCCCCCCGGCGCTGCACGAAATCTATCGGCTGCCCGCGCCGTTCATCGGCGACGGGACAAACTACATCGACACCGGCGTGAAACTCATGGAATATGCCAGCTCGGATTTTACCTTGCTCATGCGTGCAGACCGCGTACTATCCTTGGATGGAGATCGAGTGTTCATCAGCTGTTTTTCGGAAGAGCTGCCCTACCGCGGTCTGCTTGTCCGCAATGACTGGGCAACCACAACGGCACAGATCAGCGTATTGCTTGGCCAGAATTGGTCGAGCCAGTTTTCTGTCGCCACGCCGTCCTTTACGGTGGCGATCCGCAAGGGCGGTCAGCTGTGCGACGTCTTCATCGATGGCGCGCGGCTGGGTAACCAAGTGTATGTCGATTGGGGCAATTCTTACGCAAATTCGCTACTCATCGGCGCGCAGTGGGATGCGTCGAACCAGATTTTCCGGCGCAGCCAGACGACCGTGCGCGGCCTGGCGGTATTCGACGCGCCGCTGACTGACGACGCGCTGCAGGCTCAATTGGCGATATTGTAAGTGCTGCGACCCATTGAGATAACGATTTCCTCTATAGGCACCCGCTTCTTTTATAAGAGGCGGGTGCTTTTATCCCAAGGACAAGGCAAAGCACCGGGAGAACCCAAAGAAAGAGAGGAACACCATGAGAAGCTTAGAAGAGATGCTGCGATGCGAGCGCTTTGGACAGTTGGATGCACAGGAAAAGGAAAAGCTGTGCACGGAGCTTAACGTGCCGCTATGGGCGATGGTGGAGTGCGACCAGGCAGGCAAGGCCCTAACCGAGGCGATTTCCCTGGCCAAGATTATGAGCCTAAACGGAGGGGCTTTGGCCGAGGCGGAAAATGCGCTTGCGCAGCTGGCGAGTCCGAATGCGGACGGTAATCCTCCAGTCGCCCTGAACGGCCCGGCGGTCATGCGGGGAGAAACCGTGCAGGCCATGGCCGTTACCACTGCGGCCAGCGGCTGGGCGAACACTGCTCGCAAGTACCTGGATGCGCCGTTCGCCTACCGCCAAGGTGCGAACGAAGACATCCGCGCGAACTCGGGGCATTTCGTGTACGAGAGCACCGAGGCGGTGCTGCCCGGCAAGAACGGGCTGGATCTGAGCATTGCGCTCAGGTTTGACTCGAGCAAGGCGGGGCTGTATGAGACGTACGGTGAGGTCGTCTACCAACCAACGACGCGAAATGTATGGTTTATCGAACAGTTTGTTTGGGCACGCCACTACAAGGGAGGATCTCTGCTTCCGGACACTTATACAACGGCAGGGGTTCGCGTTGCTTGGTTCTACACGGTATACGAGGCGGAGAGCGCACGATATCAATACGAAGGGATCGCTGCGCCAACGCAATACATGCCGGATGGAAGCTATTGGATGTACACTTACTTAACCGCCATTCAAAGTGGCAGTATCACTGAGCAAGTTCCCGTTTCCTATAACCGCGTGCGCGACACAGAAGTCGAGCGCAACAACCAACTGGGCGCGGGGTGGTCGCTGGGCTTTCCTCGGATCGAGATCGACACGGCGGGCGGCGCGAACGACAAGTACCTGCACACCGGCGGCGGAGACAGCTTTAAGATCGCCGCGGCGCTGGTTGCGAACCAGTCGAACCTGGAGAAGCATAGCGCGCGGGACATGAGCCTACAGGCCGACGCCGGAACGTTCACCAACGGCGAAGCGAACTCCGCGTTCGTGCTTACCTACAAGGACGGCCGCAAGGAGTACTTCGGCTCGGACGGACGCCTTATCGGCATCGCGGACCGGTACGGCAACAAAATTACGTTCAGGCACACCAGCGTTAACGGCCGCGCGCTGATCACCAAGATCATCGACACCTGTGGCCGCGAGGTGGGCATTTCCTACACAGCTACGCTGGTTACGATCTCGCTGCCGGACGGCAAGCAGATCAAATACGAGCTGACGACCTGCCCGGGCAACTCGGCAAAGTACCTGCTGAGCCGCAAGCTCGACCAGCTGGGACGGCAGACGTCGTTCATCTACGCGACGGTGAACCTTAAGGATAACTACTTTGACAAAAACCTGACATCCACCACCCCCTGCACGCGCGCGTATGCGCTGCTGGAAAAGGTAACCTACCCCACGGGCGGCGCGACGCACTATACGTATGAGACGGTGTTGGGCAACCTGGGCAGCGCGGGCGTCGGAGAGTATGCGCGCCTAACCTCCCGCAAGGAGACCGACGGCACCGGCACGTA
>JAVBNW010000075.1:0-42562 GCA_031551255.1 Eubacteriales bacterium | reverse complement strand
GCGGCAATCGACCTTAGGAGATTGTCACGGGTATTCGCCAACTGCAAGAATGTACGGCCGCAGGCTCATACCTTTAGGTATGCAAGTCCGGCCAGAAATGACGCAAGACGTGGTGATTGTAAGCGAGAGGCCTTTTAGGAGCGCCATTTTGCGCGATGCCGGATTGCTTCATCTTCGATGTTTCCAAGCAATCCGGCATGCATGAGCCACTTCAAGGACTTGCATGTCGCGATGATAAACCGCAGTTTATCATCGCGCTGAAAGTAGTTTTATACCGTTTGTGCGTGCAATAGGAGAGGAGGAGTATCATGGCGGCGATTCCTACCACGATGAAGGCGCTTATAGCCCGCGCGCCGGGCGAATACGGGCTGGAGCAGGTCAATGTGCCGGTGCCGGGCGAGGGCGAGATTCTCATCAAAACCGAGGCCTGCGGCATTTGCGCGGGCGATTTGAAGGCTTACCACGGCGCTGCGCGCTTTTGGGGCGGAGAGAACATGCCCGAATACATCATTCCGCCGATGATTCCCGGGCACGAGTTCATCGGCGAAATCGTAGCGATGGGCAAAAACGTGCGCGGGGATTTTGCGCTGGGCGATAGGGTGGTTTCCGAGCAGATCGTACCATGCGGCGAGTGCCGCTTTTGCCGCACGGGCAGGCATTGGATGTGCCAACCCCACGACGTTTACGGCTTTAAGAGCCACGTGAACGGCGGCATGGCCGAATATGTGCTGCTCCCTAAAACATCGTTGAACTACCGGGTGCCCAAGGACATTCCCACCAAGAGCGCAGTGCTCATCGAGCCGTTTGCGTGCTCCAAGCACGCGGTGGACCGCGCACAGATCACCAACGAAGACGTCGTGGTGCTCGCGGGCGCCGGCACGCTGGGGCTTGGCATGGTGGGCGCGATCGCCATGAAAAGCCCCAAGACTTTTATCGTGCTGGATATGAAGGCCGACAGGCTCGAGCTTGCGAAGCAATACGGCGCGGACATCGTGCTCAACCCCGCCAAGGACGACGTGGAGAGCACCGTGATGAGCCTTACCGGCGGCTACGGCTGCGATATCTATGTAGAGGCCACCGGGCATCCCTCCGCGGTGCAGCAGGGGCTGGATCTTCTGCGCAAGCTGGGGCGTTTTGTCGAGTTTAGCGTGTTCTCCGCCCCGGCGACGGTGGACTGGAGCATCATCAGCGATACGAAGGAATTGGATGTGCTCGGCGCGCACCTTAGCCCCTATTGCTACGAGCCGGTGATCGAGTGGATCGGGGACGGCCTTTTGCCCACCCAAGGCGTCGTGACGCATGAATACGCGTTGGATGATTGGGAAGAGGCCTTTGCAGTCGCCGAAAAGGGCGATGGGGCGATCAAGGTTATTTTTCGATATGAAGAGTAGACCTTAAGATGCAGCCGCGTTGTGCCAACGATCTTCAGGAGGCATGTTTATGGGCAATTTTACCATCGCCATCGACTGCGACGACGCGGCGACCGCGCTGAAGGCCGTTCTGGTTGCGCATATCAAGGCGAAGGGTTATGAAATCGAGGATCTTAACTACCAGCCAACCCATCCCGGGTCGTTTTACGCCGACGTCGGCTTTCATTTGGCCGAGCAGATCCGGGCGGGCAAGTACGAGAGGGGCATCCTCTTGTGCGGCACCGGGCTCGGGGTTGCGATGAGCGCGTGTAAGGTGGAGGGGGTATACGCGGGCGTATGCCACGACGTATATTCGGCCCAGCGCCTGTGCATGAGCAACGACGCGCAGGTGATCGCCATGGGCGCCAGGGTGATCGGGCCCGAGCTTGCGAAAACCGTGATCGACGCGTGGCTTACAAGCGAGTTCGCGGGGGGCGCTTCCGCCGAAAAGGTTGAGAGGATGCGCGCGCTGGAGAAAGAATCGTTTCATCGATAGAATAGGCAAATCATTCAGGAGGGGTAGCATGCGCAAGATCATCAACGATCCTTCCAAAGTCGTGGACGAAATGCTGGAGGGATACGTCAAAGTCCACCGCGATGTGGAAATCTCAGGGCTTAACAAGCGCGTCGTCAAGTGCAAGGTTCCACCTAAAGACCGCGTGGGCATCGTAACCGGCGGCGGGTCTGGCCACAAGCCCGCGTTCCTCGGCTATGCCGGTAAGAATATGGTGGACGCCGTGGCGATCGGCGAGATCTTCTCTTCGCCGCCCGCCAAGATGTTCTACGATGCGTTCAGAGAGGCCGACTGCGGCAAGGGCGTCGCCTGCCTATACGGCAATTATGCCGGGGATAATATGAACGTGAAGATGGCCATGGATATGGCCGAGGACGACGGCATCGTGGTGAAAAAAGTCGTCGCCAACGACGACGTGGCCTCCGCGCCGAAGGATCAGAGCGAAAAGCGCCGCGGCGGGGCGGGGGACATCGTGCTGTGGAAGGTCGGCGGGGCGAAGGCCGCCATGGGCTCTAGCCTTAACGAAGTGGTCGCCGCGTGCGAAAAGGCCCTTGGCAACATGGGCAGCATGGGGGTAGGGCTTACGCCCTGCACGATCCCCGAGGTGGGGCACCCCAACTTTTCCATCGAAGAGAGCATGATGGAAGTGGGCATCGGGCACCACGGCGAGCCGGGCGTCGCGGTGACACAGCTTGAGACTGCCGCAAAGATCGCCGGGCGCATGTGCGACGCCATTTTGCCGGATGTGCCGATCGCGCCGGGCGACGAGGTGATGGTGATGGTGTCGGGCCTGGGCGCGACGCCGTACATGGATATGTATATCTTCTACAACGAGGTCGAAAAAATCTTGACGGCGAAGGGCGTTACGGTCTACGCGCCGTATGTGGGCAACTACTTTACGTCGCTGGAGATGTGCGGCATCACGCTTTCCATCCTAAAGCTGGATGACGAACTCAAAGAATGCATCGACATGGAAACCGACAGCATGGGCTGGCGCCAGTTTCAGAGGTGACGCATGGCATCGTTTGAAAACGCGAAGGGGCAGGCCGTTGTAGAGGCGCTTATCAAGGCCATCGCCGACAACAAGCAATATCTTAGCGATATCGACGGAGCGATCGGCGACGGCGATCACGGCGTGAACATGAACAAGGGCTTTGCCTTGTGCGGCGAGGATCTTTCGGCCCAGGGGGGAGACCTTACCTACTGCCTGCGCACGCTGTCCCGCAGGCTGATGAACGACATCGGCGGCTCGATGGGCCCCTTGTACGGAACCTTTTTCCGCGCGATGGCCAAGGTCTGCGCAGGCGCGCCCACGATCGACGAGCAGGCATACCTCGCCATGCTCGAGGCGGCCGAGGCGGGCATTAGAGACATCGGCGGGGCGCAGGTGGGCGATAAGACGCTCATCGACGCGCTGACCCCGGCGGTCGCCGCGTTCAAGGCCGAGCTTGAGGCGGGAGAGAAATTCCCCGAGGCGCTTGACAAGCTCGACGAGGCGGCGGCAAAGGGACGGGATTCCACGATTGACATGGTGGCGAAGCTTGGCAGGGCATCGCGGCTGGGCGAGCGTTCGCGCGGCGCGGTGGATGCGGGCGCGACATCGTGCTGCCTCATTTTGCAGACGATGTCGGAGTCGGTCAAGCAGCTTTTGTAGCGCCATATGCACAAACCGGCCGGGTGCCCGGAGGCGCGATTCCTCCCGGTCGCCCGGCTTTTTGGCATTGGGGTAGGTATGGATATCCGAGTCTTGCAATAGCGTCCTTGCGCATGTTTTGATCGTTTGAAGATAGGGCGCTACACCGACCGGAGAGGAGCAGGGTATGACGGTTTTTGACTACGGGCGCAAGAGGATCACCCAATGCGCCGCCGTTCCGGATGACCGCGGGGAGGGGCCGCTGTTCATCCTGTGCCGCGCCGCCGAGGCGCCCCGCCTTCATGATGCATTCGGCTTTGACCAGAGCACCGTGCTCGAGTGCACGGATCTTGACGAAAGCGTGCGCTACATGAGCTTTGACGGCTACGATTTCGTTAGCCTTACGCATATGGAGATGCTGGAAAGCGGCCTGCTCCTTCGGGAGATCAACCTGTATATATCCGCCCGCTTTCTCGTGCTGGTGCTGCCCACGCACGACAGCCCGCGCCTTGGCAACCTTGAGGAGGCGATCGTGGCGGCGGCCGATCTGTCCGACACGCGGGAAGGGCGCATAGCGCGGCTATACTACATGATTTTGCACGAATTGCTTGTGGATTTTTCCGATACGCTCGAGGCCATGGAAGACGGCATGGAGGCGCTATCCGAGGGAATCTCGCATAAGGTGGACCGCGGGCAGATCGCCGCCATCGGGCGTTACCGCAAAATGGCGTATAACGCGAAAAAGCAGCTGCGCGCGCTGTCGTATGTGGGCGCGCAAATCGTTATGGACGAAAACAACCTGGTCGCCAAGAAGTATGCGCGCTATTTTCATAATGTGGATACGCGCATCCGCAAGCTGTACGACTTTTCCGAAAGCCTTTACGTGCTCAGCGGCGAGCTGCACTATGTGTACGACAGCAAGTGGTCGGTGAAGACGAACGACACCATCAACAAGCTGACCGTTTTGACGTTGTTTTTTGGGCCGCTCACCGTTATCACGGGCCTATATGGCATGAATTTCGACTTCATGCCCGGGCTGCACCATCCGCTGGGCTATCCGGCGGCGTTGCTGATTATGGCTGCGGTAACCGGGGTTTTGTACTTTATACTAAAAAAGCTCAAATGGATCTAGATATGTAAGCGATCCTGAGCGGGATATAGCCGTGTGCTCCGCCACGCCAGGCTTTTCCATGAACATCTAGGGCGCGTGACGCGTTGAATGATCGGTATGGAGGGGATGGATATGGACGGCATCGCGCTTTCGAAGCGCTATTTCACGCAGGCGGCGCTCCCTCTTTTGCGCACGCATTTTCCACAGTTGGAAGGCCGCGTTGCTGCGGGTCTGTGCGCGGGCGGACTTAATGTCGGCTGCGGGAGCGAGGTTTACGGCTACGACGATTTTTTATCGCGCGACCATAATTGGGGGCCGCGCTTTTTCCTGTTTATCACGGAAGAGGACTATGCGACTTACGCGGAAAATCTGCGCGCACTGTTTGCGGCCAAACTCAACCCTTCATTTGAGGGACATGCGATTCGCCCGACCACCAACCAGGCGACGCATTTTCACGTGACGACCCCGCGGCGCAACGCGCTCGCGTCGCTGGGCGTGGCTCAACTGCCCGCTACCGACGCGCAGTGGCTGGCGGTTCCCGAAGCGAAGCTTTGCGAATACGCCGCCGGGCAGATTTATTACGACCCGCTCGATATGGTGGGAACCCTGAAGAGGCGCTATGCCACCTACCCTGCCAACGTGCTTTACAAGCGCATTGCCGGGGCGTTTTTTATGACGCACACGGCGGGCAACGCGCTGCGCTGCGCCATGCGCTGCGAGTGGAGCGCGATGCGCGCGTATTTGGATTGCGTCGTCGCTTCGATTCAGCGCTGCGCGCTGCTAATGAGCGGGCGGTTCCCCCCGCATGTGAAGTGGCGCTCGCGCATGTTCAGAGAATTGTCCGGCCTGCCGGGCGGATGGACGGCCGCGATCGATAGGCTCGCGATGGGGGTGGATCTTACGACGCTGCACGACGAGCTCTTTGCCATTCTTAATCCGCTGGGCGAAATGGCGAACGCCTCGGGCATGATCGACGCTCAGCCGGTGTCGATCGAAAATCCGTTTTTGCCTTTCAACTGTTACGGTTTTTCCAAGGCGTTTGAGGCCAAGGTGCGGGGAGAGCTCGCCGGCCGCCCTCTGGCGATTGCGCTGGATCAAATGGCGGATGGCTTTCTTGCGCATACCCCGCAGGCGATTTGCGCGCATTGGAATGCCGGGCGGCCGGGCATCGCGGGCATGCTTAATGTATAGCGGCATCTTATAATGGGAAAATGGGCGGTTTAATAGACCCATAACGGGCGGCTTTGGCGCAACTACACCGAGCCATTCTCGTCATAATTCCTCGGCGGGAGTCTCCATGGAGGGGTTGTATATCCTTACTCTATAGGTAAATTTAGCCTTTGTTGTATCCTGATTGGATTTAGCGGGCCTGCATGCTATAATTGGTTCATCTTTACAAAAGGGTGGATGCGCGTGCAGGGTAGAACGCGGCTCAAGCTGCTTCTCCATGGCGCAGTGCTGCTGTTGATTGCGGCGGTGCCGTTTTTTGTGGGAGCCTATCGCAATGGGGCGGCACTGCTAGCGCTTTTGCTCGTGGTTTGGCCGCTTGCCTGTTTTTTTTCGCCCTTTGCTTTGGCGCGCACTTCCGTGAAGTGGTATTTTGCGCTGCCGCTCGTGCCGGTATTTTTCATCCTGCCCATGTGCGTGCTGCTTACGCCGGCCGGCCTTGCCTATTTGGGCGGCTACCCCATTTTATATACGATCTTGGCGGCCGTTGGGGCGGCGCTCGGCGCATGGCGCTATAGGAAGCGGCAGGCCCGCATGCGCTCGGGGGGGGTGTCTCTATGAGGGAGGGCTCTTTCGCTATGCCCGCATGCGTGCTCTGGGATTTTAACGGCACGGTACTCGACGACGTGGCGGTATGCGTCGCCGCGGCAAACCACATGTTAAGGTCGCGCGGAATCGCGCCGGTCGACGCCGCGCGTTACCGCGAAATTTTTACGTTTCCGGTGATCAACTACTACCGCGCGTTGGGCCTTGACATCGAACGCGAGGGCTTTGGCGTGCTGGCGCAAGAGTTTATGGCGCTTTACCAACCCGCGTCGCTGACCGCCCCGCTCCGCCGCGAAACCGTAGCGGCCATCGGCCGCTTGGCGGAGATGGGAGTGCGGCAGGTTTTGCTCTCCGCATCCGAGCGCGGCAATTTGGTCGCACAGCTTGCGCACTTTGGCATGACGGATACGTTCGACGCGGTGTTGGCGCTCGACAACATCTACGCCCGCAGCAAGGCGGATATCGCCGGAGCCTGGATGCGAGGAGAGGATCTCGACCCCAAGCTCACCGTCTTGGTGGGCGACACCGCGCACGACGCCCAGGTCGCCCGCGAACTTTGCTGTAGCTGCGCTCTTTTAGAGGGTGGTCATCAATCGCAGGCAAGGCTTGCGGATACGGGCGCTTCGGTGTTTTCGGATGCCGCCGCGTGGCTTGCGGCCATCGAATGCGAACCGGGGGAATCTTTATGTATATCGTGACGATCGACGTGGGCACGACCGGAGTTAAGAGCGCCGTCGTTGATGAGAGCGGGGCCATCGTTAGGGCGGGGCTCGCGCCGCTTGCGACGGTCTATCCGGGCCCCGGGCGGGCCGAACAGGACGTCCGGCAGTATATGCCCGCCGCCGTGCGGGCCGTGCGCGAGGCGGTCCAAGACATCGCCCCTCGCGACATCGCCGCCATAGGCCTCAGCGGCACGATGAACGGGCTCATACCGCTCGATGGCGCGGGAAACCCGCTGCATGCAAACATCATCCACGCCGACACGCGCTCCGCCGCGCAGTGCGGAGCGATCGCGGTGGAAATTGGCGCGGAGAATTTTTTCGCCCGCACAGGGAACCGCATCGACGCGCACATGTCCCTGCCCAAGGCCGCATGGGTGCGCGACGAGATGCCGGACATCCACGCAAAAACCCGCTGGTATGCCGGCACCAAGGACTATCTGCGCGCTCTGCTCACCGGCGAATGGGGCGTTACCGACCCTACCGACGCTTCGCTGACCACCGCGTTTTCCCTGCGCGAAAAGCGCTGGGATGAGCCGATCGCCCGGGCGGGGGGCATGTGGGGCAAGCTGCCGGGCGTGCGCCCGTCTTGCGATACGAACCGCGCTTTGACGAATGAGGCCGCCGGCGCGCTTGGGCTTTTGCCCGGTACGCCGGTGGCCGTCGGCGCGGGCGACGGCGCTTGTGCGACATTGGGCTCGGGCGTTGCGCTTAAGGGCGAAGGGTATATGTGCCTGGGATCGAGCGGCTGGACATCCGTGCTGCTTTCAGACATGGGCCGGGACGACCGCTGTTTTCACTACCTAGATGTCGGCGGCGAGCTTTACACCTACACCGGCACCGTGCAGTGCGTCACCGCGGCGCTCGATTATATGCTGGGCACGGTGCTGGGCATACCGCTCACTTCCGAAGGGTTTGCCCTTGCCGAAGCGCTTGTTAAGGAATCTCCTGCGGGCGCGCGGGGCCTTTTGTTTTCGCCGATGCTCATGGGGGAGCGTACGCCGGTTTGGGATCCGGACACCCGCGGGGCGCTGGTGGGCATGAGCCTTGCGCACGGCCGTGCGGATCTTGCGCGGGCGGCATACGAGGGCATTGCGCACGCGCTGTATGAAGCGTTTGAAATTCAACAGGCGTTGTGCGTCGCGCCCAAAGCACTCAGGCTGGTAGGAGGCGGCGCAAAATCAAAGGTATGGCCGCGTATGCTGGCGTCGATCGTCGGCGTGCCCGTGCGCGTAAACGAACATCCGGGCGAGGCGACGGCGCTGGGGGCGGCGTTTGCGGCCGGCGTGGGCGTAGGGCTATGGCCGTCGCTTGTGGCGGCGGCGGGCCTGTCCGGCGCAAAAGACGAAATCGCGCCCGATCGGGAAGAACAGGCGGCATACCGCGGCGCGCATGCGCGCTACAGCGCCATCTATGGGCATATGCGGGCGTTGCGTTCATGACTTGGCGGGGCGGGGTATAAGATTGGCTGGTATAGCCCCCGATCTTCAAAACGGCACGAGATGAGCGAGGGTATTTTTTCACTGGCATCCTTCCGCCATAGGCGGGCTAGGCGCGCCCCGCATCGGCGGAAAAGGCATATCCCTACAAAGGCGCGATGCGAAGATGAGGTAGACATATGGCTAAGAAAGCGCGTGCAAAAACCGATGTGAAGAAGCTGCTGAGGATGAACTATCAGCAGGTGCTGTTTGTGTTCCTCGCCTTTTTAGCCATGGTGCTCGTAAGCTATTTTTATGTGGCCGATATCGTGCGCACGCAGATGTTCGAGCTGGGCGAAGAGACGATGAACACCATTCAAACCGCGGTATCCGCCAGCCTTTCCGAGGCCGAGCTTGCGTTTGCCAACATGGCGCAGACGATGCAGAGCATGCTCGGCGCGGGCAGGACGAACCGCGAACTGCTAGAGTACCTTATCGAGACTAACCGCTACTTTGGCGCAGAGAGTTCTCCGCTGCCGGATTTTATGAAGGTATACGGCTTTGTCAATGCGGAGTTTATCGACGGCTCGGGCTGGGTGCCGCCCGAGGGCTACGAGCCGACGCAGCGCCCGTGGTACATCGGCGCGACGGGAAACGGCACGGAAATTTTCTTTTCCGAGCCCTATCTCGATGCCGAAACCGGCGGCATGTGCATCTCTTTTTCCAAAGAGCTGTTGGATGCGCAAGGCCTGCCCTGCGGCGTCGTGGCAATCGATCTTAAGCTCAGCCGCGTGGCCGACTATGTCGCCAGGCAGAAAATCGTGAACAACGGCTACGGCGTGCTGTTGAGCGACACGCTGCACTTTACCACCCACCGCGATGCGTATCTGATCGGCGCAAGCATGTCCGGCGTGGGCGGAGATTACCCGCGCCTGGCGCAAATGCTCATGGATGGCCAGGCGATCGCGGCGGAGCGCTTTACCGATGCCGACGGCACGGACAGCATCGCCTTTTTCCGCACGATTTTCAACGGCTGGCATATCGGCACGGTGATCCCCCGCGCGCACTACTATGCGCAGGTATACCGGTTGGCCGCGATGCTTGCCGCGCTGGGTTTTGTGCTGATGACGGCGCTGAGTGTTATTCTGGTGCGCACGCGCGCGGCGAAGATGCGCTCGGACGAGGAAAGCCTGAGCAAGAGCACCTTCCTTGCGCGTATGAGCCACGAGATGCGAACGCCGATGAACGCGATCATCGGCATGACGGGCATCGCGCGCAAGAGCGAGGACATGGAGAGGATCAAGGACTGCTTGGGCAAGATCGACGGCGCGGCCAATCACCTGCTCGGGGTGATCAACGACGTGCTGGATATGTCCAAAATAGAAGCGGGTAAGCTGGAGCTTTCCGAAACGGATTTTCCCTTTCAGAAGATGATCGAGCAAGTGACAACCGTTGCGGGGTTCCGCATCGAAGAGAAGCATCAGCGGTTTACTCTGTCGGTATCGGGCGATGTTCCGGCGGCGATCATGGCGGATCGGCAGCGGCTTGCGCAAGTGATCGCCAACTTTTTAAGCAACGCCAATAAGTTCACCCCCGAAGGCGGCAATATTTCGCTCTCCGTTCAAAAGACGGGGGAGGTAAACGGCCTGTGCGAATTGTTGATCGAAGTGGCCGACGACGGCATCGGCATATCCAAAGATCAGCAGGCAAGGTTGTTTCGATCCTTTGAGCAGGCGGATTCGAGCATATCCCGCAAATACGGTGGAACGGGGCTCGGCCTTGTGATTTCCAAGACGATCGTGGAGCTGATGGGCGGCAAGGTGTGGGTGGAATCGGAACCCGGCAAGGGATCAAAGTTTTCCTTTACGGTGCTCGTGAGGCCGGGCGGCGCTCAGGCGGAGCCCAAAGCGCAAGATCTGCCCGCCGCTACCGGGCAGGGCAAGAAAGCCGAAACCTTTGAGGGTAGGCGCATTTTGCTTGCCGAGGATGTCGAGATCAATAGGGAGATCCTGCTCGCCATGCTTGAGGATACCTGCATTGCCATCGATTGTGCGGAGGACGGGCAGCAGGCCGTGGAGATGTTTGCCGCGGATCAGAATGCGTACGATATGATCTTTATGGATATCCACATGCCTAAGATGGACGGCTTTGAGGCGACGCGGCGCATACGCGCCATGGGAACGCCCCGCTCGCAGGCCGTGCCGATCGTGGCGATGACCGCGAACGTGTTTAAAGAAGATGTGGAGGCCTGCCTGCGCGCCGGTATGAACGGTCACGTGGGCAAGCCGCTTGAGATGGACGAAGTGATGGCGAAGCTCAGGTTATATCTGAGCAGACCGGCCGAAGCTTCTCGGGATGTGGGCGGGGGAGTGGAAACTCCGCTGTAAACTCGTCGTCGCGGGCTACCTATGCTCGCTTCCGCGTTGCGACGCGGAAGCTCGTTCATTTCGCCGCTCCTCCTCTTCCTCAAAACCGCCGAGGCGATTTTGAGGAGTAAGAAGAACGACAAGGCAAGAGACGGGGGTTGGCGTTCTTCGTTCTTCCCGCTCCATAAAATCGCTGCGGCGCGTTTATGGATATAGGAACGACGAAGAGGATATGGAAACCACGTTCTGCGTTCTTCTTTCTCCCACAAGGCGCCTCAGCGTCTTGTGGGAAGAGGAGGTTTCACGCAGCGGCAATTCCCCGCGGCACCGCAGTGCTACGGGGAATAGAGCGTAGTGCAAACCGACGAGGAGCGTAGTGCAAACCGACGAAGGAGGATTGACTATGAAAGAAATCCGCATCGGCATCATCGGAACCGGTATCATCGCCCATACCCATGCACAGCAGTATGCCAAGATCCCCGGCGTCACCATCGCCGCCGCGTGCGACCTTAAAAACGAAAAGCTTGCGGCCTTTTGCATGCGCTACGGCATAAAAGACCAATATACCGACTACCGCGAGCTGATCGCCCGCGACGATTTGGATGCCGTGGACGTGTGCCTGCACAACAACCTGCACGCACCGATCTCCGTCGATGTAATGCGCGCGGGCAAGCACTGCTATTGTGAAAAGCCTATGGCCGGCTCGTATGTGGACGCGTTGGCCATGAAGGCCGCGGCTGAAAAACTCGGCAAAAAGCTGCACATTCAGCTGAGTATGATCTATGGCGGAGGGCCGTACGCCGCGAAGAAGCTCATCGACGAGGGCTATCTTGGCAAGCTGTACCACGCCCGTTCCTACGGCTATCGCAGGCGCGGGCGCCCGTTTGTGGACGGTTACGGCGAGAAGGAATTCGATTCCACCCGCTGGGCCGGGCACGGCGCGCTGTACGATATGGGCGTGTACCACATTTCGCAGCTTTTGTATGTGATGGGCATGCCCAAGCTTGAACGCGTGTCCGGGCGGGTATATCAGGAATTGCCGATGGACCCCGTACGCAAGGCCGAGGGCGGCTTCGATGTCGAGGAGCTCGGGCTCGGCCTCGCCAGCTTCGAGGGCGGGTTGAGCATGGATATCCTGGAATCCTGGGCGATTCAGGGCGGAGAATTCCCGATGTCGTCGGTGCATGGCAACAAGGGCGGCATTCAGTTCGTGCCGGAGGTGGCCTCCGGCGGCTCGGTGATCGAAAGCCTGAAGTTCTATTCGCAGATCGCAGGGTACCCCGCCTCCACGGTGTTGGACGTCTCCGCCGAGGAATACCGCCGCCACCAGAGCGAGCCCGGGCGTTGGATGCTCGATGGCTCGGTGGCGCATTGGGTGGGCGTGCTGCGCGGTGATGTCGAGCCCATCGATACCGCCGCCATCGCGCTGGCGACGATGCAGGTATCCGAGGGCATCTTCTTAAGCGATAAGCTCGGGCGCGAGGTGACGGCAGATGAAATCGAAAACCTGAGCCAATCCATCGCTCTTGCCGGGCAGGAAGCGCCGTTTGGCAAGCTTGCGTATCCGCCGCATCCGTTTTTGTAGGCAATACGACCGATCGGGAGGAGGCTTTTCATGAACGGCTATCGCAACTTCGGCATTTCGTCTTACTCGTTTCACGGAATCGTCAACGCGGGCATGATGAACCTATGCGGCTTCTTCGAATCCGCGCGCTACCGCTACAACGTCGATTTTGTCGATATCTGGAACTATCACCTGGCAAGCTACGAGCCGGAGTATCTAGCGCTCATCCGCCAAAACCTCGACGAGCGCGGCCTGACGCTGGGCAACCTGTGCTGTGATCTCGCCGCCGTATGGGACGACGACCCCGCACAGCGCCAGGATAACGAGCACCGCGCGCTTAAGTGCATTGCGGCGGCACAAGTGCTGGGGGCAAGGAGCATCAGGTTCGATCTGGGCATCCGCGATGCCGTCGCCCCGGACGACAAGCTCGAATACACCGCGAAGAAGTTTTCGCAGTATTGCAAGCTCGCCGACGCGTTCGGCGCGAAGATGGGGCCGGAAAACCACTGGGGCGCCTCTACCGACCTAGGCTCCGTGTGCCGCCTGTTCGAGGCGGTGCCGGATAAGAACTTCGGCCTGCTGCTTCACCTTGGCAATTGGCAGACGGCCAAAACTGCCGAGGAAAAGGATGATTGCGACCGGCGGATGATCCCCTGCGCGATGCACACCCATTTGGATTTTGAGCATTGCCTGGATGCGGACCGCGTGTTCCCGCCGCTAAGCCAAGCGGGCTATGCCGGCGTGTGGACGGTGGAGAGCCACAAGTCCGTCAACGAATACGCAAACGTCGCGGCGCAGCTTGCGCAGCTTCGGCGCGTGCTCGCGCCCATGGCGTATCAAGGAAAGCCTGATTGGGAGAAGCTTGTCGAGCAAAACAAGGCGAAGTAGAGCCGAGGAGGACTTGAGCGAAAGGGAGGGCAACCGATGGGAGGCAAGAAAGTCTACGTCGCCAACTACGAGCATCTTGGCAAGGTGCTCTGGGGCAACAAGACCATCGACGACCTTTTGGATACCGAGGATGAACGGCTTACCCGCTACCCGGGCTTTAAGCTCGGCTGGGACAACGAGGCCTTTACCTACGACGCGCTCGAGAAGGACGACCCCGCGCTGATGCAGAAAATGGTGGCTCTGTTCCGCAAATACCCGGGCAGGATCGGCATGGGGACCTCCACCTACGGCCAGCCGCTCAGCTTTTACATCGGCGGCGAATCCAACGTAAGGCAGCTGACGCAGGGCATCCGCACGGCCCAGCAATTCTTCGGGTGCAGGCCGTTGGTCTATATCATGAGCGAGCACGCGTTTCACGCGCAGATGCCCCAGCTCTTGGCCATGTCGGGCTTTGAGGGCGCGATCATGCGCACGCATTTCATGATGTACGGGGCAAACCCCGAGATCGACCAGGCGGTGGTCAACTGGAAGGGCCTGGACGGCATCGCGGGCATCGCTACCATCCCCACGTATGTAGGACAGGCCAGCTACTGCGAGTACAACGGATTTACCTACGACAAGCGCACGAGGGAGAACTTTCCGTTCGGCTTTAACACGCTGGATAACCGCATCCTCACCGACGCGCCCGACCGCCACCCGTTTAAGATGCTCGAAGAGTTCGGCGCGGAATTTTTGACTCGCATCGAAGCCGTCGTCGCCTCCCGCGCGGACGACCCGCGCCAGCCCGAGGGCATACCCGAGCGCTACGCCGGGCATCCGGATTTTCCGTTTGTGATCGACGGCGAGATCATGGATGCTGTCGGCGCGCCGAAAGTGGATATGACGACCGGCGTGGAGGACTTTTTTGTGCGCATGCCCTGGGGCTATTGCGGCAACTGGATGTGGGAAAAGGGCCGCGAGGCCGAAAGCCTTGCATACACCACCGAATACCTCGATACGCTGATGCTGATGGCGGACAAGGGGCACCACAAGCGGCAGCTGGTGGATGCGTGGAAGATGATCCTCATCTGCCAGCACCACGATATTCTGATCTGCGGCATCGAGGAGGATGCGAGGCAATATTTCGGCGAAGGTTTCCGCAACCTCAGGGAAATCGACAAGGATTTCCTGAAGGGGCAGAAGTCTTGCGCGTGGTTCAACTCGCTCTCCTGGAAGCGCTTTGATCCGATCCCCGAATTGGGCGGATGGTGCCCGGGCGTCCCCGCGGGGAGCTGCGTGGAGGCAAAGGCGCCAGGCGTAAACAGCGCCTGCGTCTGGAACGAAAAGACGCGCGTGCTCGATACGCCCTACTACACCGTACAATGCGGCGAGCACGGCGGCTTTGACCAGATCGCCGAGAAAAAGACAGGGTACAAGCTATTTGTAGAGGGCCGCCGCAGCGGCATCCTGGCCGCGACGGTGGACGGGAAGTTCCGCGTAGAGGTAGGCTCGTGGCGCATAGAGCGACAATCCCACGCCGTCATCGCCGTGGACGAGGGGACGATCGGCGGCATTCCATACAAAACGGAGTGGACGTTCTACGATGCGTTCCCGCGCATCGACGCAAAGATGGAGCTCGTGTTTCGCGACGAAAAGGTTGGCAGGGCCAGCGAGGATACGCGGGACACCATGTCCGCGTTCCAACATGAAGAAAAGCTTCGGATGAAGTTTTATCCCAACCTTTCCGAGCATGCGACAGGCCTTCGGGATCAGCCCTACGGCGTCGCGCCGACGCGGCGCACGTACATCGAGGGAGGGTTGTGGACCGCGCTGTGCGACGAGGAACGCGGCCTTGCGATCCTGAACCGGGGCATCATGGAATCTACCCGCGAGGTGGATGGCGGCCTGAGCGTGCCGTTGGCGTTTTCGATGTACTACATCTGGAGCGGCACGAGATCCCGCGCGGATAGCCTCTATCAGGATGCCAACGCGCTCGTGCGCGAGCTGGGCGGGCAGGCCCCGGGGCTGATCGGCAAGCACTTTCTGAACGGCGCCTACGTTACGCACCTTGCGCTATACCCATTTCAGGGCGATTGGATGGCCGCGCAGCTTCACCGCAGAGCGCTGGAGTACAACCAGCCGTTCCATGCCGTCGGGGCGGATACCGCCGGGATGATTGCCGCGCATCCGTTGGCCATTTCCGCGCCGGAGAACGTGTTCGTCTCCGCGCTGTACCACGAGGATGAGCAGCCCTATTTGCGCGTGTTTGAGATGGAGGGCAAGCAGGCCGACATAAGCGTTTCGTATGAAGGGCGCGCCCTGTCCCTTCAGGAAACCGATCTGCTCGAGAATCCGCTCGCCGATCCGGTGCAAAAGGCGCGCATTTTGCCGCGCCAGGTCAAGACATACCGCTTGATTCGGTAGGGCGCGCGTTGGATGCGATGCCCGCGGAGCGCCACATTGCGTTGCGGCGCTCCGCTTTTAGCGGATGGAAAGAAGGGGAAGAAACTGAAGCATCGTCTGGAGGATGTTTTTGCTCGCTATCGAGAGGATTTTTCGGGCACATGCCTGATCCAAAAAGGCGACGAGGTACTGCTGTCGGCTGCATCGGGCTTGGCAAACAGGGACTTTGAAGTACCCAACCGCATGGATACGAAGTTCGATACGGCGTCCGTCACGAAAGCATTTACCGCGGTCGCCGTGCTGATGCTCATCGAGCGGGGGGCTTTGAGGCTGTCGGATGCGATAGGCGATATCCTCGACTTGCGCGGCACATCCATTCCCAAGGATGTAACCATCGAAAGCCTTCTTAACCATACATCCGGCATCGCAGACGACGCCGACGAGGAAGCGGGGGAGGATTACGCCGCGCTGTTTGTGGATAAGCCCAATTATTCTATCCGGAATTGCGCAGATTTCCTACCTCAGTTCGCATATAAACCGCCGCTCTTTCAGGCGGGCACGGATGTGCGCTACAACAATTGTGCGTTCATCCTGCTGGGATTGGCGATCGAAAAGCTGACAGGCATGGATTATCGTAGCTTCGTGGCCCAACACGTGTTTTCGCCCGCCGGGATGAAAAGCGCTTGTTTTGGCGCGAAGGACGAGGTATGTCCCAATGCCGCCGAGGGATATTTCGCCGCCCGCGATGAAAAAGGGCAATTTATACAATGGAAGAAAAATATCTATTCATATCCGCCGATCGGAACGGCGGACGGCGGCGCGTTTTGTACGGCCCAAGATCTGTGCGTCTTTATCCAAGCCCTCAGAAGCGGCGCCCTCCTTTCTGTGGAATTTACCGATAGAATGCTCGCGCCGCATTGTGCCTTTACACGCCGGAAAAAATTCGGCACATGGCGCACGGGGTATGCCTTTGAATTCATCGAATCGGATGGAAGTACTTTTTGTATGTACAAGGAAGGCGTCAACGCGGGCGTCGATGCCGTCATGGCATACTATCCTGCGCTTAACATCACCTTGTGCATGCTGTCGAACCAGGAAGGGTCGTTCTGGTCCATGTACAACGAAATGCAGGCGATATTTTTTGAACGGTTCCAAAGTGTCTGACTTCGTCGATTCGCACTGCGCGCTGTCTCCCGCGGCACTGCGTGGAATCTCCTCTTCCCACATGGCGCGCAGGTATCTTGTAGGAGAAAGAAGAACGAGGAACGCGGTTTTCGTTCCTTACTCCGTCGTTCTTTATCCATAAAAGCGCCGCAGTGCTTTTGAGGAAGAGGAAGAATGAAGAACGCGGTTTCCGTTCCTTGCTTCGTCGTTCTTAATCCATATACGCGCCGCAGTGCTTTTGGGATTAAGAAGAACGGAGAACGCGGTTTTCGTTCCTTACTCCGTCGTTCTTAATCCATAAAAGCGCCGCAGTGCTTTTATGGAAGAGGAGGCTCCACGGAGCGCCAATCCCCTACGGCATCGCAATGCCGTGGGGGATAGAGCGCAGTGTGAGCCGACGAAGTTGCCAGCGATCGGCATCTTGACACTTTTTTCGTTATAAAATAGAATCAGAGTATTGTTATATAAGGAGGCTTGCGGGGGTTTCACCCCCGGGAATACATGAAAAAAATCCTGCTTGCGCTGCTGGCGCTTGTGCTGGTGGTCGCGCCGCTTCCGCCCATAACCCGGGCGGTGACGTTGGTGGATTTCTTCATTACGCCGACGCCGGATGCGATCGTGGCGGGCGGATCGGTGGATCTGAACGTGACGATAACGGTGAATTCCGGCAATTCCGGGCAAAGTATATCCGACGTGGCGCTGTATTTAGAGGGCGGAGATGCACCGATTGCATCATGGTCCCGCATTGGAGCGGGACGTACCGCCGAGTATACGGTTACGAACCTATTCATACCGGTCTCCCAATTGGGGCTCCCGTTTCCCGTCGTGCTCAAGTATAAAGATTTTGACGGGGCCGAGGTCTCTTTGCGCGGTAGCTTTGTCGTATTTGAAGGGGTTCCGGCGGCGCCCAACGAGGCGAGGCTGACGTTTTTGCGCACCGCAAACGTTACGAGTGCTAAGATAGGCTCTACCGTCAACTTTACATACTCCCTTAGAAACGACGGCTTGGTGGATGTGACCGATATCGAGATTTCCGACGAACTGACCGGCCCCATCGCCACCATAGCGCGCCTTATACCCGGGCAGCGTGAGGAATACATCGTCGCGCAGCGAGCGATGCAGGACATGACTTCCATCCCCAAGGTAAGCTATGTCAATTCCGCTACGGGCCAGCGCTCTACGGCAAGCATCGAGCCGCTGTACGTGCCTATTTCCAACCCGAAGCTGACCGTGGCGCTCAAGTCGGACGTCACCCAGGTAAAGTCGGGGGAAATGGTGACGCTCAGTTGCACGGTCTTTAACGAGGGCAATATCTCGTTTCAGGATATCCAAATCAGCGACGATCAGTTGGGCATGCTGCCGGGCATTACATTACTTGCGCCGGATAATTCTTATGTATGCACAAAAAAGATCATGCCCGTAAATTCCATGGATTTGACGTTTGTCGTCGCGGCGAAGGATCCTGACGGCGCTACCGTTACCGTTCGCTCCAACACCATCAGCATCGTCGTGGAAGACGCGCCGCAGCAAACGGCCGCGTTATCCGGCGTGTTGACCCTGCGCGCAGTTCCCGACCTGTACACGCTGGAAGAGCCGGGGAAGGTCAATTTTACGATCACGATCGGGAACACCGGCGCGACCGCGCTGAAGGATGTGACGCTCAGCGAGGTGAACGCGGGGCCTCTGCCGCAGGGCTCATGGGGAGAGATTGCCCCCGCGGTGGATAAGGTGTATCCGTACTCGGTGCAGATCGATGTCGACAAAAATTTCGTATTTACCGTGGAGGGAAAGACGGCCGACGGCCAGCGCGTGCAGGCTACTACCGATGCAATTTCCATCGGCATCAAACCCGTCGCTTTGCCTACGCCGCTATGGCTTACGCCCACGCCTTCGGAAGCGCCCGTATCTTCGGAAGGTGAGGGAGACGGGGCTTCACCCTCGCAATCGGGGGGGAACGGGCTGCTGGTTGCGCTTGCGATCGTCGGCGTGCTGATCGGCCTGTGCGTGATCCTTTTGATTATCTTCTTTGTGCGCGATCGGTCAGGCCGTAAGTGGGAGCAACATAGCGCTACGGCTTATGAGGATGACACTCGCCCCGATTATGATGAGATCCCTTCCTACCATATCCCACCGGTGCGAGAGGTGTCGGATGAGGACGAATTGACCCGCCCCGTTGCGCCTCGCAGACATTCCAACGCGCAGGAGGATGCGCGCACCCGGCCGGTCGACCCAAAGCGGAGGCGCTAAAGGCGTCTTACGCGTGCGAGAATGAAAACGTTGAGCCCTTCTGAAGTTTTTCAGAAGGGCTTTGTTTCTTCTTTTGTTGACAAGGTCGCTATATATGTTATAGTTACTATAAAATGTAAAGCAATGAGGCGTGGGCAATGAAATACAAACCTAAAATAGTAAAAAAGATGATGTGCCCTGTCGAGTATGGCCTTACCATGTTCGGCGGCAAGTGGAAATCGCGGATTCTGTGCGTTCTGTCGTCCGCAAGCGTTATGCGCTACGGCGAAATACGCAAAGAGCTTGGCAACATTACCGATGCGGTGCTTGCCGCCATGCTCAAAGAGCTGATCGCCGACGGGCTGATCAGCCGCAGGCAATACGATGAGATTCCGCCCAAGGTAGAGTACGCCCTTGTCCCCAAGGGAGAGTCGGTATTGCCGATTCTCAAGAGCATATGCCATTGGTCGAGGCTGCAAACGCGGGACGAGATCGAGAAAAAACTCCCTCCGTGTAGAACATGCAGTGAGCTCACACCAAGCAACTATTTAAATTAATAGTTGCTTATAAAAATAATAATATATTAAATTTTGGAAGATAGTTTGTTATACTCCATTCATCACAAACGCCTACAGCAAAGTGAATGGGGGAATCAATCGTGAGCGCGAAGGCCTATTTGGAGATTACCATGGCGATCGACAGTGCAAAGCGTCCTGCGGCGGCGAAGATTTATGCCGATTACAGGCAGCCGTTCTTGGATGAAATTCCGGGGGTCGTAACGAAGGAGCTTCTGATCCGCGATGAGGATGTGCAGGTGTTGCACGGGTTTGACAGCGTAGAGAGCGCAAAGGCTTATCTTTGCAGCGCGATGTTTACCAATGATGTTTTCGTTGGCCTCAAACCGCTGTGGAGCGCCGACCCTGAGGTGCGGATTTACAGCGTGGCATAGTCGACTGTCAAAAAAGGCTTCGGCAACCTGAGTAACCCGGGAGGGCCGGCGAACAAGGGTGTGTTGTACGCACAGTGCTCAAGGCGGTTAGCCTATACAAACTGAGGGGAAACGGACGACTGGAATCGTCTCGCAACAGGCGATTCCAGATTCCTTGCGTTTTTGATGACTGCTCTTATCGTCGCATTTTTCTCGTCATGTCTCTTCGGCGGGGGGTTCACGGGGGTACGCGTACCACCCGTGCCGTAGAGCTGGGCGACGGCGTGCTGGACGCGGTGAGGGATGCAGGCGTAGATCTGTACGGCCTGTACCGTTGGCATCTTCAAAGAACGCTGGGTATGATCGATGCGCTGAAGGCGCGCTATGGCATTGCAGCGGTAGAGGCCATCCAAAGAAAGCAGCTTGCGGATAGGTTCGAGCAGGGCGTTCGGATTGCCGAGGAACTGGGCGGCAATTCCCTTGACGACTACATCGCCTTTTCCATCCGCAACGGCAGCGAAGTCGTCTCAAGAACCGATACGGAGGTGGCCCTTAAAAACACCGGTTGCCTGGCGGGTAGAATCGCACATGAGATCGGCAGGGAAGAGGATGTCGGGATGCTTAATTGCGCAACCGACCCCACATGCGTGCGGGGCTTTAATGTCAGATTGGGCTGTGAGGTGGTTACGACGTTGATGGATGGAGAGGATCACTGCATTCACCGCGTGTTCATCGCAAACTGCGGCGAGGAGCGATAGGCAGGCTGCAGGCTTTATCGTAAGCCCTGTCCGATGCTCCTTGCCGCCCCCCCGTCGCCAAAAAGAAGATACGGCCGTGCTGTCGGCCGTATCTTCCCCCTTGCGGGATGGTAGGAGAAAAACCATGAGGCTGTTAGTTGGATTTCATGCCCGCCGCGACGAACTCGTCGTACTGCCTCTGCGCCTCGTCGATGACGGTCTGCAGGCCGTTGGCGTACATCTTCTGGTTCATCTCGTCCAGGGTGGCCTTGACGTCCTTCACGACGCCGGCCCTGAGCATCGGGGCGTACTGCTTGCGAACGGCTTCGACCGCCGCGTACTCGGTGGTGATCTTGCTCATGTCTACGTAGAAGCCCATGATCTTGCTCTGGCGCGCGTTCTTGTTGTAATCGCGCAGTTCGTCAAAGCGGTCGGCGGGCTGGGTGTTCCACAGGTTGTTCAGGAACATGTTGCCGAAGAAGGTTTCAAAGCCGTAGGCATAGCCGGTGTCCTTCTGGGATGTGGCGCCCTCGGGCAGACAGAAGCGGCCGTCGGCGTCCACGACGTAGTTGGTGCCTTCCACGCCGGAGTTGAACAGGTTGACGATCACAGGATCGGTGTGGAACTTATTGAGCACCATCATCGCGCGCTCGGGATCGACCGAGGTGCGGGTGATGCAGGTAAGCGCCGTGGTGTTCTGGTAGGTGTTGGCGATCGGGCCCGTGGAGCGCCAGCGATAGAACTCGGTACCGTAGCTGATGTTGTACGAGCTCATCGTGGTGGGGGCGCCGCCGCCGCTTACGAGCCAGGTTTTGCCCGCGCGGAAGATGTCGCCGATGCCGGTGGTGGTGGTGGCGGCGTCGGGGTTGATGTAGCCCTTATCCTGCCAGCTCTTCAGGGTTTCGTAGCGGTCAAGATCCCAATCGGTTTCGTAGTGGTTCAGAATCTTGTCGCTGTCAAGATCCACGATCAACAGGTTGACCGCGCCGTTGAGCTCTTCGTATTTGTAGGGATTGTCCTTGATGGCGTCCGTGGTCCATTCCATGCTCACGCCGGTGCCGGAGGACACGTAGTAGGGCGTCATATCCGGCTCGTTTTCCTTGATGGCTTTAAGCAGGGGCTCGAGGTCCTGCAGGGTGTTGAGCTTGTCGATTTCAAAGCCGTACTTGTCGCAGATGTCCTTGCGGAAGTACCAGGCTTCGCACTGCGCGGTCTGCTTCTGGCAGGGGATGCCGTATAGGACGCCGTCTACCTTGGGCGCGTCGATCAGGCCCGGGCAGTTGACGCTCATGGTTTCGGTGATGCCCTGGCCAAACTGCGCGAGCAGATCGTCAAGGGGCAAATACAGGTTGTTCGCTACGTTATTGTAGTAGCCGGTGTTCGCCTGGTCGTACGTAAGGTCGACCTGCTCGCCGGAGGAGAAGATCAAAGGCATCTTGTCGGTCCACTCCTGCACGGGGATAATCTGCACCGTGCAATTGAGCTCGTTCGTGAAATACTCGTCCATGGCTGCCTGCACAGGAGCGGGATTGTCCTGCTCGGTGGAGCGGATGTAGTAGATCAGCTTGCGGGCCTCGAGGGCCGCCGCACCGGAAGGCTCGTCGCTCGGTGCGGTGCTGGATTCGGGAGCCTTGCTCGTCGTATCTGCGGGCGCCGCGGACGTAGGCGCTGTGGAAGGCGACGGGCTGCCGCAGCCGAGCAGCATGAGCGCCGTCATGCACAGCACGAGAGTAAGGCCAAGCAATTTTTTCATTGTGGATCCTCCTTTTATTTGTGGGGAACATGTCTATGCCGACGCGGGCGATGTCAACCTTTGACCGCGCCCACGGTCAGACCGCTGATAAAGTAGCGCTGGAAGAACGGGTACGCCAGCACAATAGGCCCTATGGAGACGACCGCCATCGCCATGCGCAATGTTTCGGAGGGCATGGATGCAAGACGTATCATCGCCTCCTCCGAAGTCATCGTGCCCGCAGTCAGGTTTTTTTGTAGCTCCTGTAGGTCGCGTAGCGCACGACTCATCACATATTGCAGCGGGTAGAGAGTCTTATCATCGATGTAGAGCATCGCCCGGAACCAATCGTTCCAATACGCAAAGGTGGTAAACAACCCGATCGTCGCCAGCATCGGAAGCGACAGCGGCAAGACGATCTTAAACAGGATGCGGGTCTCGCCCGCGCCGTCGATGCGCGCGGATTCGAGGACCTCGGTGGGGATGCTCAGGCGGAAGAACGTGCGCGCGATCATCACGTAAAACGCGCTGCCCAGCCCCGGCAAAATCAGCGCCCAAATCGTGTTGCGAAGGTGCAGCACCCGAACGTTGATGTAATAGCTCGCCGTAAGGCCGCCGCTGAAGAGCATGGTGATCACGACCACCATCGAAAAGAAATTGCGGAAAGGAAAGTCCATGCGCGAGATCGGGTAGGCGTACAGCGACGTAACCAGAAGGCAGCCTACCGTGCCAACCACTACGATGAGGATGGTTACGCCGTACGCGTTGAGGATCATTTGGGGCTTTTCAAACAGGAACTTATACGCATCCAGCGTCAGCGCCCGGGGGAAAAACTGATAGCCGTCTTGCAGCAAAAGCTTCTCGGGCGTGAGCGACACCGAAATGAGCAGAATCAGGGGAGCCAGGCAGGCGATCGCGAACAGGATGAACACGATGTTGATCAGCAGGTTCATAGGCCACGACACTCGGTTTTGGATGTTTTTGTACTTGCTCTTTATTTTTATGGATTCTGTCGCCATGTCCGTCTCCCTCCCTCTAAAACAGCGCTTGCGAGCTGTCGATTTTGCGAACGATCAGGTTCGCGCCCACTACCAGCACCGCGCCCACCGCCGACTGATACACGCTGGCGGCGGAGGACATGCCGATGTCGTTCATCTGAATCAGCGCGCGGTATACGTAGGTGTCGATGACGTCGGTCACCTCGTAGAGCATGGGCGAGTTCATCGTCACCTGGTAAAACAGGCCGAAGTCGGCGCGGAAGATGCCGCCCAGCGCCAGCAGGAACATGATAATCATCGTAGAGGTGAGCTGCGGCACGGTGATGTACCACGCCTGGGCCCACTTGCCCGCTCCGTCGATTACCGCGGCCTCGTAAAGCTCCTTGTCGATGCCCGCGATCGAAGCCAGGTAGACGACGCTCTTATACCCAAGCGATTTCCACCAGTGCACAAAAGGCAAGAGGAAGGGCCAAAGATCGGGCTCGTTGTACCAGTTTTTTGTGTCCAACCCCAGCTTACTAAGCGCGCTGTTCACAAAGCCGTATTGCGGGTGCAGAAAGCCGTACACCAGGTACGCCACGACGACCATCGACAGGAAGTAGGGCAAGATGATCAGCGTCTGGTAAACCTTGGAGGCGAGCGGATGCCAGATTTCCCGCATCAGCACCGCGATGCCCACCGCGAAGAACACGTCGCACACGATGAACAGCCCGTTGTATAAAAGCGTGTTGCGGGTGATGCGCCATGCGTCGGTGGTCGCGAAGAGAAAACGGAAGTTGTTAAGGCCTACGAACGGGCTTCCCAGAATGCCCAGCGAATAGTCGATCTTTTTAAACGCGATCACGACGCCGAAGATCGGCAGGTAGTTGAACAAAATGAAGACGACGAGCCCAGGCACCAACATCATCAACAGCGCGCGGTATTGATAACAATGCCGAAAGAACCGGGCTACACCCGTTTCGCCCTTGCGGCGGGAGAGCGCGTTGGCCTGTGCGGGCATGCAATTCCTCCTCCACAACCCGTTGCCGAGCCTGTATTTTAACTTTAGGTTAATCTCGGTTATGATTATAGGAAATCGGGCCGGATGGTGTCAAACACGAAAGTGACAAAGAACAAGTACTATCCAAACAACTTGAGCGCACCTGAAATGGAAACAAGTGGGCGAGGGTGGCGCGCGGGGCGAAGGTCGGGCGCAATTCGATGGAAGGCACCCGCCTCGAGGCGCCGCGCACAGCCGCATACATCGAATCGATCCGGCCGGGCCATTGTATGGTAAGGACAGAGCGCGGCGCGATAAAAAATTTCCTGTCCGGCGCGAAGCTTGCGGCGCATGTAATGGGGTTTAGAAACGCGATAAGCTTTAAGAGGAATTCGCACCGCGCGCGAAGAACTACATTCGACGGGGGGATGGCGTTGTTAAAATCGCTTGTAGCGCGCATTACGATGCTGTGTTGTGTCACCATGACGCTCATTACGGCGGTATTCATCGCCGCCAACCAGTTTGCGATGAGCTCGATGCGAAATCAGGTGATCGACACGCACGCGGCCTTGCTTTCCTTTTACACCCAGCGGCTCGAAGATTCGCTCAATTCGCTGCGCATCGAGATGGCGCAGTATATCGCCGACGATGTAGATCTGATCACCTTGAGCATATACTCGCCTACCGAAGACCGCTACAAGCTCAACATACAGGCGTGCCGCACGTGGTTGATGCAAAGGGTGAACACGAGCGAGACCGTCGAAACGCACTTTATCTATGCCGCCAATTCCTCTACGCTGCTCACCGCGTCTCAAACGCTTACGAGCCTTCGGCACCGCTATCTTAACCAGCACATCGATCAGCTGCTCGAGTATGCCGACACCGCCGCCAACCCGGTATGGAAATGCATGCCGACGGTGGGCTATTTGTCCGAACGCATGTCGCCCGGCTGGGTGCTGATCAAGGCGGCTAAGGCATCCGATCAGATTACCATCGGCACCATCGTGTCGATCGCAGGCTTTCTACCCCCGTTGCAGAGCATTGGGGATTATAACGGCATCATCACCCTCGTATACGATCAATCGGGGACGCTGCTTGCATCCAGCGAGTATATCGATGAGGAAAAAAAGACCTTGTATGCGGCGATTCCGCAAGATGTGGAGTACACCTGGGTTGGCAAAGCGAAAAACGGCGAGGACTATGCTGCGATCAACACCTATATGGAAACGGCGCCCCTGCGCTTTGTAACGCTGCTGCCCGAGAGCGAGGTGCTCAAGCCGCTGAAGGTATTTCGCCAGATCGCCGCGTATCTTCCGGTGCTGATGCTGGCCATGGTGATCATCATGGCGTTCTTGATCCGAGGCTCGCTGCAAAACCCGTTCCGCGAGATGATCCGCGTGATGGGCAGAGTTTCCGCTGGAGATCTGGCCGCCCGCCTCCCTCCGGGCAAGACGACGGAGTTTGTGTGGCTCAACGCGCAGTTTAACGACATGGTGCGCCGCATCGGCGATCTAAACCGCGATGTCGCCGAGCAGACCGAGCGCGCTCACCGCGCGGAAATACGCCACTTGCAGGCGCAGATCAATCCGCATTTTTATCAGAACACGCTCAACCTCATCTATAGCCTCGCCGCGCTGAAGAAATACGATTTAATTCAGAAAACCGCGCTATACCTTGCGGATTACTTTCGCTTTATCATGCGATCGGGCGATGAGATGATCAGCATCGAAGATGAGCTCAAGCACATCGCCAACTACATGGAGCTGCAAAAGATACGCTATCCCAACGCGATCGAATATTTGGTAAGCGTCGAGGCCGCATTGCGCGAGCGCAGCATTTTGCCGCTGCTGATCCAACCCTTCGTCGAAAATAGCGTCATTCACGGATATACGACGCAAAGGCTTTTCCGAATCGACGTGCGTGTATACGGGAAACATGAGATTATCGCCATCGAAATAGAAGACAACGGCAAGGGCATGGATTCCGAGATGATTGAAAGGCTCAACGGTATTATGAACGGCACGATGAACCAACAAGAGCGGCATATAGGGGTGTGGAACGTCGTATCCAGGCTGTATCGGTATTATGGGGCATCCGCCACACTGGCATTTCTTGAAAAAGATGGGCCGGGGACGTTTGTGCACATTGAGCTGCCGATGGAAAGGCCGCATGCCGAGTTCCCGCCAGAGCGGACGTCGCAACCATAGCGCATGCCGGCGGTCTGGGGGCGCATAGACGACCCGCATAAGGAGGAAACATGAATCTTTTGATCTTGGACGATGAGTGGTATGCTGTAAAAGGGCTCAGCGAGGGCATCGATTGGGCCCAAGCGCAGATTGAGAGCGTGTTTGAAGCGTTTTCATCCGAGCAGGCAAAGCAGATCATTCGCCAAAACGATATCGCCGTGGTGATATGCGATATTGAGATGCCGGAAGAGAGCGGCTTGGTGTTCGCGTCGTGGCTGGCGCAAACGTATCCTCTAACGCAGATCATCTTTTTAACCGGGCATGCGGATTTTGATTACGCGCGCCATGCGCTGAAAGTGAACGCGTTCGATTATATTCTCAAACCCGCGGATCACGAAGTTTTGCGCGCCTGCGTAGGCCGCGCGCTGGAGGCCGTGCGCGCAGAAACGCAGAAGAACGCTTTTGCCGAATGCTGGAAGGAATACTCCGAAAAGCTTGCCCGAGACTTGCCCGAACGCACGCGTCGATTTTGGCGAAACGTGATCGACAACCGCTTTAGCCGGGAAAGCATGTATGCGCGGTTGGCGGCGTATGAAATAACCCTTGGCCAGCAGAGAACCATAACCCCGGTTGCGCTATGGGTTGAAGAGTATGGCGAGGCTATTACCGCCAGCGACGAGGAAATTGCCGCGTTGGTGCTCGGCGAGAAACTTGATCAAACCCTCATCACCCAATATGGCGGTTGCCATATCGATGAGGTAGGGATGGATCTTTTGCTGCTTCTATACGAGCGCCCGGACGACTTAGAGGAGCAGTTGCAGCATGCGCTTGCGCAGTTGGGAAGGCACATTGGCTGCCGGATTGCTTGGAAGATTGGCGATGCGGCCCCTCTGGAAACGTTGTGGTGGGCGGTATACCGCATGAAGAGCCAGATGACGGAACAGAAGGAGTTGCCGCTCGATACAATCCCCATCGATTGGGAAACGATGTTCATCCGGCGTTCGGCCGAGCAGCTTCACGCCCAAATCGATCACATGGTTGGTAGCATGAAGAACCCTACAGCGCTGCGCGCCCTATGCCACAAATTTTGCGGTGCGGTGCTGTCGTTGGCGGCGGACTACGGCTTTAGCAACCGCACGATGGATTTGATCGGAGATGCGCACACGACGGCCACCCCTGAAGCGCTCGCCGATTGGATGCACAGGGTGACCGACGCCTGCATTCAGGATATCGACACCAGCCTGGCCAGCCGCAGCGCGGTCATTGAAAACGTACGCCGCTTTATCCGCGCAAATCTGGATGCGGAACTCACGCGCGAAGCTATCGCATCGCATATTTATCTGCATCCGGTGTACCTTTCGCGCATTTTCAAGCAGGAAATGGGGGTTTCACTCAGCGAGTACATCACTGCGGAGCGCATTTCCGCCGCCAAGGCAATGCTTAGGGACCCGGGCATTAAGGTGGGCAGCGTGGCAACAAAGGTGGGATATCCGCAGTTTTCCTACTTTAGCAGGGTGTTTCGCAAGGTGACGGGCATGAGCCCGCAGGAATATCAGCGCAGCGCGGAGGCGGGCGGAGAGTAAGCGTGTGCCGCAGGGGCCGGCGCGCGTTTTTGCACGCATCGATATAGGGTTGCCTTTTTCATTTCAAAATAAATAAAAATGCTATATAATGCTAATAAAGGAGGAGCGCTGTGAAAACTTTTCTGAGTTTTTCGGCGCGCTGGTTTCGCATACCTCATACAACCGAAAAGGAGTGATCGCGTGAAAATTATCGATCTGAAGAGCGCCATCATAGGGAGCAACATCGTGTTGCGCATCGTAACCGACAAGGGCATCGACGGGTACAGCCAGATTGAAAACAACAAGGACTACGTCCGCCCGCTGGTTCCCTTCTTTAAGGATATGATCCTGGGCTTAGATCCGACCAATGTAGAGGATGTCATGCGCCGCATGCGACGCTCGGGCGCGTTTAAGCCCTGGGGCAAGGTGATCAGCTCCATCGAAATCGCGCTGTGGGATATCGCGGGCAAGGATGCGGGCATCCCGGTGTACAAGCTTTTAGGCGGTAAAGTGCGCGACCGCGTGCGCGTCTACAACGGCAGTTTTGTCGACCCCAACCCGCCGCACAAGGTGGCCGACACGCCTGAAAAACGCGGCGAGAATATCCTGCACCTGAGCGAGCTGCCCGAAGGCTTTACCATGGTAAAGACCGCCGCGTTTTGGCATAGCAACGATTTCTTTAAAAACGCGGGCTTTGGCGAGGACAACTACGCCTACAACACCTATCCGGTGAAGGCCGGCGCGCGCATGAACAGCGGGAGCCTTTTAACCGAACGCGGCCTGAACGCTTGCATCGACTATATCGCCCGCATCAAGGCCGTCGTCGGGGATAAAGTCGGCCTCGCGTTCGACTGCGGCCCTGGCTTTGCCGTAACCGACGCGCTGCGCCTGGCCAAGGCTGTTGAGCCCTACAATGTAATGTGGCTGGAGGACACCATCGCAGGCGACTACACGCCCCACACCATGGCGCATGTATACCGCGATATTACCGCCAACACCACCACGCCCATCCACACCGGCGAGCAGATCTTCCTGCGCCAGAATTTCGTGGATCTGATTGAAAACCGCGCGGTGGATGTCGTCGGCCCCGATCCCGCGGATGTAGGCGGCATAGCCGAGCTTAAGTGGATCGCCGAATACGCCGATTTGCACGGCATCCATATGGCGCCGCACGGCACCTTTGACGGCGTCTTCGGCATGGCGGCGCTTACGCATGTGTGCTCTACAATGCCCCAGAACTACTTAGCGTACGAATACCCCTTCGGCAATCCGGAATGGTGGTACGACATCGTGGAGGGCCTGCCCAACCAGTTCCTGCGCGATGGACACGTCACGGTGTGGGATAACCCGGGGCTTGGCGTCATCTTCAATATCAACAAAGCGACGAAGTATCTAAGCGCCGAAGACAAGGATTTCTTCCTGTAGGCAAAGCCTTTCACCCATTTCCGGGCGCGTTTTGGGCGGGGTAAGGTTTGACGTTTTTGCGCATGATACCTCCGAGGTGATGATCGTGCCCAAGAGCAAGAAGAAAAACAAGGTGGAAAAGCCCACCAACCCCGCCAATCTCAGCCAGAATATGGACAAGAGAGAAAAAGTAGGCAAGGACATGAACCATCTACATGGACACAACCCGAAATAACCCATACAATTCCCCGCGGCGTGTAAATGCCTTGGGGGATTGTTTTTAGCGAACGGTTTCTTTCCTAAAGAGTGCCGCGGCATTTTCTTTCCCCGAACGGTGCGCATGTTGCGCGCTGTTTCCTACAGGTTGATTTATTCAACCAAAGTTGCGCGCAAATCCATTGAAAGAAGCTCCGAGATGCCTTATGCTCTTGTTAATGAATTCTCACTTTTTTCATGGCACAGGGGTGAACGCATGAAGGACATCCGCATCGCATCGGTGATCGTGCAAAGGCGCAGGGAAAAGGGCATCACGCAGGAGGAACTGGCCGAGTATATCGGCGTATCCAAGGCGTCGGTTTCCAAATGGGAAACCGGGCAAAGCTATCCCGATATCACCTTTCTACCGCAGCTCGCGGCGTACTTTGGCATCAGCATCGACGCGCTGATGGGCTATACGCCGCAGATGACCCCTCAGGAAATCCGAAAACTGTACATTAGGCTCGCCGATGCTTTTGCGTGCGGCCCTTTTGCGGATGCGCTGGCCGAATGCCGGAGCGCGGTCAAGAAGTACTATGCCTGCTTTCCGCTCCTGTACCGAATGGCCCTTTTGTTGGTCAACCACCATATGCTCGCCGAAACCACGCAGGAGAAGGAAGGGATTCTCCGCGAGGCGGCACGGCTATGCCACCGGGTTAGGGGTGAAAGCGACGATGTATGGCTGATCAAGGACGCGGCCTATATCCAGGCGCTGTGCGCTATGATGCTCAAAGAACCGCAGGATGTGCTTGAACTGCTGGGCGAGACCGTTCGCCCCCATATGCAGGAAGAGATGTTGATTGCCCAAGCCTTTCATCTCTTAGGGAATCGCCAAAAGGCGCGGGAAACCGTGCAGACTTCGGTCTATCAGCATGCGATGTCTCTGCTTGACGCGCTGCTCAACTATGCCCGCATGGAGGACGATACGCAAAACGCCGATGAAGCGCTCGACCGAGTGCAAGCCCTGGCGCGGATCTTCCGGCTGGATACCCTGAACCCCAGCATGGCGGTTTCGCTCTATTCCACCGGAGCGTTTTTGCAGTGCGCGCGCAGCCGCCTGGATGAGGCCGCTGACATGCTTGCGAAGTACGTCGACATCTGCACGGAAGGGTTCTTTCCGCTAAAACTACATGGAGACGATTTCTTTAACGCCATGGAGACCTGGCTTGAGGAAGCTACCTTGGGCATTGGCGCGCCCAGAAGCGAAAAGGTCATCAAGGAGAGCATGCTCAACGACGTTTTGCTCAATCCGGTTTTTGCGGCGCTTCGGGGCGACGCGCGGTACGAACGGGCGGTTAAGCGGCTTACCGATTATGTAAAGCGGGAGGAGTAACCCATGAAGAAGCTCATTAACTGGAAACTGTATTTTGTGCTGCTGGCGGCCTGCACGGTCGTATCGGCCATGGTGCTGCCCTATACGTTGGCGCTCAGCCCTGCGGTGGCGGCGGCATTTACCCCCGCGCTCTTCTTCGTCCAAATCGCCTCCAATCTGGTGACGTACGGCGTAATTACCTTCCTGGGGTTGTTCTTCGCTAAGCGCACGGGCATGGGCGCGCCGATTGTAGAGGGCGCTTTGGCCGGCGAAAACCAGGGCCGTCGCCTCAAATTCATCCTATTGCCTTCCATCGGGCTGGGCGTGCTGGTGTTCGTACTCATTCTTGTGCTGAGCATACCCTTCCAGGGGCTGTCGGTGTCCATGCTCAAGGCCGAAATCAACGTTGCGTGGTGGCAGGGGCTGCTGGCATCCTTTTACGGCGGTATCGCAGAGGAGGTCTTCTTCCGGCTGTTCGTGGTGTCGGTGCTGGCATGGCTCACGGCCAGAATCAAACGTACCCCGGAGGGCTTGCCCACGAAAACCGGCATGTGGATCGCCATCATCCTGTCGTCCGTGGTGTTCGGCCTTGGGCATTTGGGCATCACGGGCAGCCTGACCGCCATTACCGGCGCCGTCGTCCTGCGCGCCGTATTGCTCAACGGCGCGGCGGGCGTGATTTGCGGATGGCTCTACTGGAGAAAGGGTTTGGAATCCGCCATCATCGCGCACTTCACGGCCGATGTCTTCCTGCACGTCATCACCCCCCTTGTGGCTTCGCTGTTTTTGACTTAATTTGTTTTTACGAAAAATTCGATAAAGAGCTTTGGCCCGCCGGTCTTTTCCGGCGGGCCAAAGGCTTGTGCTGCGAATGCTGATCTATAGTCACCGAGCCTCAAAGCGCTCAAAAAACAGCGAACGGGAGGTTTTCCTTGCGAGGAAGGGGAAGGAGGCATAGCCGTAGCTATGGCGACTGTGCCTGACAAAGCGAGGGGAACCCATCCGTCCCTGGACTTGACCGTTTTGGAGGTCGGCGACTATAAAGCCGTCTTCGCGTCATTTTTCCTACATCCAGGATGCCTTGCTTTCACAGATTACGCCGTCGTCGCCCGTGGCTTGGGTTAGGCTACCGCCTTGTGCCTGAATGCAAATGTAGACAAGGTCCTCCTCGCCGGCCTTAATCGCCCTTTCGCCGGATGGGGCCACGCGAATGATGCTGCCCTCTTCAATGCCGAACTCGTCGCCATCCACTTTAAACTCGCCCTTGCCGCTGATAACGATATATACCTCTTCGTTCAGCTTGTGGCTGTGAACAAACGGGGTAAACTTGCCCGCGGGCGTATAGTTGAGCGAAATTTCCGTGCCGGTAAGCCCGAGTTCTTGCCCGGCCATCACGCGGCCCTTTTCGCCCAAGCCGTGAAAGGTTCCAATGCTCATTGTGCTGTAGTTTTTTGCCATGGATACGTCCTCCCTGATTTTTGATGTAACATGAATAGTTACATTATAAATTCATTTGATGTAATGTCAATACCTACAACTTGATTTTTTTACGCAAAGTTGCTACACTGAGCGAGGGGTGGAGCTGTGCGCATCAGCGTAAAATGCTCGGAAGCCGTTCACATGCTGCTGATGATTGCCGCACTACCTAACGATTGCAGGGTAACCAGCGATTTGCTGGCTTCGAGCGTGGGCAACAATCCCGTGGAGGTCCGCAGGCTGCTCAGTAGCCTAAAGAAGGCAGGCATCATCGACGTCGCCCGCGGCCCCGGCGGCGCCACACTGAAAAGGGCGCCCCGCGATATTACGCTGCTGGATATTTATTTCGCCGTCGACGCGACATCGCTTAATGAGCTGATCGGCATCCACGGCCACGCGACGCAACAGTGCCCGTTCGGAAAGAATATTTACCAGCTGCTTGCGGAGCCCTACGCGCAAATCGGCGAAGCGATTCGGGAAGAGATGGATTCTATTACCTTAGAATATCTGATCGCCCGGCTTCGCGATATGGAACCGAGTATTTTTGAGCAGCCTGCTGTGCGTGAGATTGGGTGAAATGCGCGGCATATTCTCCGTACTGAAATTTTTGATAAGACCGAGAAGATGATATCAGCCTTGCCTGGGTATCTGTTAGAATGCACGCGAAACGGAGAGGTGAGCATGCCGGAATTGCCCGATTTGCATGTTTTTGCGCTCAACTTGAATAAGCTGGTTCCCGGCCCTGACATAACGGCGGCAACCATGCATGAGACCCGCAAAAATGCGCTCCCCGTCGTGACCTTCTCCGAAGCATGCGTTGGGTCCAGCGTGCTGTCCGTCGCCAGGGAGGGCAAAGAATTGCTCTTCTCGCTATCCAACGGGCAACGTTTCTGCGTGCACCTGATGCTCCGCGGAGCGGCCCAGCTCTTAGAGGCCAAGGCCATACCGGGCGTCAAGCGCAAGATCATGTCGCTGACGTTTGACAACGGCCGCGCACTGGTGTTTTCCGACCCTTCCTCCATGTGCAAGGTGAGCCTAAACCCGCCGATCGGCCGCGCGCCCGATGCCATGTCGGATGCGTTCGACGCGGCGTATCTTAAGAAGGCGATAAAGGGAAATACGCGAAGAACCATCAAAGATTTGTTGACCTATCAGGGCGCCATACGCGGCATCGGCAACGCGTATGCCGACGAGATCCTCTATGCGGCGGGCATATCCCCCTTGTCCACATGTGGCGCAATGCCCGCGCACACGGCCGAAACGCTGGTGGCCGCGACCAAAGCCGTGCTTGCCGATGCCATCGAGCGCATTCTGACGATTTCGCCCGATAGCATCAGCGGCGAGGAGCGCGGCTTCCTTAAGATTCACCGGCCGGATTTGACACAAACCGAAAAGGGTGAGGCGATCCGCGTCAGCGAGGTAGGCGGCAGGAAAAGTTACTACTGCGCGGAGCAGAAGGTCTACCTGTAATCTCGTCGGGGCACACTGCGCTCCGAAATCCCAACGTTGCGACATGGTGGGATTTTTTGCGCTTCGTGGCCCCGCCTCTTTTTTACAATCGCTGTGGCGGTTTTGAAATTGAGAAGAAGGACGGAGCGGGAAACATAGGCGTGCGTTCCTCAACCTCCTCTTCCTACAAGACGCCTCAGCGTCTTGTAGGAAGAGGAGGTTTTACGCAGCGCCAAACGCTCGCGGCACCGCAGTGCCGCGGGCGTTAGAGCGCAGTGTGAGTTGACGAAGCCACGTTCCTCGTTTTTCCTATCCTACAAGACGCCTCAGCGTCTTGTAGGAAGAGGAGGTTTCACGCAGCAGCAAACGCTCGTGGCACCGCAGTGCCGCGAGCG
The DNA here is from genome assembly GCA_031551255.1 of Eubacteriales bacterium. Lineage (GTDB taxonomy): Bacteria > Bacillota > Clostridia > Christensenellales > UBA1750 > JAVBNW01. The sequence continues at coordinate 7,982 of JAVBNW010000075.1, read as the reverse complement.
TTAGAGCGCAGTGCAAACCGACGAGAAGGCTGCGAGGGACATCGGTCCTTCCAGTACTTCTCTTTCCACGTACAACGTGCCGTCCGGCCGCGCAGAGGTGCCCCACTTCGCCAGCTTAAGCTTGCCGCCGTCGATTTCCATGGCGGTGGCGTAGTGAGGGTATACGCAGCAGCCGTCGTTGAAGTACGACGCCTCGCCGGGCTTGGGAAAAGATGTTCTGTGCGTGTGCCCCGCGACGATCATGCGCTGCTTTTTGCGGCAATAGGCGCTTAAGGCCTCTTCGACCTTGTTCTTTTTATGGCGGCCGCTGGCGGCGCTGGTGGGGTTTTTTATCCCGATCAGCTCAAGCGGCCTCCACAAATAGCGAACCAGAAAGCGGCTGAGCTTCCACAGCCTGTCGTTGAAAAAATCCGCCTGGTGTCCGTGCAATAAAAGGATTTCATTCGAATCGCCCGTAAGGACGATACCTTCGTGCATCGGCAGACCGGGGAATAGCGAAAGGCTATCGCGCCTGTGCGGGGGGCAAAAGCGGTATAGATTCCGGGTGCGCCACTTGGCCTTGTTCTTTACCATATCGTGGTTGCCGTAGATCATATACAGCCTGCCGTCTTCGTGGAATTTGCGCATGGCCGCAAAGGCAGGGGCCTGCGCGTCCAAAATGGGCTCCATGCGCTTGTTTTCCCACAGCTCGTCGCCGTCCCCCAGCTCGATATACGTGAAACCATCGCCAAAGTAGCGCTCCAGAGCCACGATGAAGTGGTTGCGATTGGGCAAAAACTGATCGGCGCCGCTGCCGTCGCTACGGTGGCAGTCGCTCATCAGCACGTACTTTGACGTTTCGTTCAAGGGTAGCCTGAGCGCCTTCTCGTATACGCCGTCAATGCGCTTTTCGTACTTCATGCGCGCTCACCTTCTTTGCGTCTGAGGCGGGCTTCTTTACGTGCGCCCTTGCGCAGGTTGCCGCCCGCCGCAAACCTCGTGGCGAGACGGTAGTATATCGGGTGATATACGCTCAGGAGCGCAAGCTGCTCCACAACGCTTCCGGCGCCGCCAAGGAGCCTGCCAAGACGCCCGCATAAAAACTTGATGATGTGCTGAAGCAGGCGCGGGTACCACATGGTCCGCGTACAGGGCTGCACCGCGTAGGGCTTGTCGAAGAAAAACTCCACCGTGTTTCCGGCGATATTCAACCGATCGCGGGTATAACCCAACTTTACAAGCGCGCCGACAAACGCGCCCAGCATCGCCTCATCTTTGAGCGATACGCGCGCCTTCATGCCAAGATCGCCGGGTTTTGCATAATCGCCCAGGCGGAAGCCCGTCAGCCACCAGTGCAGCCCGATGTTGTCAAAATAGGGTTTGCCGTCTTTATACAGCGCAAAGGACATATGCAAAAAGTCGCCGCTGTCCACCGCATCGAAATGCTCGTCGCTGATGCAGGGAGAATCCTCCTGCGTGACGTACACGCCCATCTCGGCGCCGCAGGTCAGGCCATACTGCCCCTTCCAGAATTCGAGCAGCCATTGCCTGCCATCATAGGAGAAGATGACCGGCTCAGAATCGATCATCATGCCCGTTCTGGGCGCATACCAATCGTATAGCTTGCAGTAGCCGAACTGCTTTTGCCACGCGTCGATGCTGGATTTGAAGATATCCCTTTCAGGGTCGTACACAAAGCCCATGATCTCAAACGGGATGCCGGTTGTCAGGCGCTTGCGCCGCCTCGCGCGCATAAAGTGCGTTGCGGCGCAGACGATAAGCGCCGCGACAGCAAGGCAAGCGAGCAAAAAAAAGATGGACGCCCGTCCATCGCGAAGACTGTTGCTAAACGAAATCATAACATCCTTCCGCCTTTCGTTCGGGAATGTTACAATCTATGCTTTGTCATGAGAATCTGTGAGGCCGTAGGGCCGCGCCTTAACTCCTTCGCCACAGCGACGGAGAAAACAGCAAAAGAATCGGCATGATTTCCAGCCTGCCCATCAGCATGCACAACGTCAATACGGATTTGCTGAGCATGGAAAGATCGGCAAAGTTGCCCGCCGGCCCCACTCTGGCAAGGCCGGGGCCAATGTTACCCATGGCCGAGAGCACGGCGGACATGGTACTGATGAGATCATACCCATCCAGGGCCACCACCATCATCCCCGCCACGCAGATGGCCATATACGCGAAAAAGAACACGAGCACCGAGCGCACGGTGCTGTCTTCGACGGGTTTGCCGTCGACTAAAACCGCCCTGACGATGCGGGGGTGAAGGATTTGGTTGAGCTCTTTGCCGAACGCCTTGCCAAGCAAAAGCAGGCGCGAAACCTTGATGCCGCCACCCGTGGAACCCGCGCACGAGCCGATGACCATCAGTAGAAGGATCACCACATGTGAAAGCGGCGGCCATATGTTGTAATCCACGGTGCCGAAGCCGGTGGTGGTGATGATGGAAGCGACCTGAAAAAACGAGTGGCGCAGGGATACCCAGAAGTTTTCGTACATCGGCAGGATGTTGAGCGCAATGATCCCGACCGACGCGAGAACTAAGCCCCCGTACAGCCAGAGCTCCTGATTATGGAAAGCCTTACGAAAATCCCTGACGATCAACGCATAGAAGACCCCGAAGTTTACCCCGAACAGCAGCATGAAAACACCGGTGATCAGCTCGATGGGCAAGCTTTGGTAGCTGCCGATCGACGCGTTGCGCACCGAAAAGCCGCCGGTGCCCGCCGTGCCGAACATCGTCGTGAGCGAGTCGAACAGCGGCATGCCTGCGATTAAAAGCGCGAACACCATGATGGCGCTCATGCCAAGGTAGATGGTGTAGAGCATCTTGGCGGTGTTTCTAAGCCTTGGCATCAGCTTGCCGGGCGCAGGGCCCGTGCTCTCGGCCCTGAGGATTTCCATATTGCGCGACCCAAGCTTGGGGAACACCGCAATCGTCAGCACCAACACGCCCATTCCGCCCACCCAATGGCTGAAGGAGCGCCAGAACAAAATGCCGTGCGGCTGGCCTTCCACATAGCGAAGAATGCTCGCGCCGGTGGTGGTAAAGCCGGATGCCGATTCGAACAGCGCATCGATAAAGTTCGGCGCGACGCCGGAAAACATGTAGGGCAAAGCGCCAAACACCGACAGCAGCAGCCAGCCCAGGCCCACGAGGGCAAAACCGTCGCGCGTAAAGAGCTGGCGCTTTTCGAAGCGGATGAACGCCGCGGGCGGAAGACCCGCGGCGAGCAATATGGCCATGGAAATGAGGAAGGCCGTCGCATCGCCGTCCCCATAAATGAACGCGACGATGAGGGAGGGAATCATGAGCACCGCTTCGCCGCATAAAAGGATTCCCAGCGCGCGAAGAATCAATCGTACTTGCATAAAGTGCCCCTCGGTTACTGCATAATGTCGTTCAGGTCCATCAGCATGCTGCCCTTGGTGACGATAATCACCGTATCCCCTTCGCGCACGACATCCTCGCCAAAGGGGATCGTGATGTGCCCCTTGTGGACGATGGCCGCGATCAGCACGCCTTTTTTAAGCTTTACATGCTTGAGCGGAACGCCCAACAGCCCCAACGGATGCTGCGCGGTAAACTCCATGGCCTCGGCCTGCCCACCCAGAATGCGGTACAGCTTTTCGATATCCGAACCCTCGCTGTTGCGCAGCGCGCGCACATAGCGCACGATCCGGTTGGCAGTAAGGTCCTTGGGCGAAATCAAGGAAATATCGTTGGCGATTCTCAGGTTGCGCATTCTGGTGATCTTTGCGACAACCCGCGGGAGGCCGCGCTCCTTTGCCTGCAGCGCCGCAAGGAGGTTCTCCTCGTCGCGGTCGGTCAGCGCGACGAATGCGTCCATCTCGTCGATTCGCTCCTGCTCGAGCAAATCCTGATCGGTTCCGTCTCCGGCCACGATCACCGCATCCGGCAACAATGCGGCCAATTCGCCGCAGCGCTCCTCGTCGATCTCTATGATGAGGGAACGCATGCCCATTTCGTGAATCTGCGCCGCCAGATAGTACGCGATGCGGCTGCCGCCCACGATCATCACCGAGCGCACGCGGCGCTTGACATGCCCCATATACCGCGCAAAAGCCATCATCTGAGCCGGTTCGCCGGCTACGTGGATATGATCCCCCACCTTCAGCACAAAATCGCCGCCGGGGATCGTCACCTCGCCCGCCCGCTCCACCGCGCAAAACAACACCCGGGCCGGTATCTTGGGCGACAGTTCCTTCAGGCTGATGTTTGCGACCGGCGCGTTTTCGGCCACGATGAACTCGATCATCTCCACGCGGTTCTGCGCGAAGGTTTCTATGCTGTGCGCGTGCGGGTAGCGCAAGAGCCGGGAAATTTCGCTGGCGGCGTACCGCTCCGGGTTGATCGTCATATGGATGCCCAGGTCTTCGCTAATGAATTTTTCCGATCGCGCGTATTCCGGGTTTCTGATGCGCGCGACGATGCGCCCTGCGCCCATCTTGTGCGCGCGCAGGCAGCATACCATGTTCATTTCATCGCTGGAGGTGACGGCGATGAACAGATCGGATTTATCCACGCCCGCCTCGCGCATGACATCCTCGTTTGCGCCGTTGCCGCGGATGCACATCACATCCAGCTTTTCCACCGCGCGCCGAAGCGCCTGCGCGTTGGAATCTACGATGACTACGTCGTTGTCCTCTAAAGAGAGCTGCTCAGCCAGCGCAAAGCCAACCTTGCCGTCGCCGACGATTACGATTCGCATGTCGTTTCGCTTCTCCTATCGTTAGCTTGGCAGGAGTACTCTCGCCAAGCTATGGCTCGATGCTGCGGCATTCGAGATAGTAGCGCTTATCGCGCGCGCCGCCCATAGAAAACGTCTTGCGCGGCAGAGCGCCGTCGCGCATCACCGCGGTAAACAGGCTGTTTTTATCCATCGACGGAAGCAAGAATGCCAGCGCGCCCTCTTGCGCGCCGAGCGCCTTCGCCTCGTCATCGCCGTGAATGTAGTCGCAGCACACATGTTTGTTACGGAACAGGTAGTCGTCCATCCAACCCTGCAGGCTCCCTACTGGCAACGTATGCGGTGCGCGGGCGGTATGTACCCGCGCTTCTCCCTGCAAAGAAACGGCAAAAAGCGTCTGCCCGCCACCGTCTCCGCCGCGCGCCTTGAGATAGCCCGCTAAATCCGCAAGCGCCGCTTCGGGCTCTACGCCGAATAATACGCGGTGGATCGGCTCGAACAACAGCCCAGGGTCGTGCAGGTTGACGATTTCCACCAGCGCAAAGCGCGCGGGGTGATTTTCCTTTTCAGCCGGGGATAGCGACGGCTTGCGCCTTTCCCAACAGGCTTTCGCTGTGGCCAACGAGTGGTTGCCGTCTCCGGCGGCGAAAAGCAGCGCAGAGCCATCGTACGCATCGCCATAGCGGCGCGATTGCCATTCGTCCGAGGCAAGGCGCCCAAGCGATTGCGTAACGGCGGCAAGGCGTCCCTCGTCCGTTACCGCACGGCCTTCGATACGGCCTCCGCCCATCATCAGCGAAAAATCGTATAGCGTGTCGAATGCATAAAAATCGGCGAACAAAGGCTCAATCACCGTCCGCTCAGGGTCGTCGATCAGAAGAAGGATGTGCGGCGTTTCAAGGCACGCGCCCTGGCGGATCTTCATGCGGGGGGGAAGGCGCTCCTCGATCGTGCCCTCGGTCGCCCGTATCAGCGCCCGCGAGCCCGGCGCGTAATCGTAACATTCTAAATCGACGGCGAGCATGAGGCCGTGCCTGCGCATCGACCCTCTGGTGCGCTTCACCAGCGCCGCGCCGTGAAAGCGGCGGGTTAGGATATCCTTTCGGTAAGTAAGCATCGCGTCATGGATGCGCGGCACGCGCTCGTCCGCCTTATCAAGATCGATTTCGGGCAGCACGATGTCGAGCGCCGACGGCCGCCCTGCCGTGAAGGCGGCAACTTCATCCCAATACGCGCGGTCTTGCGTAAACTGATCGCACGCAACCACCGCCCAAGCGTCGTAGGCCTCTCCGTCGCGCGGAAGGAGAATGTCGGGCGTTACCACGCCCAGGTGGCTGAGCATCGTTAAGTCACTCCCTTATTGAGCTGGGGCAAACCTGATGAACCTCAGGCGTCGCCTGAAAGCAATTATCCCACACCGGCGCTGCAATGGCAACAAAATCGTGGTATAATCCGTGTGTAGTTTGGCGCACTTGCCGCTACGGTAATTAGGGATGAATGTGCATTGCGGGGAGGTTTTTTTATGGATGTTGCCAATAGCCTTTTGCGCGTAACGCCCGAAGATGTAGGTATAGCCTCCTTAGGGATCAAAGGTTTTTTAGATGCGGCTGCGCGGGAGGGCATCGAGCTTCACTCTCTGATGCTTTTGCGGCATGGCCGCGTCGCCGCGGAAGGATGGTGGGCGCCGTACGCCCCCGAATATCCGCACATGCTTTACTCGCTTTCCAAATCCTTCACCTCTACCGCGGCAGGGTTGGCCATTGCCGAAGGATATTTTCAGCTCGACGATCCGGTGCTTGAGCACTTTTCCGATTGCGCGCCCAAGCGCCCCGATGAAAATCTCAAAGCCATGCGCGTGCGCGATCTTCTGTGCATGGGTACGGGGCATGAAACGGAACCCGGGCCCTCTACCGGGCGCAACTGGGAGAAAGCGTTTCTTTCGCATCCCGTCGTGCACAGGCCCGGCAACCATTTTCTCTACAATTCGATGGCGACGTTTATGGTATCCAGCCTCATTCAGCGCAAGACGGGCGTTGGCCTCGCCGAATACCTCGGCCCCCGCCTGTTTAAGCCCTTGGGCATCGAAGAACCGCTGTGGGAAGAAAACGGCGACGGCATCGCCTGTGGCGGCTGGGGGCTGAACCTTAAGACGGAAGATATAGCTCGCTTCGGCCAGATGCTCCTTCAGGAAGGCGCATGGCGCGGCGAGCAGCTCGTGCCGCGAAGCTGGGTGCGCCTGATGACCGCGTGGCAGATCGACAACAGCCGGGGCGGCGAGAAAGACTGGGCGCAGGGGTATGGCTTCCAGTTCTGGCGCTGCAGAAACGACTTATACCGCGGCGACGGCATGTGGGGGCAATTTTGCGTGGTAATGCCCAAGCAGGATGCCGTGCTCGCCGTCACGTCCGGCACGCATAATTTGCAGGGCGTGCTCGACTGCGCGTTTGAGCATATCGTGCCCGCGATATCTTCGCTCGATTCGCTCCCGCCGGACCCGGTCGCGTCGACGGGCCTTGCCCAAAGGCTTGCGGGGCTTGCAATCGAGCAGCTTGCGGCGGGCAAGGGCAAGGTCGCCTCCGAGTTGCTCGGTGTGCGCTTTGCCATCGGCGAGGGCGAGGAGAAGGTGCGCGTAAGGCTCGACCCATGCGAAGGCGGTTTGAAGGTGGAACTGAGGGTGGAGCGGACTTCGCACTTGCGCGCGGGCTTTGACAAACCTCTTCAAGGCACGTATTATGACCAGGGCGGACGCAAATTCACCGCATTTTCGAAGGCGAGCATACAAAAGGGGGGCGGGGTGCTGCTTCACGTGCAGCTGCCGCAGACGCCTTACAGGCGCGAGATCGAGCTCGTCAAAGATAAAGCGGGCATCAAGGGCCGCACGCGCCAGCACCCCGAGGGAGTGGCGCTTGCCGATACCGAGTGGAAACCCGTGGCGGTGGAATAGCGTTTTGTTAAGCGTTTTTCCAGGCGGGCGGGTGCTATACCCGCCCGCTGCGGCTCTTGGCGATGCCGTGAATCTTTAAATGGCGGTGTAGCATCGTGGAAAAACTGTACAAGATGGCGGCGGGCTATAAAAACCGATTTCCTAAAGGCGTCGAGCCGTTTCAGATGGTAGCGCGGTTGCTCGAGGAATGCGGCGAAGTCGCGAGCGAGGTAAACTTATGGGAAGATAGCGGCATCAAAAGGCAGAAGCACGGCGAGCCGCGAAAGGAAGACCTGGCCGGCGAGATTAATAAAGCCCTCGCGGCTGAGATCCAGATTGACGTATAAAATAAAGTT
>JAVBNW010000092.1:0-3161 GCA_031551255.1 Eubacteriales bacterium | reverse complement strand
AACGCATTTCCAGAAAGCCACAGGATAAGCGGTGCCTGACGCGGACAGAGTAAGGTGGAAATGCAGCGATGGGAGCGGGTACGATGGTTAAAAGAGGAGCGACAAAACGAGCCGTTGGCGTTTGCGTTGCGCTGATGCTGCTCGCGGTAAATTTTTCACCACGTGTTCAAAGTTTGCGCACGATGCCCAACATCTTATACATGGGCGAGGGTCAAATACAAATACTGGATTTTATTATACCCTTAAAGGCTGAAGTAGAAGGGAACTCCGTAGACGTAGTGAGTGGCAAGGATGAAACGCTCAGCGACGTCGGGGCGGCGATACAATCGAACAACGCCGGTACGTCCAATATCCGTTTTTCAATACTTGGCGTGCCGGTTAAGGAAATTCAAGTACAGGTGACGCCGACACGCAAGCTGATTCCGGGCGGGCAGGCGGTTGGCGTGGCGATGATGACGCAGGGCGTATATATTGTGGGAAGCGAGGCCGTACATACTTACGACGGCAGGGAAGCAAACCCTGCGCGGGTAGCGGGGATTTTCCCGGGCGATAGCATTCTTTCGGTAAATGGTACGCCGACAAAAAGCTTTGACGATTTGCGCAATGCTGTTGAAAAATGCAAAGGCGAACAGGTGATTATGCGCATTTCGCGCGACGGCGAAGAAATGGTGGTATCCGTACAGCCGGAAAAAGACCAAAGAGGAACCTATCGTTTGGGCGTATGGGCGAGAGACTCGACCGCCGGCGTGGGTACGCTGACGTTCGTCGACCCGCAGAACCAAACCTTTGGCGCGCTGGGGCATGCCATTACCGACAGTGATACGGGCAGGTTGCTCCCGGTCCGCGATGGCTCGGTGTTTTCATCTTCGATCGTGGGCATTCAGCGGGGCCAGCAAGGTCAGCCTGGGGAACTGCGCGGCATATTTTCGACCGATACGCCCGTATTGGGCTCTATCGAAAAAAATACCGACTTTGGAATCTATGGAAAGGTGTCTGATGGGTTCGCACAAAGCCTGTATCCGGAAGGACTGCCCATCGCGACGCAGGCGATGGTAACGGAAGGTCCGGCGCAAATTCTTTCGATGCTTGACGACGAGGGAGTCAAAGCCTATGATTGCCGCATCGTCAAAATTTCGCGGCAAGGCGCGCCTGCAACGCGCTCTATGGTAATCGAAGTGACCGATGAGGAGCTGCTTAAGCGCACGGGCGGCATCGTGCAGGGCATGAGCGGAAGCCCGATTATACAAGACGGGCATATCGTCGGCGCCGTAACCCATGTTTATGTCAACGATCCCACGCGCGGCTATGGACTGTTTATCGAATGGATGCTGGCCGCACAGGATACCTGAGGGCGGAGTGGAGGATCATGAGGATTCTTTTAGCGGAAGACGATCCGCGTGTTGCGAACGCAATTGCGGATAGTCTTGCAGAATGGGGACATGAGGTGATTCTTGCCGAGGACGGCGAGGCGGCGGTGCGGGCGTTGCGCACCGCGCTGCCCGCCGTGCTTTTGCTGGATTTAGTGTTGCCAAGGCTCGACGGCCTCGCGGTGCTGTCGGTATTGCCGTCATTGAAGCTTGAACGAAAGCCCTATGTCATAGCCATGTCGCCTTTTCGAAACGATGGCATCGCCCGCAGGGCATTGGATTTGGGCGCATCGCATATACTGCCCAAGCCACTGGAGCTTAAACGGCTTAAAGCGGCTCTTTCTGATGGTATGCAAGGCCATCCAATCGACATGACGGGATACCAACACATCGAATCGCTGCTCAAAGAAGCGGGCATACCGCTGCACACGAAGGGCGGACAATATCTGGCCGAGGCGATCGCTATCGTCCTTAGGGATTATTCCGCCATCGAAGAGCTTCGCCGTCGGGTATACCAGCCGATTGCGGATAAAAACGCGACGCGGGTGGAAAATGTCGAGCGGCTTATTCGGCATGCGATTGAAACGGCCTGCATTCATGGGCGCATCGACGCACTTCATCGCCTGTTCGGGCAAACCGTGCGCCGGGAGACCGGAAAGCCTACCAATTCCGAGTTCATAGCAATTCTTGCCGAAAATGTACGATTGGGCTTGCAGGCGGACACAAAATGATTCATGATAGGGCTGTGCGAGCCTTGGCCTAAGTAGCCTCGCGGCGTTCATCGATGTAGAAAAAAGCGGACGCGTCGGCAGTTGAGAATGCCTTTCTCCTCTTTTTCCATTTTACAGGCAACTTTGCGCGTTCGGCCGCATACTCTTGTGTGGACATGTCTACATAGGAGGCGGTATCATGCGCGCCATCGGCTACGAAATCGGTCTGCATCTAAAGGATCATAAAGGATACTACCTGATTACGGCGTTTTTGTTGGTGATGGGGCTGTCTTGCGGGTTCGCCACAGCCGTGCAGCTGCCAATGGAAGCATCGCTGAGGTGGGGGCCGACGCTTGGCGGAACATTGGCTTCCAGCAGCGGTGGGGCTCTTTGGCGCGCATTATGGCGGGAAATCCGCTTCTTTGCGCTGATTGCCCTGTGCGGCATCGGCATTGCGGGCATCCCGGCCGCAGCCATTTTAGTAGCGGTACGCGGCTTTATCGTGGGGTTTGTAACCGGCTTTCTGTCGGCCCACTATGGAACGGGCGGCTTCTTGCTGTACTTGGTGGCGGTTGTGCCGCAAAACTTACTTATTTTGCCTGCCGTACTCGCCGCGGCATCCTCTGCGATACGCGCGCCCATCAAAAAACAGTGGGGACGCGGGTATTGGATGATCTGGGGCATTGCTTTCGCGGGCGCCATGCTCGGAGCGGTCCTTGAAGCCGCGCTGTCGGGCCTGCTGCCGAAAATCGTATGATCAAGAAGGGGATGCAATGAAAAAACGAGCATTTGCCATCGTGCTGGATAGCGCCGGAATAGGCGCCCTTCCCGATGCGGACATGTATGGGGATAAGGGCGCGCATACCTTTGCGCATATCGCGCGCGCAGCCGGGCTCGTCGTGCCCAACCTGTGCGCGCTCGGCCTGGGAAACATACGCGGAGCGGGGCTTCCTTTTTGCGCGGACAAGCCTTGCGGCATGTTCGGCCGCATGGCCGAGCAATCGCCGGGAAAAGACACCACTACAGGGCATTGGGAGCTTATGGGGCTCATCTTGGAGAAGCCGTTTCCCGTGTACCCTGCCGG
>JAVBNW010000041.1:0-5466 GCA_031551255.1 Eubacteriales bacterium | reverse complement strand
GACGAGTTTGCCAACATAGGGAAAATCCCAAATTTCGAGCAGCTTATCGCCACGATCCGCTCCCGCGAGATTTCGGCTAGCATCGTGCTGCAAACCCAATCGCAACTCAAGGGCATCTGTGAGGGCCACGCCGAGACCATCGCGGGCAACTGTGACGCCAAGCTGTTCTTCGGCGGTTCGGAAAACGCGACGCTTGAAGAACTTTCCAAGTCGCTAGGGCAGGAAACCATCCAGCTCTTCAATACCTCCGTGACCAAGGGCCGCAGGAATCCCACGGGCGCAACCTGCACAAGCTCGGGAAAAGCCTTATGAGCATTGACGAGCTCGCCGTTCTCGACGGAGGCAAGTGCATTCTTCAATTACGAGGCGTGCGGCCCTTTCTCTCGGACAAGTACGATCTGACCAAGCACCAACTTCAAGTACACGGCCGACGCGGACAAGAAAAACCTGTTCAACATCGAAAAGTTTCTCTCCACCAAGCTAAGACCCAAGCCGGACGACGTTTACGTGGTCTACGAGATGAATGAGGCCGACTTGTGAGCGACATGAAGAAGCCCGCAGATCAAATACTGCTTTGACTGCGGGCTGCTGCGCGCGGCGATATCATATTGGGCTGGAACACCGATTGTCAAACTAAAGCAGTGCGTTGAGTTCCGCCTCAAGCTGCTGCGGTTCATAGGCCGGGGAATAGCGCGCGTGAACGTTGCCGTCCCTATCGATCAGGAATTTTCCGAAGTTCCACTTGATATCTCCGGGCTTCGCGAAGGGCTTGAGCGCCTTCACCTTTTTCTCAAAGGATCGTGTCTTTTCGTCGCCGCGATCCTCCGACGCTTGCTCCTTGAGCCATATGAAGAGCGGCGCGGCATCCTTGCCGTTGACGTCGATCTTCTTGAAGCGGGGGAAGCTGGTTCCGTAATTGAGCGAGCAAAACTCCGTGATCTCCTCGTCGGTTCCCGGCGCCTGCCCAAGAAACTGGTTGCACGGAAAGTCCAGGATTTCAAAGCCGCTGTCCCTGAACTTCTGATATAGCGCGTCCAAGGCCTCGTATTGCGGCGTCAATCCGCACTTGGTGGCCGTGTTGACGACGAGCAGCACCTTCCCCTTGTACTGGGACAGGGAAACTTCCTCGCCCTTGCCGTTTTGAACCGTGAAGTCATAAATGTTCATATGTTTATCTCCTTTACTTTTTCGCGTCATTGCGCTTTGCGTCGGCAAACCCCGTCCAAACAATCCATACATAGGCGCAGGTTTTGGGAATCATCAGCATGCCCAGCGCCGAGACGGCGTCCGCGCCCAGCACCACGGGGATATAGAAGGCGAAGCTCAACGCGACGGCCAGCCACATGAAGCGGAAAGCGCGGTCTTCCTTCGCCTGCCGGAAGTATAGGCCAATGATGAGGATGCCCAGCGCGACAAACGGCAGGTTGCGGTAGATGCCCCACGACAGGGGCGCGTCGGCGGAGAGCCACTGGTTTTGCGGAAACAGGCACAGCGCGATGCGCACCGCCGCCAGCATGTAGACGAGGATCGTCAGCGTTTTCTTATGCTCTTTTTGGTATCTTTGCTGCCAGACATGATACAGCAGCACATAGAAAACCGTCATGGTGATGGAGGTTACCAGCTTGCCCAAGCCCAGGGCGGCGGCATGGTTGGCAACGCCGTCGGTCCAGAGCGCGTAGATGCGGGGTACGAGATGGAACGCGTCCCCGCAGCCCAACACGATGGCCATGATGCCAAAGAGCACAAACTGCTTTCTGCCCCGCGACATGCGCAAAATTAAGATGCCCAGCGTAACGACGCCGATAAGATAAGGGATTTCAAAGATCGGTTCCATGATGGCTTGCATTCCGGCACCTCCTATGGATGGATGACCAGCGAGCGAACAAGCTCGGATTGCGTGAATAGCGTACAGCCTCCGGTGTGCTCCTGAAGCAGCGTTTCGCCATCGCGAAGCTTCGTAAACAAGGGCGACTTAAGCGCATCCCGAAGGGAGGAGGTCTTAAGGCTCGTATCCGAATACGGCGAGAACGGGCAAGGTTCGGCCCCGCCCCCGGCGTTGATGTGGAAAAACCCGCGCCCCGCTGCGAGACAGCCGCCCGATTCCCGCTCGTCGCCGGGGAAGGAGATGACGATCGAATCGCTGGAAGCGCGAAGCGCCGCAACCCGTTCCGCCAGAAGATCGCGCCCCACGTCATCCAGCGCAAGCTCGGGATTTTCAACCGGCACGTACTCCACGAAGACGAGCGCTTTGCATCCTCTCTCGCGTAGCATAGAGGCAAACCCATCGCTCGTGACCATGGACAAATTCTCCCGTGTAACCGTAATGGAGGCCCCGAACAAGAGCTTTCTCCCGGCAAGCGCCGCCATCGCATCCATGGTTTTTGCGTATATGCCCGCGCCGCGCCGCAGATCGGTTTGCATTTTATCGCCCTCGATGCTGATGATGGGGATCAGGTTTCGGTTCGCTTCGAACAAGTACATGCTGCCGCCAAGCATGGTTCCGTTGGTGAAAACGGGAAACAGAATCGCCGGATGCAGCGCGGCTTCCTCGAGCACGTCGCGACGCATCAGGGGCTCGCCTCCGGCCAATAGAATCGCCGAGACGCCCAAGGCTTCCGCTTCGGTAAAAATGTGCTTCCATTCATCGCGGCTCATGTCCGCATGGCTTGCACAGGCGCGATTCGCGTGGTCATAGCAGCCTGCGCATTGCAAGTTGCAGCTGCCGGTGATGCTGGCGATCAGGAACGACGGGATGTGCTCGCCGGCTTTTTCATAGCGGTGACGGTGCGTGCCCGCCTTTCTTGCCGCAAGGGCATATCGCGCGAAATAGGCGCTTTCCTTGGGATTGTCCAGCGTAGCGCGCAGGATATCGCGGACGAGCGATGCGACCCCGTCGCTCAAGTATTGTTCAAGCTCAAAACGTTGCTCCATACGCACTAACCTTTCATCTGGTCAAGCATTTTGTACAGCAACTGATATAGCGTATCGGCTTCCTCGGGGCTGAGATGAATGCAGCCCTGCATTTGCGTCGGCACGCCCAACGCCTTTTCACGCAAAGCCTCCCCGCGGGGGGTGATCGACACGATCAGGTTGCGCTCATCTTCCTTGGAGCGCTGCCTCGTCACAAGGCCCTGTTGCTCCAGCTTTTTCAGTAACGGCGTGAGCGTGCCGGAATCAAGGAAAAGGCACTCGCCCAGCTCTTTTACGCCCACCGTTTTCCTTTCCCACATCACCATCATGGTGATGTATTGCGTGTAGGTAAGGTCGATTTTGCTAAGAAAGGGCGTGTACAGCTTGACGACGCCGCGCGCAGCGGCATACAGCGGAAAACAGAGCTGATTTTCAAGTTTTAGCGGGTCCAATAGATCACCTCGATCAGTTTCATGAAGGGAGTATAGCAGGTTCCTCATATTATATCAAGCAAAATTAAATTGAGAACAATATAATAATATCAATTATCAGCCCGCCGTTCAGTACAATGGTCAACAAAGAATGGGGCGCGACCTGCAACAACAATTTCAAAGCCCTGTTCGCCTTGGCGTTTCAGGGTTTCCTCATCATGATGTGCATCGCCATCTACTCCGTGCTGATACAGGGCATCGCCACGGCGGACAGCATCCATATGGCGATATGGGCCGCGCCGGATACACGGCCTTGCTCTGCTTCACGCTTTTCAAAACCAGCGCCCTCTCGAAAAGCCTGTTCGGGGCCTACTAAGGCATAGGAGGTCAAGCATATGCCGCAAGAAATGAGCATGGAGGCCCGGGCGTATTCCTTCGCGTCCATGCCCAGCGCCAAGGATAGGGAGGGCAATTTTCGTGATATCTGCTTTCCCACCACCAAGAAGCTCCGCGCGGAGATCAACGCCGCCGTGGTGGAAGCCTACAACGCGGCCCTCGAAAAAGGCCCCGTTGCCCGCGACGCGGAAAAGCCTTCCGCGACCGGCAGGCTCAAGAAAGCGGAAAAGGCGTCAAAAGCGGCCGCCAAAGCGCCGAAAGCTGAAAAGGCGGCGTCGGACAGGGGCGGCGATGCGCGCTAGCGCTCTAACCCCGCGCTGTTCTTATACACGTCGGAAAGAAGCCGAATTCGCCGCTGGAGCTCCTGGCGGACATGGGCCGGGGCAATCACTTCGCACAGGTGCCCCATGCTCAGTAGAACGCCATATCCCATGTCGCTTTCTACAAATGACAGGGAGATGTGTATCCTGCCGTCCTCCATGTCCGTCATCGTTTCTTCACGGCAAAAATCTAACGCCCGCTCCCGCAGGGATTCGTCGATAATGAGCTCTACGGTGATGACGCGGTCGTTCGTCCAGTCCTTAAAGTCCGCTACGCTGGATTCGAATTCCCGCGGCTGAAAGTGCTCCTGTATCATCTCCATGTCGCGGATGCGGTTCAGCTTGAAGGTGCGGAAGTCCAGTTTATCCCGGCAATATGCGCGCAGATACCAACTGTTTTCTTTCAGCATCAACTGATGCGGCTCCACGGTTCGCACCTGCGATGCCGTATTGTGCCTTCCGGTGTAATCAAAGCGAACCAGCACACCTTCCTCCATCGCCCTTTTCAACAGCGCAAAGGTGTTGGTGACGACGGGGTTGCCGAGCCACGGCGTCATGTCGATGTAAAGCTGCTTTGAGGTGAGCTCAATCGCCCTTTCGTGCTCCTTCGGAATGAGGCTTCTGATTTTCTCCAGCGTCTGATTGAGTTTCGCGTCCGATAAGGTGCCGGAAACGCTTTGCAAACCGGTGAGCAGCATGGTGATATCGTCATCGGTAAAGAGCTTTTTGTCGATCTTGTATTGCTCCACAATGGAAATACCGCCGTTCACGCCGGTATGCGTGACGATGGGGATTCCGGCGCTTTCCAGCGCCTCGATATCCCGGTAGATGGTGCGCACGCTCACCCCGAACTTCTCCGCGAGGGATGTGGCGCTGATTCGATCCTTCTGTAACAGGATGGTCAATATGGCGATCAGGCGTCCAAGTTTCATGTCAAAAATCCTTTCTGGCTCTATGATAAACCCTGACATACAGATGTCAAGGAGGCGTGCTACGATTGGTTTATCAAAGGAACGGAGGATGAATCCATATGGAACTGAAGCAGAGTTTTGAACAGGTCATGAGCGAGTCCATCAATATGGCTCTGGCCACCAGCGTGAACGATCAGCCCAACGTGCGCACCGTCACGTTTGCCTATACGCCCGAAAAAGAAGGCAGGCTGTTTTTTACAACCTTCAAAGGGAATCAAAAAACCCGCGAGTTCGCCCAAAATGCCCGCGTTGCCTGCTTCCCGTTGCCGGTAGGGCCGGAGGCGGATACGCAAGTGCGCATCTTCGGCGAGGTGCGGAAATCGGATATTTCGATTGACGAGGTGATCGATATCATCGGAAAGAAGTTCTCCGGCGGCACGGATACGATCAAAGACGGCGGCGACATGATGGAGGTGTATGAAGTGCGCTTTTCGCAGG
>JAVBNW010000071.1:0-4111 GCA_031551255.1 Eubacteriales bacterium | reverse complement strand
GCGAGCGCATTCAGCTAAACGAGGACAGCCTGTGGTACGGCGGCTTTCTCGACCGCAACAGCCCCGCCCTGCGCGAAAAGCTTCCCGAAATCCGCCGGTTGATCCTCGCGCAAAGGCACGAGGAGGCGGACTCGCTCGTTGCGCAATACGTAACCGGCGCTCCCTATACCCAGCGGCACTACGAGCCCTTGGGGGAGATTGATATCTCGCTGAACCAACACCTTCCGTTTATTATGGGCTGGGTTCCAAACAGCGACGACGCGAGCGAATACGCATGCGAGCTGAACCTGGAGACCGGCATCCACACGGTTGCGCATGTACAAAACGGCGTGCGCTACACGCGCGAAACATTCATCAGCCACCCGGCGCAGGCGCTGTGCATAAGGATTACCGCCGATAGGCCTGGAGCGATCGACCTGGACGTGCAGATGGACCGCTGCCGCATCTTCGACGAGAAGATCGCCGACGATCGCCGCCCCGGCAAGTTCCGCCGAGGCGGAGGCTGGGCAGGCATGCTGCTCGACGAAAACCACGCGCTTGACGAGCGCACGCTTATGATGTACGGCCACGCGGCCGAAACGGCGTTTGCGTCCGCGGTGCGCATGGTATCCGACGGAAATCCGGTGAATCCGTACAGTCAAATCCTCACCCGGGGCGCTACCGAGGTGTGCCTGTATCTGGCTGGAACTACCTCCAACCGCGAGGCCGACCCGCGCGCCGCGGCGCTTCGCATCGTGGAGGCGGCCGAGCAAAGGGGGTTTGCCGCGCTGCTAGATGAGCATATCGCGGATTTCAGCCCCCGTATGGCGAGGTGTGAGCTGGAATTAGGCTCAGGCCCGGACATGCCGCTGGAGCAGCGGCTCGCAAGGGCCTCGGAGGGCGCTTCCGACCCGGCGCTGGCGGCGCTGT
Organism: Eubacteriales bacterium; assembly: GCA_031551255.1. Classification (GTDB taxonomy): domain Bacteria; phylum Bacillota; class Clostridia; order Christensenellales; family UBA1750; genus JAVBNW01. The sequence continues at coordinate 3,202 of JAVBNW010000071.1, read as the reverse complement.
ACTTCTCGTTTGGCCGCTATTTGCTGATGGCGGGTGGGCGGGAAGGCTCCACGGCGCTAAACCTGCAGGGCATTTGGAACCACGAGTTCATACCGAGCTGGGACAGCAAATACACGATCAACATCAACACGCAGATGAACTACTGGCCTGCGGCGGTTACCAACCTCGCGGAAATCGACGAATCGCTGTTCGATCTGATCGGGCGGATGGTAGAGCGCGGCCGGGATACCGCGCAGGTGATGTACGGCTGCCGCGGCGCCGTAACGCACCACAACACCGATATGTACGGAGACTCCGCGCCGCAGGATTGCTACCTCGCCGCCACCGCATGGCCGATGGGCGGCGCGTGGCTCGCGCTTCACCTGTGGGAGCACTACCGCTTTACGCTGGATTTGGGGTTCTTAAAGAAATGGTACCCGGTCATGCGCGAGTACGCGCTGTTCTTTGTGGATTTTTTGATCGAGGACGACGAAGGCTATCTGGTAACCTGCCCTTCGCTTTCCCCCGAAAACCGCTACCTTACGCCCAGCGGTTACGATACGCCGATCTGCGCGGGTCCTTCGATGGACAACCAAATTCTGCGCGCGCTGTTTGGCGCGTGTGCGCAGGCTATGTCCTTGTTGGGGCTCGACGACCCGCTTGCCAACGAGTTTTCCGCCGCGTGCGCCAAGCTGCCCCCCAACCGTGTAGGAAGCGACGGCAGGCTGCTGGAGTGGATGGGCGAATACGCCGAAATGGCGCCCGGCATGCCGCACGTATCCCATCTGTTCGGCGCATACCCCGGCGACGAAATCAACTGGCGCGACGCGCCGGATCTTTTAGAGGCTGCGCGAAAATCGCTTGTGGCGCGCATCGAGCACGGCGCGGGGCGCGGCGGCTGGCCGCTGGCGTGGTTCATCTGCCTTCACGCCCGCATGGGCGATTCCGGCGCCGCCGAGCGGGAGATCGACCGCCTGATCGGCAGTTTCGGTTCCACCAACTTCTTCAACGGCCGGGGAGTCTTTCAGATTGACGCGGATCTAGGCGGGGTGGCGGGCATCGCGGAATGCCTTTTGCAAAGTCACGCAGGCATGCTCGAGCTTCTACCCGCGCTGCCGCCGCTGTGGCGCGAGGGAACGGTACGCGGGCTTCGCGCCCGTGGCGGCTGCGAGGTGGATGTGCGCTGGGAAGAGGGAGCGCTGAACGAGGCAGCCATCCGCCCGATCGTTTCAGGCCCAATCGAGGTGCGCGGGCAAAGCCTAACGGTAACGCTGGAGGGCGAGCCGATCGCAACCCGGCGCACCGAGCACGGCTTTTGCTTCCAGGCGCAGGCCGGCAGGACGTACGCGCTGCGCGCATAGCCTTTACGCCGATGAACCCGGCGCCGCTTGCTCGGCGATCGATTTATGTGGTCTTTTGCTCCTATGGTTTTGCGTGCGCCTGTGCCCGCATAGTTTTCCTTTCGCCTTGCAAAACTATCCGGCGCCGATTTAGGCGGCATAAAAGACGTGCAAAATGCCGATTTTACGTAATTCCGGCTTGACAGGCCCTTGCGCGGCAGCTACAATATGCTTTGTGTCGGCACATCTCCGCCCCGGGATGAGCCCGCCGTATCCGCGGCGCCTGACCAACGCGCGTGGAGACACTCATCATCAGCTATCGCCGTGCACACGGCTGCGCCGTTTGCGACAAGTGCTTCGTCTTTTACAAAAGCCGGAGAAACGGATGCGCAAGCAGGAAGCCTAAGGAACCGGCGATCATCTCAGGGAGGGAAATCCGTGAAGACGTTTATGGCCAAGGCCGAGACCGTCCAGCGCAACTGGTACGTCGTCGATGCCGAAGGCGTAGTGCTGGGTCGCCTAGCCGCCCAAGTTGCGGCAATTTTGCGCGGCAAACACAAGCCTACCTTTACGCCCCATGTCGACACCGGAGACCATGTCATCATCATCAATGCCGACAAGGTCGTCCTGACGGGCAACAAGCTCGACCAGAAGTTCTACCGCAAGCATTCCGGCTATGTGGGCGGCCTGAAGGAGACCCCGTACAGGGTACTCATGCAGAAGAAGCCCGAGTTCGCCGTAAAAGAGGCGATTCGCGGCATGCTGCCGCACAACAGCTTGGGCCGCAAGCAGCTTACAAAGCTTAGGGTATATCGCGGAGCGGAGCACGAGCATCAGGCTCAAAAGCCCGAGCCGCTTACGATCAAAGGTTAGGGGAGGGAGGAAACCAACATGGCAAGCGCACTTTATCAAGCCACGGGACGCCGCAAGAAATCTATCGCCCGGGTTCGCCTCGTTCCCGGCAATGGCGCGATTACGATCAACCGCCGCGATATCGACAACTACTTTGGGTTGGAAACCTTGAAGATGACCGTTCGCCAGCCGCTGGTGCTCACCGATACGCTGGGTCGCTTTGACGTGCTCGTCAGCGTCGTCGGCGGTGGAACCACCGGTCAGGCCGGTGCGATCCGCCACGGCATTGCCCGCGGCCTTATCAAGGCCGACGCCGACCTTCGCGCATCGCTGAAGAAGGCGGGCTTCCTCACGCGCGATCCGCGCATGAAGGAGCGCAAGAAGTACGGCCTGAAGGCCGCGCGCCGCGCGCCGCAGTTCTCCAAGCGCTAATTCGGTTTTCAATGCACAAAAGCCGCTGCGATCGCAGCGGCTTTTTTTGCAAAACTGCAAGGCGCCTTTCCACACGCCAAAGAGCAACCGCTCAAAAGAATCCATTGCATTATGCTGCGCATAGGGAAGGCGATTCGCACAGTTCAATGCAAGCCCACGGCCTTATCTCATCCGCGCGATACAGATGCTTCGTCGTAAACGATTTTGCCGCTGGCATCCCATATCTCGCGCCAGGGGATCGGCCGTACTCGCAGGCCGCCATAATGTCTGCTGCGTTCGCCGCACCATGGGGTGGCAGGGCGCACGATGCCGCGAAGATTGTGCACAAAATCATTAGGATGGCCCGGGCCCGCTTCATAAACAATCTCTCCTGAAAATTACAATCGAGTATAGACCATCCTACACCCGCCAAGCAACAAGGCAACTGCCCAGCATTTGATACGCATCCGGAAGCAACTTGGCAGGCTGCCGGCGCAGCATGGTCGCCGGGGCATTGCGCTTGCGGCAGGCGCGCCGTATACTGTCGGCGTGATCACAAATACCCATTGGGAGGCGCGGCGCGTGAAGATTATCATCCAGGAAGACGAAGCCATCGCCGA
>JAVBNW010000047.1:0-30420 GCA_031551255.1 Eubacteriales bacterium | reverse complement strand
CGATTATCGCGGCCTCGTCTCTTACCCCGTCGTTCTTCCCACTGCTCAAAACCGCCTCAGCGGTTTTGAGGAAGAGGAGGTTTCACGAAGCGTAAGAAATCCCAGCGCCGCAGTGCTGGGATTTCGGAGCGCAGTGCAAACCGACGAGTTAGTGGGTGCCCAGCAGCACCTTGAGCGTCAGGCTGACCTCGGTGTACGCGATGCCCAGCTCGCGCGAAATATCGGAAACGCTTTTCCCCTCTAAGTGCATCGTCCATATGGACTGTGCGCGCGCGCTGGACGGCTGCACCGCGGGTTCGGGCAGCGCGGGCGCGGGTTCCGGCTCGGGCTCGGGGGCGGGCTGGGCCGCGGGAGGCGCGGCTTCGGGCACGTCGCTTCGCGCGGCTTCGACTTCCTCGCGAAATTGCTGCAGCAGCGCCATCATTCGCGCGTGCATGCGGGTAATCTCTTCCTTTTCGCGCAGGAATTCGATCCTCTCCATCTCCAGCGACGCGCGCGTCTCCTGCACATAGGATTCAAAGCCGTCCATCATGTCTTCGATGTTTTGAAACAGCGCGAACAGGCGATTTTCTCGCTCGAACCCTCGATCCCCTTCCTTAGGCGCGCCGGGCGCGTTTTTCTTGCTGCGAAAATACAGCACGATCAGGCCGCCGATGCAGGCGCAGACCACCACCACGAACACCAGAGCAATCACGACACCTTGCGGCACAGGCATCCGAACACCCTCCCACCAGAAGCAATTTTGCGCATGCGCGGACGGCGGCCTTTTCGGCCGCCGCATTGTGTTTACACCTCGATATCCAGCCTCTTAGGCAGCGAAATGCCCACCGTGGGATCGTCCGGAACAAAACCATCGTCCTTAACGGGCGCGGGGGGCTGCTTTTTCTTTTTCTTACGGCTCCCTTGCCGGGGATCTCCCTCCGGACGCTCGTCCAGACGAATTCGCGCCGCCTCTTTGCCCTCGAGCTGGGCCACCTGCTCTTTTTTAAGATCGGCGAGGACCTTGTTCTGGTGCGCAAGATAATCCTGCGCGACATCGCCCCGCCTAAGCTGCACGCTCGCCTCGCGCGCGTAATCGCCCGTGCGGTTGATCATCATCTGTCCATCGATACCGCGAAGCGACACGTACATCACCTCCTTGTACGGCCTGCAGCGCATCCTGCGTCGCATTGAGGAACTGCTCCTCTTCCCTTATCCTATTTCTACCCCGCCACTTTCTATCCTATCATATAGCTTCGGTATTTTTTCACGAAAACTTTAAAGGCTACCCTATAAAACGCGTGTTGGCAGGCAGGCCGGGCGTGGCAAAAACAAGCCGCGCCTTTACGAATATTCGCAGGCCACGAAGCCGACGTCGCCGTCCATGACCCGGAACGTCGCATAGTCGATCGGGTTTTCCACGATATACACCGCCGACCCGATCACGACCCGCGCCCCGGGAAAGATCGTATTGAGCACGTGAACGCGGCCGCCGGTTACCGATTCCATCGAGGCCCTGAGCGTGTCGCGCTCGGCAGTCGCCTCGGCGCTCTGCCTCAGCAGGCTGCGGTTCGCCTCCAAAACCCTCTGGCGTACCTGATCGCGGTCGGCCGGTTCCCCCTCCTTGGGGGCCGCGCCGTAGGTGCGCACCAACAGGGCGATCTTTTCGCGCTCGTTGCTAAGCCTTATAAGCTCCGTCTCCAGGAAGTTATAGCGCTCGCGCTGCTCGGGGAGGATGCCGACCTCGACGATGGTGGAGGTGTTGGATGTGGAGCCGATCGTGCGGGCCGCCACCAGCTTAGCCGAACGGGTGACGCCGCCGATGAGGCTCGCGCGCTTGCCCGCGAGCATAACGCCTTCCACGGAGTTTACTTCGCTGTGGTAAATCGCATCCGCCGTAACCACGCCGCGCGCAACCACCTTGACGCGCTCGAAATACTTTGCCGCCACATCGCCGCCCGCGATTACCTCGCCCTTGCCCATGCCTTGCATGCCCTGGTGAAGCACCACGTTGCCCCCGGCCACGATGGAGGCCGCCTCCACGACGCCGTGTATCTCCACGCTGCCTTCGGCCTTGACCGTCATGCCGGCGATGACGTTGCCGCGCACCTCCACATCCCCGACAAAATCGATGTTGCCGGTGGACATATCCACATTGCCCTGGACGATGTAGCAGCTGGCGACGTTGACCTGCCCGCTTGTAAATGTAACCATTCCATCCAGCGCCGCAACCACCTGAAGCTTATCCTCGCTGACGACGATGCCCTTGCCGCGCGGCAGCTGCTTATCCTTGCCCGACTTGGCGCGAAGCGGCCGGCCGCGCACGGATTCGCCGTCCGCGCCCGAGGTGGGAGGGGTGCGCGTGATAAGAACCTGGCCTTTGCGCACGCTTTCGAACAAATCGAGCGTCCAGTAATCCACGCGATCGCCGTCCAGCAGCTTGGGGCGCATGGAATGACTTTGGCGAAAGTGCATTTCGATCGTGGCGTCCTGCCCCGTGACAGGCTGCCGGCCATGGGCGATTTCGATCTCCTGCCGATAGGGCAGCGCCTTGGCGATGCGCCTTAGCTTCTCCTCGTCGATGCCGCAGACGATCTTATAGCGCTCCGTCAACGCCTGCATCAGGGACTCGTACGTGGCCCTTTCACCGCCTTCATCGCCGGGGTAAAGCACGAGATACGCCGTCATGTCGTCCTTTGCGAAGGTTACAAGCACTTCGTCTCTGGCGGGCGGGCCCTCTTGCTGTGCGGGCGCCACCTGCACGGGGCTATCTCCGCGAGCGATGAGCTTTTTCGCCGTTTGAAAATCAAGATCGCGCAACTCCCTGCGGGCAAAATAGCTGCCCATCTCCGCGTCGCTGATCGCCGGGTCCGGCTCGAGCATGACGCCTTCGGGGGTATAGATAAGCCGGATTCTCGCCTGCTCGTGAAGGCCCCCAAAAACTTCGCCGCCATCCCTCTGGGGCAAACTTTGCGCACTCGGCGCGGCGATGTGCTTCATCGACGCCTCTATGCGCCACGGCTTCTTGGAAAACAGCCCCGAAGACCCCTGCTCGATCACCGAAATCTCGAGCTGATCGCGCCCGAGGTTGAACTTTTTTTCAGCCTCCACTACCGCTTCTTCATAACTCGCCGCCGAAAATTCCGCCATTGTGCCCTTCCCCCTACCGCGCCGCCTTATCCGGCGCATCGTTTTTGTATGTTTATATGGATGATCCATTCCCATCCTATATGCGACGATATGCCGCCGCGCAAAGCGCGGAAGCATAATTGGTGAACGTCGCCGGGGATTTTTTTCTGCGGGGCGCTAACGCCCTGAAAACGCACCCGCTTGCCTCATCGCCTCAAAGGCCAACACCGATGTGGCGGCCGCCGAGGGCAACGCGTGGGAAAACGCCCGCGCGTAGGGAATCTTCACAAGCAAGCTCGCATGATCGAGATACGCCCTTGAAATGCCGCGCTTTTCTCCGCCGATTGTGAGGAGTAACGGGAACCGAAACGACGCGTCATACAACGAAATCGCTCCGGAGGCTTTCAGCGCGCAAGCGATCTGATAGCCTTGGCCGACAAACGCGCGAACCACCTCGCCGGGGTCGGCGGCAACGGCGGTGGGCATAAGCTCTGAAGCGCCGGCCGAGGAACGGGCGACTACGCCTTCCGCGCCGCGCCATTCCCTGGGCGGTACAATCAGCCCGGAAACGCCAGCAGCATAAAGCGAACGCACGCAAAACCCGAAATTGTAAGGATCTTCAATGCCTTCCAATACCGCGACGCAGGCATTTTTCGGCAAGGCGAGGCTTGCGACATCTTCATAGCGCCTCTCGCCCGCCAGCGCGAGCACCCCTCCATGCGTTCTGCCCGATGCCATGGCATCGATCGTATCTCGCGAAACGCGCTCCACCGCAACGCCTGCCTCGGAGGCGATGCGCAAAAGATCGCTAATCGCCCGGTCTGCCTTGCTTTGATCGACGAAGATGCGCTCGATCGGCCGTGACCCTGCCCGAAGCGCGGCTTTGACGGAAATGAGCCCCTCCAGGGCTACATCAGCCCCGCCGCTCATGCCGGAAATGCGGCCTTGAGCTGGCCGCGCAGCTTGAGCAATACCTTTGAGTGGATTTGCGAAACCCTGGATTCCGATACACCAAGCACGGCGGCGATCTCCTTTAAGGTCATCTCCTCATAATAGTATAACGAGATAACCAGCCTTTCCTTTTCCGGCAAAGAATCCACCACCTGCGCAAGCACCTGGTGCACTTCCCTGTTTTCGACATACGCTTCCGGGTTTTCCTCGCTGTCCGAAGCGCCGGGGATCGAGGTCCACGTCTCCGTCAGAAGATCTTCGAAATGTACGAGGTTAAACATATAGCTTTTTTCAAGAACCTCTGAAACCTCATCGGGCCGCATGCCTATCTTCTTGGCGATTTCCTCCTCGGTAGGCGCGCGCATCAACGTCGCTTCAAGCTCTTCAAAGGCAGCATTGACCGCGCTGATTTTGCGACGCAAGCTGGAAGGCGCCCAATCGCCCTTGCGCATATGGTCGATGATCTCGCCGCGGATGCGCATGGCCGCATAGGTCGAAAAGCGCACGTTCTGCGTAATATCGTATTTATCGATCGCATCCATCAGCCCCAATACGCCGCAGCTGACCAAATCGTCGAACTCGTTGTAACCATGGTAGACGGGCATCATGCGCAACACGATCGAACGGACGAGCTCAACGTAATTTAGCAGCAATTCGCCCTTGACCTTAGGATCTTTATGATCGGCGTAGGATCGCCACAATTTTGCGATTTCCGGATTGGCATCGGGCATGGCGACCCCTCCCTTTGTTTAGGTAGTCATTCAATGCATTGCCTATGGAACTTACCGCCCTCAAAGTATATCCGGTAGAAATGATTGCCGCCGTCCACAGCGAAGATAAAAAGAGGCGCGGCTGCGCGCAGAAGCTATTCCTCCGCCTCCAACTGGCGCCTTTGAACCTGCTCCATCATGATATACCGTGAGATCAGGCGCCGGATATCCTCGGGGCAATCCAAAAAACGCATGCCCAGCCGCCAGGGCTTGCCCCGCTCCTCGGGCGGCATCATGCGGCAAACCGCCGCGCGCAGTCCAATTTGCTCAAACGCATCCATTTCGATGGAAAAATCCACCTCAAATACGGTGCCGATCCCCACCATAGAGGGAAACTCCACCTGCAACCCGCTTTCGCTCAGGTCGGTGGTAAAGGTGTGATACTCTTCTTGCAAATTCATGCTGGGGTTGAGCGGGCGCATTGTAACCGGCCTTGTAAGCGGAAGGCGATAGCCGCTTCGCCGCTGAAATCTGACGGGCTCGCCCTTCCCTACAGCCAGGCGAACCACGGCTACATTCCCAACCCTGGCGCGCCCAAGAAGCTTTGTCGCAAATACGAACTGCCCGTTTTCCCGAAAGAAGATGACATCCACATCCTGATCGGGATCCAGATGCACGGGCAGGTTGCGCCTGTCAAGGGGATGTGAGGCGATCAGCTCGCCGGCGGAAGGAATATCCTGCACGCCGCTGCGGTAGCTGAGCTTATCAACGCGCAGCTCAAGGCGCTCGCCCAACCGAAGCAAGGTTCTCAAATCCATTCGCTGTAACCTCCCGGCTATCGATCCGCCGCGCGCGGTCGGAGTAAGCGTTGAAAAAACATAGAGAGCCCCGCCCCTTCCGTGCTCGGCGCGACGCCGAGCAGTTTGCCGGCGATGAGCTGAACATCGCGCGAGGCTTGTACGCCCGGGTGGGCGACCAACAGGGGGATTTGTCGCTTGATGGTCTGCGGAACCAGCGGATCCGCGGCGACAGTGCCGAGCAGGTCGATCGCCATATGCATATTCTTGCGGGCGAGGGATATGATTGCCTCCGGCGTTTCTGTCGCCTCGCGCCGGGTCACCACGCGGTTTACCACCAAGCGGAGCGCGGGCCTTTGTTCGGCCATGGAGAGTATTTTGATCAGCGCATACGCGTCCATCACCGCGGTAGGCTCGGGCGTCGTAACGATCACCGCCTCGCTAACGGCCTGGATAAGCCGAAGGACGACGGGGTTTACGCCCGCGCCGGTATCGACCAAAATGATATCAGTATCGCCTTCCAATTGCAAGAGACGGGAGATCAGAGAGCCAACGGCCTGGGCATCCATGGCGATTAACTCTTCCACCCCTGAACCGCCGGATAAGAAGCGCACGCCCTCTACGGCCTCCTGTATAGCATCGGTCGGCGCAAGCCTCCCCGATAGTACGTCGGCTAGAGTCTTTGAGGAGGAGATGCCCAGCATCAGATCCACGTTCGCAAGGCCAAAGTCCGCATCGATGAGAAGCACGCGCTTGCCCATGCGCCGAAAGGCAATGGCCAGGTTTACCGACAAAACCGACTTGCCGGTGCCCCCCTTGCCGCTGGTTACGGCGATGACGCGCACGGAAGAGGCCGTGCTGTGCGCGCCCTCCACCAGTTCCCTAAGCCTTGCCGCCTGATCCTTGGCATGCATCACGATAGAAGACGCTCCACGATCACGCGCGCGTCAACCTCCTCGATATCGTCGGGCACGGATTGGCCCGCCGTAAGATAGTGAAGGTTTTTGCCGGAGAACGAGCACGCGTTAATTGCGGCCCCCGCGCCGGCGGTCTCGTCGGCTTTGGTTAGAATCATGCCGTAATCCGGCAAAAAGTCGTAGTGGCGGATCACCTCGCGTAGCGCCCTGGGCCCGGTTGGCGCGGCGATGCAAAGGATGGCGCGCGCCTGCGGGCCGGCGGCCGCAAGCAGGGCCATCATATCCTCGCGGTGCTGGGGATCGCCCGGGCGTTTGCCCGCGGTGTCGACAAACACCACCTCGCGGTCCTGCATCATCTCCAGCGCCGAAACCATGTCGCCCGGCGCGTAAATGACCGACTGAGGCACCGCCAGGATATCGGCATAAATCTTAAGCTGCTCCTGCGCCGCAATGCGGTAGGTATCCGTGTTGATCACGCCCACCTTGAGCCCGCTGCGCACCGCGCACATGGTGGCGAGCTTCACGAGCGTGGTCGTCTTGCCCACGCCGGTAGGCCCCATAAACACCAGTATCGCGCGCTCGCCCTTATGAAACGTAAGCGGGCCGGATTCGCGCATCTCCCGAAGCAAGAGCCTAACCGCAGCTTCCCTGGGGGTTCCGCCTATGCGCGGCGCAAGCTCCTGCGCTTCCCTGGCAAGGGAGCGGGCGAGCTTTTCCTCTACATCGCTTTCCTCCAGTGCGCCGAAGACTCGCTTCGCTTCGTCGCCCAAAACCGGATCCCCGCTGCCGATCTTGTCGGCAACGGCGCCGATGGCATCGGCGACCTGCGAAAGTTTTCGCTCCAGCTCGCCGATCCTGTCGTCATCCGTTTCCTTTGCCGGAGCGGATTCTTCGCGTTTTGATGAGGTGATGACCATTTCTGGGGGGCTTAGCGGAATGAAATGCTGTTGCTCGCGCAGCAGCGATTCCTCGCGTGCGCGGCGCTCCGCCCCCGTAATTTCCTGAGGGCCGTTCCGATCTTCCGGTGCGCTCTTCGCGGGAGGCGCGTTGCGGGCAGCCTCGCGGGCCGCCAGCGCCGCCGCAAGCGCGTCCTGTATCGCCTGGGCACCCGGAGCAAGAGAATCCGCCGAGGCTTGGCCGATCGCCGCAGGCGTAAGCTCCGGGCCGGACGAGCCCTCCGGCGCCCTGACATTTGATTTGGTCGCAGCGCTTTGGTAGGCGCTCACCGCGCGCCCCGCCGAAGTTACGTTGGGCATATCCGCCTTGGGCGGCGCAGCGGGCGCGGACGGCTTGCCCGAAGGGCCTAAGGCGGCGCCGGGCGCGGGCGGGATGGTCTTTTCGGGCTGGCGAAGCTCCTTCTCCTGCTTGGCGACGCGTATCGCCGTAGCGTACGCGTTGCTCTCTCTTTCCTCGCGGGTGCGCGGGCTCTCCAGGCGCGGTTCATAGGCCGCGATCACCTCGAGCTGGCGCTTTTGAAAAAAGCCCATCAGGCCTTTCGCCCGTACAGGCTTTGAGGACAAAATTACGGCGTCCGGGCCCAGTTCCGCCCGGATGACGTTCATCGCCTCGGACATGGTTTGCGCATAATACCGCTTCACGATCATCCGGAAATGTTCACCACCCAGTCGCTGTAGATCTCGATGTTCTGCTCAAGCTCGTTATAGGACAGCACGATCAAATCCGGCACCATCTGCTCGGTCAAGCGCTTGAAATGGCGCCTGACGCTGGGCGAGGTAAGCACCAGGGGCGTAATGCCCGCATTGGTCATGCGCTCAATCGCACTTCGCAAGTTAACAAAAATGGCCTGCACCTTGTCGGGTTCCATCGCCACATATGCGCCGTGCTCCGTCTGGCGCACATGGTCGGCGATATCCTGTTCAAGCCGCGGGTCGAGTGTAATGACGCGGGCCTTCCCATCCGGCACAAACCGGCGCGAAATCGCGCGCTTTAGGTTTTGGCGGCAGTATTCGGTTAAAAGATCGGTATCGCGCGTGATGCCGCCATAATCGGAAAGGGTTTCCAGAATCGTGATCATATCGCGCACCGGAACCGATTCGCGCAACAGGTTTGCCAGAACTTTTTGAATTTCGCCCAGGCTGAACAGCTTGGGGACGACCTCGTCCACCAGCGCAGGCTGCTGCTTGCGCACGTTGTCCATGAGCGTTTGCACCTGCTGGCGCGACAAGAGCTCGTAGCCGTAGCGCTTGACGACCTCGGTTAAGTGCGTTGCGATGACCGACGGCGGGTCGATGGTGGTATAGCCGTAAAGATCGGCCCGCTCGCGCTCCTGCTCGGTAATCCACTGCGCCGGCAGGCCGAACGCCGGCTCCACCGTCGGTATGCCCGATAGCGTGCCGGTGGCGTTGCCGGGGTTAAGCGCCATAAAGTGATCCAGCAGCACTTCCCCTCGGGATACCTCCACGCCCTTGATCTTGATCACATACTCGTTGTTGCCGATTTGTATGTTGTCCCTAAGGCGTATGGAGGGTACGATGATGCCCAAATCGAGCGCGCACTGGCGGCGGATCATCACGACGCGATCCACAAGATCGCCTCCCTGCGAAACATCCACCAGCGGTATGATGCCATAACCGAGCTCCAGCTCGATGGGGTGCACCTCCAGAAGCGAGGTGACGTTTTCGGGCTTGCGCTTTTCGGCGGCGGCCTCCTCGGTAAGGTCCACCTCTTCCTCCTCCGGCGCCTGCGCGGCCTGGCGGGCGCGGTACTGTACGATGCCCACCGCTAAGAGAAGCGCGGACATCGGCAATAGCGCCGGCACCGGAAAACCGGGAATAAAGCACATCAGCGCCAGCAAAACCCCCGCCATGATGAGCACGAACGGCTGGGAGACCAGCTGCCTGATCATCTCCTGGCCCATAGAACCTTCGGAGGCCGCGCGAGTGACGACGATGCCCATGGATGTCGAAATGAGCAGCGCGGGGATCTGGCTGACGAGCCCATCGCCGATGGTAACTAGGATGTACTTGCTTATGATGTCGCCAAAGGGCAAGTTTTCATTCATCATGCCCATGACGATGCCGCCGATGATGTTGACGAACGTGATCAAGATGCCCATGATCGCGTCGCCCTTGACAAACTTGGATGCGCCGTCCATTGCGCCGAAGAAATCCGCCTCGCGTTGGATGTCCGAACGGCGCTGCTTTGCACCCTGTTCGTCGATGAGGCCGGAGTTTAAATCCGCGTCAATGGCCATCTGCTTGCCGGGCATGGCGTCCAGCGTGAAGCGCGCGGCGACCTCGGCCACGCGCTCCGCGCCCTTGGTGATGACGATAAACTGCACCATGACGATGATAAAGAACACGATGACGCCCACGACGATGTTCGAGCCGATAACCACCGAACCGAACGTAGAGATGACATTGCCCGCATCGCCGTTGTTGCCCAGAATGAGCTTTGTGGACGATACGTTCAGCGTAAGCCTAAACAGCGTCGTAATCAGAAGCAACGAGGGAAAGATGGAAAACTCCAGCGACTTTTTGATGTTGAGCGTGATGAGCAGAATGATGACCGACAGCGTGATGTTGATCACCAGCAAGACATCCAGAAGAACGGGGGGCACCATAAAAATAAAGATGCCCACGATCGCAATGATCAGCGCGGCGACGAGAACATCGGATAGTTTAAACGAGGATTGTGTGGCCGCTGCGTTCATCCCGCGCCTCCTTTGCCTGTTTTTGCCGTTATGGCTTCAAAGCTTGTCTTAGGTTATGCAGTGCGCCTGGCGCGGAATACCACCGCGAGAATTTCGGCTACCGCCTGATACATATTTTCGGGAATGGGATCGCCCACCTCGCAAAAGAAGAAGAGGCCTTGGGCCACCGGCTTGTTCTCCACGATTCTTACGTCGTTTTCCGCGGCGATTTCGCGAATGCGCTTGGCGAGCAAATCCTTGCCCTTGGCAACCACCTCGGGCGCGGCCATCTCGCCCTCGAGATACCGAAGCGCCACCGCATAATGCGTAGGGTTGGTGATGACCACGTCTGCCTGCGGCACTGCCTGCATCATGCGCATCATGCCCATTTGCCGCTGTTTTTGGCGAATTTTGCTCTTGACCTGCGGGTCGCCCTCCATCATTTTGTATTCGTCTTTCACTTCCTGCTTCGTCATACGCAGCTCTTTTTCGTAAGACCACCACTGATACAGAAAATCGGCGGCGGCCACCATAAGGAGCGCAAAGCCCGCTTTGATGCCGATCATCAAAATGGTATCGACGATGCGCGCGATGGCGACATCGAGCGGAAGCGTCATCATAAGGGGGATGGAGACGAGATTGTTCGTATACTCATCATACACGATTTTGCCTAAAATGACTACCTTTAAGGTCGATTTTACAAGTTCCACCAAGGATCTTGTCGAAAAAATCCGCTTGAAGCCCTGCGCCGGATTCAGCCGCGAAAACTTGGGCGCGAGCGCTTTTGTGCTGAAGAGAAAGCCCACTTGCAAGTAGTTGACGACCAGGCCGATCACGAGCGCCGCCCCGACGAGCGGCAGAAGGATCAGCATCGCGTCGATAAGCACTTGAATGGTCATCCTGCCGGTGTTCGCCCAATGAAACGCATCCTCGCTCAGCGCAAACTCGCCGTTTAAATGCCTTTCTATGAACAGCTGCGCCCTGACGCCGATGTAGGGCGCCAGCGCCTTGAGCACGGCAAACATGCCCAAGAGCGAGGCCGCGGTGTTCACCTCGGTAGATTTGAGCACCTGGCCGCGCTCGCGCGCGTCCCTTCGCTTTTTGGGGGTTGCTCTTTCGGTTCTCTCGCCGGACTGGCTCATAGACGCTCCCCTTTACGCCGCAAGCGCGGAAAACATCGTGTCGATGGAAAGGAACATGCTGTCGAAAATGGTGGAGGTATAGTGAACATAGGCCGGCATGACGATCATCAGCATCAAAAAGCCGATCAAAACCTTCAACGGCATGCCAATCACGAACATATTCATCTGCGGCACGGAACGGATGATGATGCCCAGCGCCGCTTCGGCCAGAAGGCCCGACGCAAGGTAGGGCATGGCGACGTGCAGCGCCAGCACCACGGATCTTGAAAACGCCTCCACGGCCGCCAGCGCAAGATCTCTAGAAAGCGTCACCCCGCCCACAGGGATGCGCACAAGGGTTGCGTGCACGAGCTCGATAAGCCTCAGGTGCCCGCCCACGGTAAAAAACACCAGAAGCAGCACGAGGTTGTACAGGTTGCCGGTAACCGGCACCTGCGAGCCCGATTGGGGATCGTATACGTTCACCATGCCAAAGCCCATCTGCGTATCGATGAGGTGCCCCGCCGTAAAGGTGAGAGAGAAAAACATGGTGGTGACAAAGCCCAAGATCACGCCAAAGAGCAGCTCGGTTGCGCACAGCAGCATGTAGGGGATGAGCCCTCCGATCGAAATGGGGGCCACCGGCGCGCCCGCGAGCATCGCGGCGGTAACCGCCAGGCAAAAGCAAATTTTCACCACTGCGGGCACCGTTTGCCTGCCGAAGATGGGCGAGGAAAAGATCAGCGCGCTGACGCGCAGCATCAGCAGCAGCGCGTAATCTAGATTCGCGGGCAAAATTGCCAGCAATCGCTCCATTCTGTCCCCCGATTCGCCGCCGGACCGCACCCGGGCCGGATGCTGTTTGATTCCGCCTAACGGCTATGCACTCTACTATGCACAGCCTACTGCCCGCCGAATGTCGCCATAAATTCAAACAGGCGCGTGGTAAAGCCTCCTACCGTCGTCATCATCCACCCGAAGCAGAGGATCAATACCACCATGATGGCGATGAGCTTGGGCACAAAGGAAAGCGTCTGCTCGTTGATCTGCGTCGTGGCCTGAAAGATGGAAACCAACAGGCCGACCAGCAGCCCGACGCCCAGCAGCGGGGCCGCCACGATCAGCGTAGTATATACCGCATCGTGCATGATGCTGATGATATCGTTCTGGCTCAAGCAACCACCCCTCCTCGTCGTCGCGGGCTGCGTATCGCTCGCTTCCACGCTGTAGCGCGAAAGCTCGTTCACTCCGCCGCTCCTCCTCTTCCTCAAAACCGCTGAGGCGATTTTGAGGATTGAGAACGACGGAGCGGAAACCGACGATACGTGCATCCTCCGTTCCTCACCCCCTAAATCGCTGAGGCGATTTTGAGGATTGGGGATGGCGGAGCAAGAAGTGGGCGCCGCGTTCCTCGTTCTTCTTACTCCCATAAGACGCCTCAGCGTCTTATGGGAAGAGGAGGGGCCACGGAGCGGACGTGCCCACGCAACGCCGCAGCGTTGTGCGGGCACGAAGCGCAGTGCGCCCCGACGAGTTAGCGAAAGCCCGTCAAAAGCGTCTTGATCACGAGATTCCACCCGTCTACCGACACGAATAAGAGGATCTTAAACGGCAGGGAAATCATCACCGGCGGGAGCATCATCATGCCCATGCTCATCAGCGTGGACGCCACGATCATATCGATGACGATAAAGGGAATGTAGATGCAAAAGCCCATCCAAAACGCATGCTTAAGCTCGCTGGTCAAGAAGGCGGGGATCAGAATGTGATTGGGTATGTTCGATGTGCTGTTTGCGTCGTCGATTTCGATGGTGTCCGGATCGACGTTCCCAATCTCCAGAAACAGGTTGACGTCCGTCTTCCACGTCTGCCTGAGCATAAAGGAGCGGATCGGCTCCATCGCCAGCTCCGTCGCCTCGGAAATCGTGATCTCCTCGGCCAAGTACGGCTCCAGCGCGGTGTCGTTGATGGTTGTGAGCATCGGCTGCACCAAAAAGAACGTCAAAAACAGCGAAAGGCCGATGATCACCTGGTTGGGCGGCATGTTCTGCGTACCCAGGGCGTTGCGGGTAAACCCGAGCACGATCACGATGCGGGTAAAGCCCGTCAACATGATCAACATCGTCGGCACCAGGGCCAGAAGCGTAAGCAAAATGACGATATCCACGGTATCGGCGTTATCCCTAAGAAGTTCATCCAGATAGCCCGAGGCGGTAGCGTCGGTCGGCGAGCCGGTCAGCCCCGTTTGAAAAGCGGGGTTGTCGTAATCGGCCACGTTGGTCCTTCCGTCGGTTCCAAAAAACTCTTCGCCGGAGGGCAACGGGGTAGGCGTTTCAAAACTCATCGTCGGGGAAGAGGTGGGCTGCGCGGTGGCCGGCGGCGTAGGCGTAGGCGTCGGGCTCGCCGTTGCCGCGGCGTTGAGCGTCAGCGGCAGAAGCGTTGCGATGCCGATAAGGGCCAACAAAACAAGCGCCGCCCACGGCTTTAAGGCCGGGCGCTTCGCGCGCCAAAGCGTAGACGACGCCCGGCGGTTTTCCCGCGCGGCGCGGCGGCTACTCATTACGGTCCTTTCCGTGCTCGTCCCACGACTTGGAGCGGGCGCGCATTCTCTCCAGGGCGCGCTCCATCTCTTCTTGTTGGGTGCTCGCGTCCCGGTCGCGCGAGGGGTCCGCCGCCCCGCGTCGGGCGGAGTCTTTAGGCGCAAGTTTGCCCTGAAGCGCGCTCAAAAAGCTCGCTCCGCCCGCCACAGGTTCTTCCTGCCCATAGGGCGAGCCATCCACTTCCGTAAGCAGAGTGATGGCATTACCCCCCACGCCCACCATATAGTAGCGCCCGCCCAGCTCGATCACGACCACGGCGCGGTCCCTGGCGATAATCAGGCGGTCCACCACCTTCATTCGGTTCAGCTGCCTCTGCATGCGCAGGTTACCGCCGGCGATCAGGCGTGTGAGAAAATAGGCCGCGGCAATCACCGCCGCCATCACCAGCAGCACGACGACCAGCTGAAATACATCCCCGAAGCTATAGCCTCCGGACGGCTTCTCAGCCCCGGTAAGCAGTGCAAACACGAGCGGCACGCGCGCCCTCCTTCTCGTTATGCCGGTTGCAGGCTCAGTAAGGCGAAAAGGGGCAAAGCCCCCTCCCGCGATGAATGCGGCCCGACGTGAATGAAAGCGCATCGCCAATATGTAATGATCTTAATCAGCAAAACGGTGCCCGATGTGAGGCGGGGCGCATTCGTCCGCAGCTGCGAAGGATAGGCTTATACCTGCATCCGCATAATGTCGTTGTATGCTTCAAGCGCCTTATCGCGAACCTGAAGCACCAGGTTCAGCGCAAGTTCGGCCTTCACGGAACTGACCATCACGACATCCGGGTCGTAATCCCCGGTCATCATGGAGCCGATGGAGCTGTGCGCGGTCGCGTCGGTTTCGTTCGCCTGGCCAATCACGCCGCTCAGGATATTCGCAAAGGACGAGCCTTCCGAAAGGGCGTCCGCGGCCCCTTCTTTGTGGAGCATCGTGTCCAGCCCGCGCAGCATGGCGTTGGAAGCGGTAATTCGCATATCGTTGCTCATAAATTGACCTCCCTCATTGCGCGTTCAATCTTGCGCGCAGGCTATTTGCCGATTTCCAGCGCCTTCATGGCCATCGCCTTGGTCTGCTGAAGCGCGGTAATGCTGGCCTCGTACGAGCGGTAGGCGCTCATCATATCCACCATCTCGGTTACCATTTCGACGTTGGGGTAGCGGACATAGCCGTCTTCCCCCGCGTCGGGATGCGTCGGGTCGTAATCGAGCCTGAAGGGCGCGCTGTCCTCGCGGATTTCCACTACGCGCACGCCCGCGCCCACGGCCTTGGAAGGAGTGGTGGAGGCATCCGTAGCGTAGGCGTTGCGAAGCGCCGCCGCGAAGGAGTTGCCGCCTTCCCTCTCCTGAAAGATCGTAAACTTGCGCACGTACGGATCGCCGTCCGCGGTATGAGTTGTCTGCGCGTTGGCGATGTTTTCGGCGATGATGTCCATGCGGAAGCGCTGCGCCGACAGCGCCGACGCGCTGATGTCCATCGATCTAAAGAAGCCCATGTGCTATCCCTCCGCTCACTGTCTTCCGATCGCCGCGCGGATGCGGCGGAATTCGCTGTTGAGCTGCTCGACAAGCGTATTGTAGTGAACCTGATTTTTCGCCTGTTCGTTCATCTCGTGCTCGATATCGACGTTGTTGCCGTCCATGCGAAGCGTGGTGGAATTGTCTTGCTTTACCACGCCGGAAATATTAGAAAAATCGATTTTGTCGGTCGTATCCATGTGGCCCGAACGCGTGCGGCGCAGGCGGAAGCCGGAATCTTCATCTTCGCTCATCGCCGCCAGCATGTATTGCTCAAACTCGACATACTTGCGCTTATAATCGGGGGTATCGTTGTTGGCGATATTGTGGTTGATCACGCTGTCGCGCAGCTTGGTGGCGTCCATCGCCTTCTCAAGCCCCGACATGGTTCTGCCGTTAAAAATCTTTTCGAGCATTGTTTCACCCCTTGAACGTCGGCCGCGGCCCACGGTTTAAACCGCCCGGAACATGAGATTTGCGCTTGGGCCTAGTTGATAGATTGATGATGCAAGCGGCCGCTAGGCCGCGCCAGCATAGTACAGCACGCGGCCTACATAGGAGCGCACGCCGTCGGAAAGCCTCGTATACGCCGTCGCGTCGGCGGAAGACGTGATGCCAAGAGAGGACACTTTGTTAGGCCCACAGTTGTAAGCGGCCAGCGCCAGGCGCGTATCCCCGCCGAACCTGTCGAGCATTTGCCTTAGATAATTCGCGCCGCCGTCGATGTTCTTAGCGGCATCGAAACTGTTTGTAACGCCCAGCGAGCGGGCGGTGGCGGGCATCAGTTGCATGAGCCCCTGCGCGCCCACCGAGGATACGGCGTTGGGATTGTAGGAAGATTCCGCGAGGATCACCGCGTGAATGAGATCAGGCGAAAGGCCGTACTTTTGGGCCGCCTGCTGAACCAGGGGATCGTAGAGCGCCTTTTTTTGCTTGGTATCCGAGGATAGCGACGCGGTGCCAGAGGACGAAACCGCTGCGAGCCGGGAATCCGTGCCGGCGATGGGCGCCCAGTTGTCCGGCGTCGTTTTGGTGTAGATGACGCCTTCTTCGTCCTTCCCCATGCGCGCGTCCAGGATGTCGGCAAAGCGCTTTTCGGGCGAGGCAATGGCGGCAATCCGTCCGGTCATCTGGCTGCTGACCGCCGCCATACGCTCGCGCAAAATTTCGGATACATCCATTCGCCCACACCCCCGCCCTATATGTATCGGTATTCATCCTGCATTATAACAGCATACATCCGCAAAATCCAGAAATATCGACATCATATGACAGGGAAACGTTGGAAATACCAAATTCCGGACTTGTTCCCCTTGGCGCAACAACGGGCAAACATGAGGACGGCTCCCCACTTTTATGGTGGAGCCGTCCTCAGACCGTGACAAAGGCAACAGCTCAAAAAAAGATGCAAGAAACGAAAAACGGCTTGCATTTGGCGTTCCTTCTTGGGGGCGCGGGGCCTTCCTCAGTTCGCGAATTCCGGCGCCAGCCTCCCAAAGTCGGCTATCGCAGGTCGCTCACTGGCCCTCCCCCTCGCTGTTTGCGTACACCGCACGCGCTCGGTGTCAGGCCCCCGCATAAAAAGGGCCGGAGGGTGGCCGGAGCCGTGCGCGCCGAAGGCGCAAACCGGCACGGCGCAAGGCCAGCCGGGGCCTCCGACAAACCGGAGGTTTGGTGGGGTGGAGTAGCGACCCGCGGCAATCGACCTTAGGAGATTGCCACGGGTATTCGCCAACTGCAAGAATGTACGGCCGCAGGCTCATACCTTTAGGTATGCAAGCCCGGCCGCAAATGGAGCAGTCATTTGAAGGGCCTGCATAGCGCGATGACAAACCTAAAGTTTGTCATCGCGCTGAGGGCGGCTCTCCACTTTTATGCTGGAGCCGCCCTCGGCGCCAGTATTGTAGCGATGCACGCCAGACGAAAAACCTTTCCAGTTTCCGCCATCAGCCTACGCCTTCGCGCGCTCGTCCTCTTGATTGGCGGCAAGGCAAAGAATCTTCGCGATCTGGGGCGCGAGCGCCTGCGCGGTCGTAAGGTGCACATCCGCGCCGGGGTGGTTGCGCGCGCCGGTGGGCCTCATCGGCGGCACGAGCAGCAGCCCGGATTTTTTATCGCCTCCCTGCTCGAAGCGCGCCATCGCGCGCCGAATGACGGGAAGGATCACCTCTTCGCCCTCGAAAAACATCCAGGCGATATAGGCATCCGGGTTAAGCCGCCTTAGTTTTTGAAGAAACGCGAGCATGTCGTCCTCCAACGGCTTAGGGTCGTCTCTGCGCTGCGCAAAGGCGATGCCCGTTTCAGGATCCACCCTTTGCGCGTGCCCCATGGCGTTGCGGTCGTTCGAACCGAGCGCGCAGATCACCATATCCGGCTTCCACGCTAAAAAGTCGTTGGGCAGGTGGCAGGCGCCTTTTGCCCCTTCCGGCACTACGCCGCAGATTTTTTCGTAGTATGCGGGGATGTTGCACTTGGGGTCGTTATCCCACGAGGAGCGCACGCCCCAGCCGCTCTGGGTGAGCGCCCGGCTCTCCCCGCCCAGCATCTGCGCGGTCAGGCGCGTATAGTTGCACGACGCGGAAAACCAGATCGGCCGCCATTCGGCATCGGCGGGGCCGCCCATGGAGCCCTCGCCACTGGAGAGGCTGTCGCCTAAGAATTCCAGCCGGGATGTGGGGGTAGGCAGCTGGGCCAGCTCGCCGTCAAAGGAAATCGCGTGCAGCTTTACGCACGTGAGAGCATCTTCCGGCATCGCCTGGGATTCGCGCAGAATTTTGATGTTGTGCGGGCTATCGAGATTCAAGCCCCTAAATAGCGGCAGGGTGTGAACGCCCTTTTGAAGCGGCACCCTGTATACAAGATGGTCGTTGATCAACACGCAAACCCACGGCTCTAAATCGCGAAAATCCGCCTCGATTTCGATGGAGAGCTCGCTACCGCGCAGGTCGAACTCCACGCCGCTGCCGGTCCAAAAAAGGTTGAGGGGGGATTGCGCAAGCGTCCTTCCGTGAATGCGCACGTTGGCGAGCGCAAGAGGGTCGTGCTTTTGAACCGCCATGAATGTCGCCTCCAAAATGTTATATTTCACTATAGAATTTACTTCGAAAACGCGCAAAAATCAATGCTCGCAAGCAGATGCCCGCCAAGCTTACCCCTTGCCAAACCTCACCTTGACAAATCTGTTTTTGCCGCGGCTCACCACGGCGTCGCCCCGCAGTACATAGCCTATATCGCCTGCGGTTTCTCCATCGACCTTCACGCCCTTGCCCTCAATCAGCCTTCTCGCCTCCGAGTTGGACGCGGCAAGGCCCGCCTTTTTCAGCAGGTCCACAAGGGATATTTCAGCTTCCGTCACCGCGACGGCCGCCATGGTATCCGGCGCTTTTCCCGAGGCGATGGAGTGATAGCGCCGCCGCGCGTGCTCCACGGCGCCTTCCCCATGGTACAGCCTCACGATCTCGTTCGCATAGGCAAAGTGCGCCTCCCGGATATCCTGCCGCATCCACGTCGCGTAGTCTTCCGCCGGAATATCGGTGGTCAGCCGGAAGTAATCGGCGAGTATGCCGTCGGGCACCTTCATGCACTTTTCAAAGATGATGTCCGCCGGCTCGTCGATGCCGATGTAGTTATTAAGCGATTTGCTCATCTTTTCCACGCCGTTAAGCCCGGGCAGCAGCGGAAAGGTGATCACCTGCTGCGGCTCCTGCCCATAATCCTTTTGCAGCTCGCGTCCCGCCAGAAGGTTAAAGGTCTGATCCGTGCCCCCGACCTCGATGTCCGCGTGAAGGGCGACGGAGTCGTATCCCTGCATCAGCGGGTAGAGTAGTTCGTGAAGCCCTATGGGCTGGTTTTCCGCGTACCGCCCGGCGAAATCGTCGCGTTCCAGTATACGCGCGAGCGTGTACTTGCCCGCGAGCTTAAGCACATCGGCAAAGCCCATTTCCCCAAGCCACCGCGAGTTGTACTCGATGCGCGCCCGCGCAGGATCGAGAATCTTCGTCACCTGTTCAAAATAGCTTTGCCCGTTTTGGCGGGTTTGCTCAAAGCTCAGCGGAACGCGCGCCTTGCTCTTGCCGGAAGGGTCGCCGATCATGCCGGTAAAATCTCCGATGACGAAGATGATCTCGTGCCCGGCGTCCTGCAATCGCCTGAGCATTCGAAGCGGAACCGTATGCCCCAGGTGCAAATCGGGGCGGGACGGGTCGGCGCCGAACTTGATCTTTAGGGATTTGCCGCTTGCGAGAAGCTTTGCAAGCTCCGCCTCGGAAAAGATATCCACCGCGCCGCGCCTGACGGTTTCGAAGATGGCCTCGTTTTCCATGGTAAACCTCCTTAAAAATAATAAAGCGGCCCAAAGCACAAGGCTTTGAGCCGCTTACCGCCCGTGGTCATCCCATCACGGCATCAGCAACTCAAGCCTGTTTCCGTAATAATAGGAAACAGACTGATCGGCATATGCGAAGGTATTGTACGCTCGCATGGCCATGCAACACCCCTTGATGAAGATGGGGGCAGTATAGCAGGGCAAGGCGGTCCTGTCAAACCGTATCCCCCAACCCTATCCTCGCCAGCCGCGCGGCGATCCGCCTCATCGTTTCGCGTGCCTCCACCTGGGCCTTGAGCACCTCGTCCTGTGACTGCACCCGGTCGCCCATCAGCCCGGTAAACTGCGAAACCTTCAGCCCCAGCGCCTCCTGAACATCCTGGTCCGAGCCGCGCGGCGACACCAGGTAGTAGCACAGCACGCTGTCCTTTTGTCCGATGCGGTGCGCCCTGTCCTCGGCCTGGGAGTGCACCGCAGGCGACCAATCCAACTCGCCGAATACCACGCAGGTGGCCCTTTGCAGGTTAAGCCCCGCGGCGGCGCGCAGGGACACCACGCAAAGGTTCGTCTTGCCCGACATAAACGATTCAACGGATTTGTCCTTCTGCGCCTGCGTCTCGCGGCCGGTGATGAAAACCGGCCGGCAGGCCTTGAGCGCCTTTTTGTACGCGTCCATCACCTCGTGATGATGCGCGAACAAAAGCGCCCTCTCGCCCCCGTCGATGAGCGCGCGAACAAACGCCGCCACGTACGGCGCCTTGGCGATGCCCGTCGCCTGCCGCTCGCGCTGGGAAAGCGCATCCTCAACCCTTGCGCGGTCAAACGCCGAAAGTTCGCCGCGCAGCTCGCCCACCAGCGCCATAGCCGGGCGCATAAGCTCGGCGTACGCGGCGTCGTCAAAGTCGATCGTCTGCACGAGGCGGCGCTTGGGCGGCAGTTCGCCAAGCACCTGCTCCTTCGTGCGCCGAAGGATCAACCCCTCGCGCCTGAGATGCTCGCCCAAAAGATCCGGCTTGGCCACCAGGTCGTTGCCGTAGCCGTAGCACCACTCGCGGGTGAAGCTTTCGTAATCTCCCAGCGCGTGAAAATCCAGGATGTTGATCACGTTCCAGATCTCCCCGCCGCGATTGTAGATCGGCGTGCCGGAAAGCCCGTACACCGTTTCGCAACTGTCGGAAAGCAACGACGCCGCCGAATATTTTTCGGTGCCCGCATGGCGCAATTCTTGAATTTCATCAAAGATGATCGCGCTCCACTTCACTTGCGGCAGCGCGTGTTTCCAACCGCGCAGCAGCAGGTAGTGCACGAGATAGATGTCGGCCCCAGGCAGCTCGTAGGGCGTGAGCCCGCGGATCGCGTGCACGGAGGGCTCTTTGCCCCCGATGCGCAAAAAACGCCCGATCTCGGCGCGCCAGTTCGTCATCAAATGCGCGGGCACCACCACCAGCACCGGGTATTCGCCTCGCTCGGACAGCGCCGCCAGCGCCTGAACGGTCTTGCCAAGGCCCATCTCGTCGGCCAGAAGGCAGCGCGGGTTGTCGATCAGATAGCCCGCGCCCGCCTTTTGAAACTCCATGAGGTTCCCGTGAAACGAGCCCGGCTTAGGCTCGATGCTTAAGGGCCTTAATTGCGCCCTCTCACGGGCGACGGCCCACGCGCGCGCGGCCGCGAGCCCTTCCTCCCAGCGGGCGCGATCCTTCGCGGCGATGGCGAGCGGGTAGCGCAGCATCAGCCAGTGTAGATCCCCCAGCGCGCGCCTGCCCGCCGCAAACCGCGCGACGCCCCGCCCGCGCCCGCCGCAGCCGGGGAATAGGCGCTTGGCGAGCTGGCACACGGCCGGGTCACCCTTGATGACCCACGCCTTTTGCTTAGGGCTATAGGAAAGCTCGCCCCATGTGCGCATCGAAGCGCCCGCGTCGCGAAGGTAAGGGGGCAAAAGCTCTTCTTCCGGGAGTTCGGGCAGCTCGTCCCAAGGGTCGAAAGCGCTCAAACCGTCACCCCCCATAGCCGGTTCAGGCCAAACACACGGCAGGGCTTACCACCCACCGTTTGGGGGGCATAGGCCGCGCGCTCCACCACCACCACCAGCGCCTCCACCCGCTCGCACGCCGCATAGCGCCGAAGCTGCAAAAGCAGCTGCGAAGCGCAGGGTTTGCCGCGCTTGACCTCCAGCGCCACCCCGCTTTCGCATAAAAAGTCCACGCGGCAGCGCGGCCCGATGCGCGCCTCGCGCTCAAAGGGTATGCCCGCGTCCTCAAGCGCCCGGGCGACGAGCGCGTAAAGCTCCCGCTCGTTGTACGCGAGCGGCGCGCGGATGGCGCAAAGGGCGTCGAGCACGGGCTGCATGGTGTGAGCCTCCTTTTTCAAAGCAATGGTGCGTTCAGCGCTATTTGGGCAATTCCATCACGTGCTCGCCATCCTGCATTTTTCCGGTGCGCGCAAAGCCTAGCGAAGCGTACAGCGCCTCGGCAACCGGGTTTGCGGTGCTTAAGCGGATGGTCGCGCAATCCGGCCTTCTTCTCATATCTTCGATGGCGAGCGACAAGGCCGTCCGGCCCAGGCCGCGCCTTTGCCAACGCGCGTCGATCATCAGCCGGTAGATTTCGTACATGCCCACGCCCTCGTCGCAGTTAAAGCCGTACATGATAAAACCGGCCATCGCATCGCCATCATAGATGCCCATCGGCTCGCACTGGCCGCGGTAAATGTAGGCCTCGGCCAGGGAAAACACGTTGGACGCCACAAAGTTTTCCTGCGCTTTATCCACCTTCAAATCGATGCATTCCCTGTAGTTATCCTCGCCGATCGGTATGAGTTTTACCATGCCGCCCCTCCGCCCTTCATGCCCATCATGCAGTAAAAATTCCGCAAATGCTTAAAGAATCCTCTTCGCACCGTCAACCTTGGATGGCCTCCGTGCCGGTTTTTTTGTCCGAGTGCCTGAGCCACACATAGCGAAAGCCGCATAGCCCTAGGTGGAATATCCACGAAAACACCTCGGCCCACGCGATGACCATGTTGCTAAGCATCGGCGCGAGCAGGTAGGATAGCGCGATGCGCATAGCCAGCGCCGCAATGCCCGCGATACCTGTAAACAGCACGTCGCCGCGCCCTTGCAGGTATCCGTTCAGCGCGCAGATTCCGGCGAATGCCGGGTAAAACAGCGCTATGGACGCAAAAAATTCCTTTCCGATGCCGATTGCCCCCTGGGTAAGCCCAAAAAGCCCCATCAGCCAGCCGCCCGCAGGGATGACAAACGCCGTGACCACCACCGATACCCCGACCGAAAGCACAAGCCCGGCGACCATACCCTTGCGCGCCCTGCGCCCATCACTCGCGCCGATGTTTTGCGCGGCGAACGTGGAGACGCCCGAGCCTAAGTTGACCACCGGCAAAAGTACCACCGAATCGATGCGATAGGCGGTGGTGATGGCTGCGACGGTCTGCGTTCCGAAAGAGTTCATGATGTTTTGCAGCGACAGGGAGCCTACCGAACGCACCGCGGACTGTACCGCGGTAGGGATGCTCAGTTTAAGTCCGCGGCCGAGTACATCGCGCGAAAACATTTCGCGGCCCCACCGAATGCGCAATAGATCGTTGCTGCGGTGTGCGTACATCGCGAGAAACGCCGCCATCGCCACCTGCGAAAGCACCGTGGCCGCGGCGGCCCCCGCGACGCCCCAGCCCAATGCCGCAACGAATAGAACATCCAGCGCCACGTTGGCCAGCGCGGATACGACGATGGAATAAAGCGGCGTGCGGCTATCGCCGATGCCCCTGAATACGGCGTTGTATACGTTGTAAACGGCCAGCGCGGGGATGCCCGCCAAGGTGATGGAAAGATATGTTTTTGAAAGCGGCAAAATATCCTCCGGCGTGCCGAGCAAAAGAAGCAAGGGCTTGGCGAGCGGTACGCCTACGGCGGCAAGCAGCAAGGAAAGGCCGCCAAGGAAGAGCAAAAACGCCCCGGTAATCCGGCCGATTACGGCGTGGTTGCCCTCGCCGTATGCCTGTGCGGCGACGATGGATACGCCCACGGCAAAACCGCTGACAAGCGCGATGAACAGGCCCGACAGGCTGCCGGTCGCGCCGATAGCCGCCAAAGAAGCTTCGCCCACAAAGTTGCCCACGATCAGCGCGTCGGCCCAGCTATATAATTGTTGCAACAATCCGCTGAGCACCAGCGGGGCTGAAAATGCCGCCAGTGTTCCGGCGATGCCGCCGCGCGTCATATCCCGCGCCATGGTTATGCATCAGTGCGATGACAAACTGCGGTTTGCCATCGCGACATGCAAGTCCTTGACGTGCCATATGCATGCCGGATTGCTTGAACGCAACTAAAAATGGAGCAATCCGGCACCGCGCAGGACAGCCTCTCATAAAGGCGTGTCCCCCCGGAATCACCATATCCTGCGTCATTCCCGGTCGGACTTGCATACCTAAAGGTATGAGCCTGCGGCCGTACATTCTTGCAGTTGGCGAATACCCGTGGCAATCTTCTAAGGTCGATTGCCGCGGGTCGCTCACTGGCCTTGCGCCGTGCCGGTTTGCGTCTTCGGCGCGCACGGCTCCGGCCACCCTCCGGCTCTTTTATGCGGGGGCCCGACACCGAGCGCGTGCGGTGCACGCAAACAGCGAGGGGGAGGGCCAGTGAGCGACCGGCGGTAGCCGATCTTAGGAGGCTAGCGCCGGTATTCGCGAACTGAGGAAGGCTCCACGCCCCAAGAAAAGCCGCGTAACACAATGCTTTTCCGTTTCCCGCACTTTTCTTTTTCATTGCTGACTTTGTCATCAGTCTGGCACCTCTCCTCCGCACCCAAACGGTCTTTTTGCCGATTTCCCGACAATATCACAAGGTAAGTAAGTTGTCAAAAAACATCCCGGCGCTCTTCCTCCTTTGCCGCGAATGATGTATACTCGATGGGAACAAATACTATATAAATCGGGAGGAATGGGACATGGCAGCCAAAAAGCTCCGCATCGGCATCATCGGCACCGGCGGCATCGCACACTCGCATATGAAGGCGTACCAGAAGATGGACGACATCCAGGTCGTCGGCGGCGCGGACATCGTGCCCGGCAAGGCGCGCGCGTTCTTCGACGAGTTCGATATGCCTGATGCCAAGGCGTTTGAAAAATTCGAAGATCTTCTCAAGCTCGATCTTGACGGCGTGAGCGTGTGCACGTATAACTCCACCCATGCCGAGTGCACCGTCGGCGCGCTCGAGGCGGGCGTGAACGTGTTGTGCGAAAAGCCCATGAGCGTCATGCTTGGCGAGGCCAAGGCCATGGATGCCGCGGCAAAGAAGGCCGGCAAGATCCTCTCCATAGGCTTTCAGCCTCGCTACGACCCGAACATGCTGATGATCAAAAACATCGTGCAGTCCGGCGAGCTGGGCAAGATCTACTACGTGCAGACCGGCGGCGGGCGCCGCCGCGGCATCCCCGGCGGCACATTCATCAGCAAAGAACTGGCGGGCGTAGGCGCGCTGGCGGATATCGGGTGCTACGGGCTGGATATGGCGCTCAACTCCATCGGCTACCCCAAGCCGCTTACGGTTTCCGCATACGCCTCCAACTACTTCGGCACCAACCCCAAATACTATAAGGATGCCGATAAGTTCGGCGTGGACGACTTCTCGGCGGCCTTCGTGCGCCTGGAAGGCGACATCGTGCTAGATTTCCGCATGAGCTGGGCCATCCACATGGATACGATGGGGGATACGATTTTCCTTGGTACCGACGCGGGCCTCAAAGTCAAGCCCGCCGGCTATGGAACCCCGTGGGGCGGCGCGTGGGACGGCACCATCGGCCCGGTGTTCATGTACCACGACGTGTGCGGCAACCTTGCCGAGACGTCCATTCCCATCAACAACAACCCGTTCGACCGCTTCTACGCCAAGGTGCGCGCATTCGTCGAGGCGGTTCAAACCAACGGCCCCGCGCCGATTCCCTGCTCGCAGATCCTGTACAACCAGGCGATCATCGACGGCATCATCCGCTCGAGCGAGCTGAAAAAGGAAGTGGCGGTCGAGCTGTAGGGCTCGCCGGCAAATCCCGCTTTCACGCGCCGTCAAGGCGGGCCGCCCGTGGCGCCCGCCTTGATTGTTTTATGAAAAGGAGGTTTTATTTTGAAGAAAACCGCATGGATCACCGGTTCGGGCAAGGGAAACGGCAAGGGCATGGCGCTGCGCCTGGCCGAAATCGGCTACGACGTGGGGCTGCATTGCAACGCGAGCATGGAGGGCATGGAAGATACGCTCAGCGCCATCCGGGGCATGGGCCGCAACGCGGTGGCCATACAGGCCAATCTGTCGGACCGCGCGCAAATCGCCAGGCTTTTTAGGGAGTGGGAAGCCGCGATGGGTTGCCCCGACCTGTTCGTGAACAACTCGGGCATCACGCGCACGGCCCCTTTTCTGGAGACGGAGGAGACCATGTTCGACGAGGTGTGCGGCGTGAACATCAAGGGCGCGTATTTTTGCATGCAGGAGGCCGCCGAGTGCATGAAGCGAAACGGCGTGCGCGGCTCCATCATCGCCATCGGATCGAACCACGGCGTCAATCAGTTCTGCGGCGGGTCGGTATACGGCATGTTCAAGGCGGCGCTCGCCAAGCTTACGCGCCACGCCGCAGTGGAGGTTGCGCAATACGGCATACGCGTCAACGCGATCGCCCCGGGCTATATCGTAGCCGACCGGTCGACGAAGGAGCGCATGGCCGCAACATATCCCGCCATTCCGATGCACCGCTGGGTGCGCCCGGAGGAGATCGCGGATCTCGCGGATTTTCTGGCCTGCCCTTCCGCGCTGTCCATCACCGGCAACTGCATCGTGATGGACGGGGGCAACCACCTGATGTCGGCAGGCTCCAGGCCCTACGGATTTGAGGAGATGGAATAATTACCCGAGCAAGCGCCCGACCCCTGCTGGTTCGGGCACGACTGCTTGCGCTGCAAAGCCTATATCGCTACCGTGACAGACGACTCTTCCATGCGCGCCGAAATCGCCGCGTATTACCTCGAGGCATTCGGCAGAGAAGTTCCTGTTAAGGATATCCGCTACCTTGGCGGCAGAACGGAGCAAATTTTCTCCCTATGCCGCGAGTGCCCGTGAATGGCCTGCTGCAAAAAGAAGAGAATTGGTTCGTGCGACGCGTGCGAACAGTATCCGCGCCCGCCGCTTCGGGAATACGTCGACACCTACGTAAACAAGGCAAATATATTGGCATAAAGGCCGAAAAAAAGGAGGTATACCCAATGTCCCGGTTCGAATTCACCGGCGAACGCTTAAAAGAGGTGCGCTTCCCGCTAGGCGGCATCGGCGCAGGTAGCGTGTCGCTGGACGGCGGGGCGCGGTTTGTCGATTGGCAGATTATGAACCGGCCGAACATGGAAAGCCTGGGCGGCTTTTCGCATATCGCCGTCAAGGCGGAAAGGGACGGCAAGCTGCTCTCCGCCAGGGCGCTTCACGGCCCGTACCGGCCGCCGTACATGGGCAAGGGGCTTCATCCGTTCGGCGGTTATACCTACGGCCCCGCGCGCGAAACGCTGTGCGGCGTCCCCCACTTTGACGATGCGAAGCTCACGGCCCACTTCCCGTGCGCGCGCTACGAATTCGAAGGGGATTTCCCGGCCAAGGCGAGCCTTTCCGCGTTCTCGCCCTTTGAGCCGATGAACGACTTCGATTCGTCGCTGCCGGCAGGCCTTTTTGAGGTAAAGCTTCAAAATGACACCGACGCCCCCATCGACTACACCGTGGCCTTCACGCTGTACAACCCCAACGAAAAGGCCCCGCTCAATCGAGCAATCCTTACGGAAGACCGCACGATGCTTTTGCTCGGCAGCGCAGCTAAGGACGACCACACGGCCTCATGGGGGCAAACCTGCGTCGCCACCGACGCCAAGGACGTATCCTGGCAAACCCACTGGTACAGGGGCCATTGGTTCGACGGGCTCAACATGTTCTGGCGGGATTTCACTTCGCCGGGAAGGATCAAGCCGCGCGAGCTTGCGCCCACCGAAAATTACCTTGAGCACGGCACGCTGTGCGCGCACCTTTCAGCCGAGCCGGGCGAGAGCGTATTTGCGCGCTTTGCGCTGAGCTGGTACTTCCCCAACTACGTCAAGTATTGGGATAAGGCCGATGCCAAACCCGTATGGCGCAACTGGTATGCCACCCAATTTACCGGCGCCGACCACGTTGCCCGCTATGCGCTGGGCGCGTGGAAGCGGCTGGAGGTGATGAGCGCGGCGTTCGCGTCGGCGCTATACAATTCTACGATGCCCAAGGAGGCGATCGACGCTGCGGGCTCCACGCTCGCGGTGCTCAAGAGCCCCACCTGCCTTCGCCTTACCGACGGCTCGTTCTATGCGTGGGAAGGCAGCCACGCCCGCGACGGCTCCTGCGAGGGCTCCTGCCAGCACGTGTGGAACTACCAATATGCGCTGCCGCATCTATTTCCGGCGCTGGAGCGCTCCATGCGCGAGCTTGACTATTCCTACAACCTGCAGCCCGACGGCGCGCTGCCGTTTCGGCTGATGCTGCCCCCGGGCTCGCCGGCATCGGGCTTTCGCCCTTGCGTGGACGGCCAGATGGGCGGGGTGATCAAGACATACCGCGAGTGGAAGCTGTGCGGGGATGCGATGTGGCTGGAGTGCCTGTGGCCCAAGGTGCGGCGTACGCTGGAATACGCGTGGTCCGACCTGAACCCCGACCGCTGGGACCCCGAAAAGAGCGGCGTGATGACCGGCCGCCAGCACCACACGCTGGATATGGAGCTGTTCGGCCCCAACGCATGGCTTACCGGCATGTACCTTGCGGCGCTGGAAGCCGGCGCGCGCATGGCCGAAGCGATCGGCGATACGGATTTTGCCGGCGAATGCCGCTCCATCAAGGAAAAGGGCATGAATTGGCTGGACGAGCACCTGTTCAACGGCGAATACTTTACCCACGAAATCGACCTTTCCGACCGCTCGATTCTGGAAACGTACGCCGAGGGAGGGGTATCCCTGCAGGGCGACGACGTGATCGCCGCGTATTGGAACGAAGAGACGAAGCAGATAAAATATCAAATCGGCGAAGGCTGCTCCATCGATCAGCTGTTGGGCCAATGGCATGCGGATCTGTGCGGCCTGGGCGATCTTTTCGATCCTACCAAGGTGGGCATCGCGCTGTCGTCGATCTACCGCCACAACTTCGCGCCAAAGCTCGGGGAAACGTTCAACCCCTGCCGTATTTACGGCCTGCAGGACGAGGGCGGGCTGCTGATCTGCGCGTATCCCGGGGGCCGCGAGCGCCCGGATATTTCGGTACCCTACGCCGAGGAAACCATGCACGGCTTCGAATACGCCGCCGCGTGCCATATGATCCTGCGCGGCATGGAAAAAGAAGGTCTCAGGTGCGTGCGCGCGGTGCGCGACCGCTACGACGGCGCGCGCAGGAACCCGTTTAACGAAATCGAATGCGGCGGCAACTACGCGCGCTCCATGGCGGCGTGGTCGCTCGTTAACGCGTATTCGGGCCTAAGCGTCGACATGACCGCGGGCGAGATCGGCTTTTCGCCGCTTCATGAGGATGAAGAGTTCCGCGGCATCTGGACGGCCGGCGGAGCGTGGGGTGAGGTTTCCTTAGGTAAGGAGGGCCTGGCGCTGCGCGTGCTGGGCGGCGGCGTAACCGTCAAGGCGCTCAAGCTGCCCACTATGGAAGCGGATGCCGCGCTACTCAATGGCGAGGAGCTTCCCTTAAGCGTGCGCGACGGGCGCGTCGAATTCAAACAACCGCTTTCGCTGGACGCGGGGGACATGCTGGCGGTATCGAGTCGCCGCTCATAGGGATAAAGGGGGCGGCCGCCCCATGGAGGAACATATATGAAGCTGATTTCCTGGAACGTAAACGGCCTTCGCTCTTGCGCAAAGGGCGGGTTCTTCGATTTTTTAGGCGCCACCGACGCTGATGTGATCTGCCTGCAGGAGATCAAGATGCTCAAGGAGCAGTCGGACTGGGATTTCGGCGCATACGGGGACTATTGGCACAGCGCGCAGAAAAAGGGCTATTCCGGTACGCTGCTGCTGACGAAGACGCCCCCTTTATCGGTCGCCTACGGCATAGGCATCGACGAGCATGATCAGGAAGGGCGCGTGATCACCGCCGAATACGAAACCTTCTATTTGGTGAATGCCTACGTGCCCAACTCCAAGCGTGAGCTTGAGCGCCTGCCCTATAGAATGCGCTGGGAAGACGACTTTCGCGCGTATTTGCACCGGTTGGACGACGTAAAGCCGGTGGTTTTATGCGGAGACTTAAACGTCGCCCACGAGGTGATCGACATCAAGAACGCCGCCTCCAACCGCAGGAGCGCAGGCTTCACCGACGAGGAGCGCGCCAAGATGACTAAGCTTCTCGCCTCCGGCTTCATCGATACATACCGCCATCTAAACCCTGACAAGACCGGCGCGTACACCTGGTGGTCGTACATGGCAAACGCCAGGGAGCGGAACGTGGGGTGGAGGCTGGATTATTTCTTACTCTCGGAAAAGCTCAGAAATAGGCTCGGGGGGGCGGAAATCCTTGCGGATATCTACGGGAGCGACCACTGCCCGATAGAATTGACGCTACAATGATACGTCGTGGGGGGGGGGCGGCCCCCCCCCCCGCCCCCGCCCCCCAAGCCCCAACAGGCACAAAAAAGCGGCCCCCCCCACGTTGGGGGGCCGCGGGGTTTGGTTGTAATTTTT
>JAVBNW010000009.1:0-9879 GCA_031551255.1 Eubacteriales bacterium | reverse complement strand
GGAGGGCAGGTCGGTGGGACGCCGGTTGTACGACGATTTTACCAATTTATACACCGACCGCTTGTCTTTCCGGTACCTCATCGGCTGCTATAACTTTGACAATTAAACACGACTGTGGACGGTATACCGGATTAAGAAGCTATGGGATGTCGCGGCGGTGGACATACCCGCCTATGACGATACCATCATCGAGGCGCGAAAGGCTGATGCGGCCAAGGTTCGGCAGGAGTTCGCCGAGGCCGAAGCCCGGAGACATCAGCAGGCGGCGGACGCCGTGCTTTTGCGCAAGCGCAAACTTGCCCTGAGAATGAAACTGTAGGAGGAAAGATCATGCTGGAGAAAAGATTGGCAGAGATCCAAGCCCGTAAAATGTCGATCCGTTTGGAGATTGAAGAAGCCACCACGGAGGAGCTGGAGGGGCAGCTCGACAAGCTGGAAAAAGAAGCCGAAGAACTGGAGAAGGAAGAGGAAGAGGTTCGCCGCAAGCTTAACATGCAGCGCACGAGAGGCGGGACGCCCGCGCATAAGCCTTCGGCTACTCCCGAAATGACAGATGCCGAGGCACGTGGGCGCGACCTTAGGCAACAGCGCGCCGTAACCATTGCCGGCGATTCTTTGGTGAAACCTGTAGGGACACAGGACAGCATCAACGGCCTGTTGGGTAGAAATGTTTCGTCCATCGTGGATTTGGTCAAGATGACCGACATGGTGGGCCTACAGGAATACCAGGTGCCCTATGTAAAAGAGGAATCCAGGGGCGAAAAAACTGCGGAAAATACCGATGCTCCTGCCGGTGATGTGGTATTCGATTATGCCGTAATTAAGCCCGTCACGGTAGCGATCTACTCGGAAATATCCCGTGAAGCCACCAAGCTTAACGACGGCGCTTACTATAACACAGTTATCGAAGCGGCGCGAAAAGCGTTGCGAAAAAAGGTGGCGAACTACATTGTCAACAGCGACGCGACGACCAGCCCCACGTTCATCGGTATATTATCCGCGCCGGCAATTACCGCGGCATCAGATGTCGAACTCAAAACCATCGACGCCACGACGTTGCGTAAAATCACGATGCAGTACGGCGGCGATGAAGATGTGGTTGGCGAAGGCGTCCTCTTCTTGAACAAAAAGGACTTGATAGCGTTAGGCGATATTCGCGGCACCAATGAAAAAAAGGCCGTTTACGAGATCACCCCGGATACTGAGAATACGAACACAGGCATCATCAAGGACGGAGGCTTGGCGGTGCGCTACTGCATCAACGGCAACGCCACAGCTCTGGCCGATGCCGCCGTTGGTAAATACTCCATGATATACGGCATACCGACCTGCTTCGAGTGCGGCGTATTCAGCGACTACACGGTACGTGTATCCGAGGACGCGGCATTCCGTAGGCGTATGATCGCCGTGTTGGGTGAGGTAATGATAGGCGGCAATGTGGTCATTAAGGACGGTTTTGTGCGCGTGAAGAAGGGTGCATAAGGAGGAATAGGCATGCCCGTGGGCGCGGATTACGTGGCAAAGATACGTCGCGCTGTACGGCGCGCCCCTCATCCCGACATTGACGCCGAACTGGTCGATCTTATCGAAGAGTGTCGGCAGGATCTTCAAATGCTCGGCGTGCGCAAGGAGCGGGTGGAAGATGAAACGGACAGTCTCATTCTTGGGGCTGTCCGTTGCTTTACCCGGTGGAAATTCGGCCTAGAGAACCCCGATGCGGAGGCAAACCGTGAGGACTATTTCCAGCTCCGCGACGAACTGCGCAGGAGGCGAGCGTATTGCGATTCAGCGACACCGTCATCCTGATTGCCGAAACTATCCCCGGAGAGAATCAGGGAATTGATGCGAATGGTATCCAGCGAACCATCAAGACGCCCAGGGAGCTGTTTGGCGACGTCAGGAGCGTCAGCGGCGAAGAGATCCGCGCCGCTGAGCTGCGCGGTATCAAAGCGCTATGCCGTGTCGACATTTGGCGGGATGAGTACCGCGGGGAACTGTTAGCCGAGGTGGAAGGGCGATATGTAGAAGTCTATCGCACATTTGCCACCGGGGAGAAAATCGAACTGTACATGGGTGAAAAGGTGGGTATGCCAGGTGGATGACTTAAGCAAACAGCTTGCACAAAGCTTATATCAGTACGCCAACGGTGTAACAAAGGGAGTGAAGGAGGCTGTTGCTGACGTTTCTGCGGAAATGTTAAAGCGAATAAAAGCCGATGCTCCCCGTCGTAATGGCAAATACAAAAGGGAAATGAAGCTGAAAACTACAGAGAACAGCCCTTTTGCCCTTTCGAAGGTATGGCACGGTGGACAATCTTATCGGCTTACGCACCTGCTAGAAAACGGGCATGCGAGACGAAGCGGCGGTCAAGTCAAGGGTAAGCCGCACATCAGACCAAACGAAGAATGGGCAGTCGCCGAAGTGGAAAAACGCATGAAGAAGGCGGTGCAGGATGCGGCAAGATGAGTTGGTGGCCATGTATCGGCAAACTGGATACCCGGTCGCCTTTAGAAAATTCAAGCGTCGCCCTGCCCTGCCCTATATCTTGCTGCTGACGCTGGGAACGCGTAACCATTTCGCGGGGAATCATGTGCATGCAAAACTGCGGCACTGGCGCGCGATGCTGGCTACTGAGGAAAAGGATCCAGCGGCGGAAGCTAAGATCGAAGCCGTAATGGATAAAGCGGGAATATGCTGGGAAATCGAGGATGAAGACGAGATCGAAGACGAGGCCCTGTACCAGGTCCTCTATGATTTTGAACAACTGGAGGGTGGCCGATGAAACGGAATAAGGTAAAGTACGGCCTTTGCAATACCCATTATGCGACGATTACCGAAGACGAGACCACAGGGCTTCTCACTTACGCAACCCCTTTACTAATACCTGGTCCTGTAAGCTTGGTGCTTAGCGCCCAAGGCGATGCCGTAGAGTTCTACGCTGGGAATATCAAATACTTCGAAAAATTTGTGAACGATGGCTACCAAGGCACGCTTGAGCTCGCACTAATCCCCGAAGAATATCGAATAGATTGCTTGGGCGAGGAAAGAGACGTAAATAACATGCTGGTGGAGAACAGCGAGGCGCGGCAAAAGCATTTCGCTTTGTTGTTTGAGTTCGACGGGGATGCGAGTGCGACGCGCTGGGTGCTGTACTATTGCTTAGCTAGCCGCCCCAACATCGAGAGCGCCACCCGGACGAAGAACATCGAGGTTAAAACTGAATCGCTGTCGATATCTGCGGCACCGAGACCGGACACACGCGATGTAAAGGCCAATACCGGGGACGAAGCAACGAAGGCGATGTACGACAATTGGTACAAATCGGTGTACCAGAAAGGCGCGGCAGCTCCGGGCGGAGGCGGTGAATAATATGCTCTCGAAGACGGTGGTAATCGACGGCAAATCGATACGGTTTGGAGCATCGGCGGGGATCCCGCGCCTCTACCGTCATAAATTTCGGCGCGACCTCATGAAGGATCTTTCCATTCTCCAGGCGGCGCTTGAAAAACGAACAAAGGATGAGGTGCCGTTCGACATTCCAAGCCTGGAGGTATTCGAAAACGTGGCTTATACCATGGCGAAGTATGCCGATCCTTCTATCGCCGATACCCCGGAAGAATGGTTTGACGAATTCGGCGTGTTTTCTATATACGATATCCTGCCGGAAATCATCGATCTATGGGTACTCAACATGGAAACGTTGGTGGATGCAAAAAAAAACTTGATGACGGTGATCGAGAAACAAGGGAAATAACAACTCCCCTACTTATGCTGCGCGCCGTGCAAATGGGATTGTCGATCGCCGACATGGACCTTTTGTCCATGGGATTGCTGATGGATATGTATACCGAAGCCATGAATGATGGCTATTACAGCGATGAAGACGGCGAATACATGCGTAACGCAACCCAGGCAGACTTTGATAATTTCTAGGGGGTGGCCGACCTGCCGAGTACCATGAAGGGAATCACCGTAGAGATAGGGGGCAACACCGGCCCCCTAAATGATGCCTTAAAAAAGGTTAACAACACCAGTGTGAGCCTAAATAGCGAGCTGAAACAGGTGGAAAAGCACCTAAAAATCGACCCGAAAAACACCGAAATGCTGGCGCAGAAGCAGGTAATATTTGCTGAAGCTGTTAAGAACAGCAAGGAAAAGCTTGATGCTTTGCTGAGCGTGCAGGAGCAGATACAACAGCAGGCAGCCAAAGGGACTATCTCAGCAGAGCAACAGCGGGCGTATGCGCGTGAACTAGAGCAAGCGAAAGGTATCTATGCCGCCAATAGCGCCGAACTAAAAAAGATGACGAGCGGAATGGACGAGGCCGGAAACGCAGCGGAAGGCGCACAGGGCAAGCTGGGGGGTCTGTCGGGTGTAGCATCGAAGATAGCCGACCTTTTCGGCGTTAAACTCCCACCCGGCTTGGAGCAGGCCGCAAAAAAGTTTGACGAAACCAAGGCAGCAGGCGGCGGTCTTGGGGATAAAATCAACGCCCTGGCCGAAAGTGCCGGGGCGAAGCTGCCACCAGGCCTATCTAAAGCGGTGAATGGGCTGGGTGGTATGACTGCGGCGGCTTTAGCTACTGCGGCCGCCGTGGCGGCAGCGGTTAAAGCCTTGATCGATATGGCGACGCAAGGAGCGAAAACGGCTGACGATATCGCTACGAATGCAATCATCATGGGCGTGACAAACGACAGATATCAAGAATTTGTATACATGGCCCCGCTAGTGGATACATCAGCGGAAACCATGACGTCGTCCATGTCCAAACTGACACGAAGCATGTCAGATGCAAGGGATGGCAGCGAGAAAGTCGTAACTGCGTTCCAGAAATTGCGCGTCGAATACAAAGATGGAACTGGGGCCTTGCGAAGTAACGAAGCGGTATTTTATGAAATTATCGACGCACTGGGCAAAGTGGAAAACCAAACAGAACGTGACGCGATAGCTATGGAACTTATGGGCAAGTCGGCGCGCGAACTCAATCCACTTATCGACGCCGGCAGCAAGCGTATGCGTGAACTCGCCCAGGAGGCGCATGATGTCGGTGCGGTCATGTCCGGCGAAATGATGGATTCATACCTGGCACTCGCAGACGAAATGGACCGATCAAAATCCATTGGCGACGGCCTGAAAAATACCATGGGATCTATCATTTCTCCAGCCCTCACGCAAGGTATGGCACTGTTAAATGATTTAGTGGCGAAGATATCGACGAAGCTGCAAGAAGCCCAATCTCTGGAGGCTGTGCGATCCATGCTCAACATCGTGATGTCCATCGCTACCGCGCTTGGATCCACGTTGTTGCCGATGCTCGAAGGCATCTTCAACATGCTAAATACTATTTTTGCAGTTGTGAATCTAATCCTTGCGCCAGTAGAATATCTGGTAACGATGGCAGCCAATCTCATCAAATTACTAATGGGTGGAATGGGCTGGGATGAATTTGTAGACTCATCAGAAAAGGCGACCAATAAACTTTTGTCGTCATGGAGCAAGAGCGTTAACGCCATAATCGGCGAAAACAATAAGATGCAGGACAGCGCCAAAGAAACCAGCGCAGTAATCGGCGATAGTCTCGCGGAGGGCTACGCTAAGGGCGCGGAGGCGGCGGAAAAAGAGTACATTACACTTGCGGAGGTTAATGAAAAGATCAAACAGAGCCGCAAGGACGCAGCCAAGGCCGCCCGGAGCTACTATACAACCGTAGAAGACGGAAACGGCGTCGTGGCGGCTGTAACGAAAAAAGACTATGAGGCCTATCAAAAATATGCCGGCTATGTCGATGCCCACTATAGCGGCCTGACTGAAAAGCAAAAAGTCTATCTGGCGAAACAGTTAGAGCAGCAGGGAGCGGCCACAGGAAAGATGGCCGGGATTATGGACCGCGAAGCTGTATCGGCGGCCAAGGAGGGCAAGCAGAGCGGCATCAAGCTAGGCGGAGCCGTAGCGCAGGGAGTTTCCGATGGCCTATCATTCGGCATTGGGCCAATTAAGCGCAGCGTCAAAATGATTACATCACTGATTGAAGATGGGTTTACCGGCGACCTTGAAATTCGTTCGCCTTCGCGTAAGGGTATACGTTGGGGCAAATTCACTTTAGGTGCCTTCGTCGACGGGTTTGATTCCATGCGGTCGCGCCTGGAAGCATCCGTCGCCCGTGCACTGGATACAGTGGGCACACTAGGGGCAGCACCGGCGCAGATGTCTATGGCTGGAGGCTATGGCTTCGCGGCACCTGCCTTGTCTGGTAGATACCCGTCTGGAGGAGAGGGTGGCATGTCGCAAACGTCGTATACCACGAGCTATGGCGATGATAATACTGCGGTTACCATTGAGGCTCGTAGCATAAGGGAGATCAACGATATAACACGCATGGCTCAGAATGCCCGTATGGCGCGGCGCAGCGGAAAGAAGCGGGGGCGATAGGCATGGCGCAATATACCATCCTGGCGAATCGCGCCGCGACCGTACACGAGATCGACCCGGGCACGAACTTTCCCGGCGCGAAGGAACTGGATCCCAGGTACACCGTCAACCTGAGCAACACCGGCCAATACATCTACAAGGACAACGCGTTCATAGGTTTTCCATACCCAGCAGAAATTGCCAAGAAGCGCGTATCGGCGCTCTTTTTTCGCCATCACGTGGAGAGCATAGAAGTTTGGACGACGGCGGTAGGCACGTTCAGCTACTTCGGCGCGGCGTTTACCCCGGGCTGCATCGAAGGCGAGTGGGTGGAAGCCGAGGTGTCGTACGAAAACCAGCCGCGCTTTTCCACGCTCGCCGGCAGGGTCGCCGGCGGGTACGGCGTGCAGCAAACCGAGCTCCCGACCAACAGCATCGAGAAGCTTTTTAAGTACGGCCTGGCCATCGCAACATCGGGATCCTACCGGCTCGCGCCGAACAAGACGACCGCGTCGGGCTACCACCTCGTCAAAATCACCGGATACGACAGCTTCAACCCGCAAGAGACGGCCCCGGCCCTGGTCGTCACCGCCGAGGACATCGTGCCCACCATCGAACAGCCGTCGCCAGCGGCGGGGTATGTGGACGAGCGGCGCACGACGCGCTTTTCTTGGATCTTCACCGGCGAGGGGCCGTCGCTGGTTCCGGTCGCGCAAAAGTCCGGTCGGTTCCAGTGGCGCGCGAAGGGATCCGAAACCTATGCGGAGCTGCCCGTTGGCACGAACCAGTATGTCGACGTGCCGGCGGGCTCCTTTCCTTCGCAAGCCGCCGTCGAATGGCGGCTGCAGGTGGTCAGCGACGATAACATCGCCTCGAACTGGACGCACTGGTTCGAGGTGACGACCATCGACAGCGCCGCCGCCGCCGTGGCGATCCGCCCGTCGGGTCAGTATTTGGATCGCTCGCTGCCCATCGACTTCGTGTGGCGGCACGCTTCGCCGTCCGGCACGGCGCAGACGCGCGCCGAACTGGAAGTGCGGTACGGCAACGGGGAATGGCAGCCGCTGGCGGCCCTGGACGGCGCGGAGCAAACCTATACGCTGCCGGGATCCGCTCTCGCGAGCGGGAACATGGCCTGGCGCGTGCGCACGTACAACTCCCAGGGCGAGGCGGGCGAGTGGAGCAGGCCGCTGGAGAACATCGTGATCGCCCCGCCGCCCGCGCCCATCATCAACGCGATCGATCCGGCGCGGTCCCGGCCGCTCGTATCCTGGCAGGGGCCCGAGCAATCGACGTACCGCGTGCAGGTCTTGCGCGGCGAGATGATCCACGACACCGGCACGCGGCTGGGGCCGGAGCGCGAATACCAACTGCCGGATTACCTGGACAACGGGCCCTATACCGTGCGTGTGTGCGTCGGCAACGAATATGGTTATTGGAGCGAGTGGGCCGAATACATCCTGGAGATCGACGCGTACAAGCCGCCCGCGCCCAGCGCCATGGCGTCGCCGGTGCGCTACGGCGTGCACGTCATGATCGCGGACCGCTCTACGGAGATCGAACGCGTGCTGCTCTACCGGCGGCAGGCGGGCGAAACGGTCCTCATCGCCGTGCTGGACGCCGGGCAAGACAACCACATCGACTACCTGGCGGCGGGCGAAGCGGATTACATCGTGCGGGGCATCGATGCGGACGACAACTTTGCCGACTGCCCGCCGCTGCGCGCCGCGCCGGACATACCGCACTTCGCCCTTGCGCTGGCGTCGCGGCCGGGCGATATCTTCGAACTGCGATACCGACTCGGGTCGCCCCTGCAACGCGCGCGATCCATGGACGCCATGGGCTCGACGGCGCAGTTCGAGGGCCGCAACTATCCCGTAATGGAGTACGGCGCGGGCAGGCAGCAGAGCTTCACCGTCAATGCCACGCTGAAACGGCACGAAGAACTTTTGCGCCTGGAAGCCATGGTAGTGGCCAAGGAAACCTTTGTGCTTCGCTCGCCGCGCGGGGAGCGCGCGTTTTGCGCGATCGGGTCCATCAACTGCCCAGACGACGCGGGTCGGTATTTCGACGTGGAGATACCCTGTACTGTTATCGACGCGAGCGAGGTGGAAGGCTTTGCTTGATCTTGCCGTAGGTGGCTATAGCTACGAATCCGTGAGGCGCGCGCTGCACTTTGCCGGCGGAACGCGCCTCGTATCGTTTCGCTACGAACTGCTGGGGAACGCGGGCGTGCTCAAGGAGCGCGATTTGCGCGTGTATCCGGGCGGGTCGCTTTCGCTGGACGCCTCCGCGCCCATCATGCGTACGGCCCGTCTGGAGATGCGCGATCCCGGCACGGTGGACTGGCAAAACGACCGCATCAAGATCTACTTCCGGCTGCGTATGCCGGACGGCGGCTTTGCAGAATGGCCCCTGGGCGTGTATTTCATGCCCACCGCGCCGTCACGGCGGCGCGGCGGCGCGCTGATCCGAAGCGTCGAATGCTACGACATGAGCGTTGCGCTGCAAAGCGACGCGGTCGTCGCCCGGCACTACATCCCCGCCG
The DNA here is from genome assembly GCA_031551255.1 of Eubacteriales bacterium. Lineage (GTDB taxonomy): Bacteria > Bacillota > Clostridia > Christensenellales > UBA1750 > JAVBNW01. The sequence goes on along the minus strand of JAVBNW010000009.1, from coordinate 923 downwards.
GCACGCGCTATACCGACGCGGTCATCTCCCTGATGCGCGGCGCGGGCCTGTCTTCGGTCATGATCGACGAGGTCCCGGACGCGCTGCCAACGGACCGCGAATGGGAGCCCTACACCACCAAGGCCGAGATCGTCGCGACGCTGCTGTCGGAAGTCAACTACACGCCCCTGACCGCCGACGGCAACGGCATCTTCCGCGCGTCGCGGTATGTGCCGGACATCGCCCGCGTGCCTGAGTACACCTACGCCGCCGATGTGATGAGCGTGATCCGCGAGGGCGGCTCGCTGACGATGGACGCGTTCTCGGCCCCCAACGTGTTCGTGGGCGTGGTGTCCAATCCGGAGATGGAAGACATGAGCTACGTCTACGAAAACACGTCGCCCACGAGCCCGTTATCGATCCAGAACCGGAACGGGCGGCGCGTGGTGAGAAAGATCCCCTTCGACGGCATCGCTTCCATGGACGTGCTTCAGCAGGCGACCATCCGCGCGGCGGACGAGGCGAGCCGGGGCTATGAGGGCGTGTCGTTCGACACCGCCCTGATGCCCCATCATGAAGCGGGGGACTGCTTGCAACTGGAGAGCGAGCTTGTTTACGGGCGTTTCGTGGAACGAGCGTGGAATATTACGCTCCAGTACAACGGCGCGATGCGCCACAGCGCGGAAAGGCTGGTGAACCTATGAGCGATATCAGCGAGGAGCTATTTACGGATCCCGAACCGGAGGTCGAATCGCTACCCAGCTATGGCACCGTGGTGGCGGTGGAGCTGGACGGCGTGCGCCTGCGCTTTGACGGCGAAGAGGAGCCCACGCAAAAGCTGTACCGCTACCTGATGAGCTGCGCCGGGCTCCAGCCCAACGACCGCGTGCTGCTGCATCACGGCAGCGGCACCAGCGTAATCGTGGGCGTGCTGGCCCCGCCGG
>JAVBNW010000053.1:0-25698 GCA_031551255.1 Eubacteriales bacterium | reverse complement strand
CCACCATCTGGTCGACCGTTTGCTGACGGATCTCCTTGCCGCACTCGGGGCAATGGGGTATGCCGATGCGCGCGTACAAAAGGCGCAGGTAGTCGTGGATTTCCGTAACCGTGCCCACCGTGGAGCGCGGGTTGCGGCTGGTGGTTTTTTGATCGATGGAAATAGCGGGAGACAGCCCTTCGATCGAGTCGACGTCGGGCTTGTCCATCTGCCCAAGAAACTGGCGCGCATAGGAGGATAGGGATTCGACATAACGCCGCTGCCCCTCGGCATAGATGGTATCAAACGCCAGGGACGACTTTCCGCTGCCGGAAATGCCGGTCAGCACCACAAACTTTCCGCGCGGCAGCGACAGCGACACATTCTTAAGGTTGTGCTCCCGCGCGCCGTGGATGACAATCGCATCGTTCAAGCTCGTTGCTCCCATTCTATTTATTGTCGGGGTTGGAAGGTCGTAAAAGCGCCGGACAGCGCGCCGGAAACCGGCGTCATCCGCCCGGCGCTTCCCACTTTTACGGTTGGTTGTCTAAGAATTGCGCAAGGTCCGCCTTCAGCTCCGCAGCCAGCACATGCCAGCGCACGCCGCGCACCGCCCCTTCCAGCGCATACAGCTTGCTCAGGCATACGTGGGCGCCACTTTCTCTAAGCCGCGCGCATGCCTGCTTGCTACCTACCTTGCGAAGTTGCTCGGGCGTTTTGATGCCGGCCGCCTCCAGCTCGGATGCGAGGACGGCTCCGATGTTGGGCAGCGAGCAAAGCCCGGCCTCCATGCTATAGGATGCTCCTGATCGCCTTGACCTGCATCGAATCGGAGGATATCTGCATAAACTCGATGCGGTTGCCGTCCGGATCTCTCGTCCAGAACTGCCAGTTGCCATCCCCGCCCTGCTTGATCGGTATGAACATCTCCACGCCCTTGGCCTCGAGCTCGGCGCAGGTTTTCACCGCGTCGTCCACTTCCAGGCACAGGTGGGAGTAGTACGTGCCTTCGCTGGGCTTGGTGTCCGGTTTTTGGGGGAAGAGCTCGATAAACTGCATGGTGCCGGGGATGCTGATATACTGCATTCTGATGACGCCCTGTTCGTCCTTGGTGTTGAAAGCCTCCTTCAACCCCAGCTTGTTGCAATAGAAATCCACGGCTTTTTGCATATCGGATACGTGGTAGGCGGCGTGTGCGATCCCCTTAATCATATGGCTTTCCTCCCCTCTTTTGCACGGGCGGTCCAACCGCCCGGCGCTATCTTCTCCTGCGCATCCTGCGCTTTGGCTGCTCTTCCTGCTTGGAAACCTTTTCTCCGCGCAGCGCAAAGATCTGATCGCGCAACTTGGCCGCGCGCTCAAAATCCAAATCCGACGCGGCGGCGATCATCTCTTCCTCAAGGCGTTGGGCGACGAGCCGCTTTTCTTCGTCGTCCATGCCTGCGCCCGCGGCATCGCGCTCCGCCTCGCGCGTAACCACCAGAAGGTCGGCCACCGCCTTACGCACGGTTTCGGGTGCAATGCCATGCTCGCGGTTGTACTCCATTTGAATGGTGCGGCGGCGGTTTGTTTCGTTGATCGCCCTCATCATCGAATCGGTCAGCGCATCCGCGTACATGATCACCCTACCGTCCACGTTGCGGGCCGCGCGCCCGATGGTTTGAATAAGCGACGTTTCCGAGCGCAGGAAGCCTTCCTTGTCGGCATCCAGGATCGCGACCATCGCCACCTCGGGAAGGTCGAGCCCTTCTCTTAGCAGGTTGATGCCCACGAGCACGTCGAACTCACCCAACCGCAAGTCTCTGATGATCTTCATGCGTTCCAGGGTTTCGACATCCGAGTGCAGGTAGCGCACCCGCACTTCCATCTGTTTTAGATACTCGGTAAGGCTCTCGGCCATCTTCTTAGTGAGCGTCGTCACCAACACGCGCTGCCCCTTTTCCACCACGCCGCGGATCTCCCCAAAAAGATCATCCACCTGCCCGTGCGCAGGGCGGACGATGATCTCCGGGTCGAGCAGGCCGGTGGGGCGGATGATCTGCTCCACCGTTTGCGACGAGCGCTCGCGCTCGTACGGCCCGGGCGTCGCGGAAACATATACGATCTGGCGCAGCTTTTCTTCGAATTCGTGAAATTTAAGGGGCCTATTGTCAAACGCCGAGGGTAGCCGAAAGCCATATTCCACCAGGGATGACTTTCGCGCAAAATCTCCCGCGTACATCGCGCGCACCTGCGGCACCGTCGCATGGCTCTCGTCGATCATTACGATAAAGTCGTCGGGAAAGTAGTCGATCAGCGTAAAAGGAGCCTGGCCGGGCACCCGTCCGTCGAAATAGCGCGAATAGTTTTCAATGCCGGAGCAATAGCCCACCTCGCGCATCATTTCGATATCGTAGCTGGTGCGCTGAAGGAGCCTTTGCGCCTCGAGCAGGTGCTCCTCTTCACGAAACAGTTTCACCTGCTTGTCCAAATCCTCTTCAATGGTGGCGATAGCCGCGTCGAGCTTGTCGCGCGAGGTCGCATAATGCGAGGCCGGAAAGATCATCGCGTGGCTCAGGCGCGCGGTAGCCTCTCCGGTTAGGACGTTAATCTGCGAGATGCGGTCGATCTCGTCGCCAAAAAATTCGATGCGCAGCCCAGTCTTCTCGAGCCCCGCGGGGATGATCTCCACCACGTCGCCGCGCACCCTGAATGTTCCGCGCTCGAAAGCGAAATCGTTGCGATCGTATTGTATCTCCACCAGCGCGCGCATCAGGTCGTCCCTATCGCGCCTTTGCCCTTCGCGCAGCGAGATGGAGATGTTCGCATATTCCTCGGGGTCGCCCAGCGAGTAGATGCACGATACCGACGCCACGATGATCACATCGCGCCGCTCGGTTAAAGCCGCCGTTGCGCTATGGCGCAGACGATCGATTTCGTCGTTGATGGAGGCGTCCTTCTCGATGTAGGTGTCGGAGGAAGCGATATACGCCTCGGGCTGGTAGTAATCGTAGTACGAAACGAAGTACTCCACCGCGGAATCCGGGAAGAATTCTTTAAACTCGGCGCATAGCTGCGCTGCGAGCGTTTTATTATGCGCGATCACCAGCGTCGGGCGCTGCACCTGCTCGATGACGTTGGCCATGGTGTACGTCTTGCCCGAGCCGGTAACGCCCAGCAAGATTTGCTCGCGAAGGCCGTCGCGAAGGCCCTGAGCGAGCATGCGAATGGCCTCGGGCTGATCGCCCCTGGGCATATAATCGCTTTTGAGCACGAATCGATCCACGCAGCATCCCCCCGCCGGTAGTATACCACGCCGCGGTTGCTTTAGGAACGCCTGTTCGTTTTATTTAACGTTCTGTTCGGAAATCATGCTTCCTGGAAGCGCTCCAAATCGCGATGGGCGCAGGCAAGCGACCAGTGATAGGGCTGAAGCTCCCTCAGCGTTCTAAACTCAAGCGTATGATCCGGCGTGCTCACGCCGACGGATACATCCCAGCCCCAATAAAGCAGCCGTTCCTGGCAAATGCCGCACGGCGACAAGACATAAAAAGGCGACGACTCGTCGTCCCGCACCACGCAGACGGCATGCGTGATGCGCTTTTGAAATTTATGCGCCTCGCAGATCGCGCCGGTTTCGATGCATAGGCAGGCTTCCTCGTTGGCGCATTCCGGATATACGCTGATATAGTAGTCCTCATCGCTGGTGCGCATCACGGCTGCCGCGCCCCAACCGACAGGATAGCGCCTTTGGATAAAATCCACGGCCATCGCAAAAAGCTTTTCTTCCATCCGCACAGGCTCGCCTCCCGCGTTGTTCGTACGCGGCGATTATACCATCCAAGGTCCGGACAGGCAACCGAACGCCATGCGCAAGCACGGCGCTCTGCAACCGCTCAAATCCCCACCGGTGCTCCTACTGCCGGGTACGCCTCCGCCTCGCCCTCCCTGCGGATGGCTGCGCCCAGCCCCCGCAGTTTTTCCTCCAGGTTCTCATAACCCCTGTCGATATGCCGAACACCGTCGATCGACGACGCGCCCTCAGCCATGGATGCCGCCACCACCAGCGCCGCGCCGGCCCGAAGATCGGTGGCGATCACATGCGTGCCGGACAGCGCGCGCACACCCTCCACCACCGCGACGCGGTCGTCCAGGTGAATTTGCGCTCCCATGCGTCTCAGCTCCGCAACGTGCATGAAGCGGTTCTCAAAAATTGTTTCATTGATCACGCTCGTGCCGCGCGCATGGCAAAGCATCGCCATCATCGGCGCCTGTAAGTCGGTGGGAAAGCCCGGATAGGCCATCGTCTTAATGTCGATGCCATTGAGTCGACCGCCGCGAACCCTTATACCGGTAGGATATTCGTCCACGCGCGCGCCGGCTTCCCGAAGCTTGGCAATCACCGCGCGCAAGTGCTCGGCCTGCGCGCCGCGCAGCAGCACGTTTCCCCCTGTCGCCGCGGCAAGAATCATCAACGTTCCCGCCTCGATGCGATCGGAAATCGGCGCATAATCGGAGCTATGCAATTCCTGAACGCCCTCGATTAGGATCGTACCGTCGCCCGCACCGTGCACCTGCGCGCCCATGCTGTTAAGAAAACTGGCAAGATCTATAATTTCCGGCTCCTTTGCCGCGTTTTCTATGCGCGTAACACCCTGGGCAAGCGCCGCGGCCATCATGATGTTCTCCGTCGCGCCAACGGAAGGGATATCCAGGTAAACCGTTCCCCCGGTAAGCTTGGGCGCGGATGCCTCTACAAAACCCGAGCCGCTCTCAATTGTGGCGCCCAGCGCGGCAAAGCCCTTCAGGTGCAGGTTGATCGGCCGCGTGCCGATCGCGCATCCGCCGGGCAGCGAAATGCGAACGCGTCCTACCGTCGCCAGCAGCGGACCCATAATCAGCACGGATGCGCGCATGCGCTGCACCCATTCGTAGGAAGCCTCGTAAGAAGCGATGCCGCCCGCCTCGATGTACGCATCGCTTCCATCCTCTTCTATGCGCGCGCCCAGCCCGCGAAGCAACTCAAACATGCCATACACATCCGTAAGCTTAGGCACGCTGCGGACGACGACCCCTTTGCGCGTTAACAAAGAGGCCGCGAGAATCGGCAATACGGCATTTTTTGCGGTCCCCACGCTTGCTTCGCCTTTCAATGGTCGACCGCCAATGATCTCTATCGGCATCGGTTCTCCTCCGAACATAATCAATTTGTTCTCGACGTTCACATCAAGTATTCCCAGCGAAGCCCAATTCATCCGGCAAGTATGTGTGCAATGTTTTGCACGCGCGGAAGATACCGGCGGGCCAAAAATAGGAAAAGACGGATTTTCGCCGTCTTCGCCAAACATTTGTCACAATTTGTTCATAATGCTAAAAAATTGCCGCCGCATTTGCCGTATATCCTGGAAATAGAAATTTTGAAATTCGCGTATTATCCAGCAGGAATTTGCGTATGTATTACGAATTTATGACATATCGAAAAATATAGTGTGCTACAATTGTCGCACGAATGCTCTATTTATGGGACACGCCCAATGTTAAAAATGGGTGAAATCGCCGGAGCGTGCAACATTCCCCAGAAATATTTCGTATGTATTACGAAAGTATTCAGCCTCGCACGAACCACTTCTTAATGTTTACAGTTTCCATGCAAGCCCCAGCGGCTTTCCTGTATGGATTTGATGATACTCCTCCTTTTTCTCTTTCCGGTTCGCTTGTGCGGCCGGATTTTTTTGTCACAATACTCAAGCCCTGTTTTCATATGCTATACTGCCCTTGACATGACAGGAAGGATGGGAGATCTATGGCAATCGTTCCCCGCGCAAGGCGCAACCCTTTCAGGCGGCGGGCTCTATGGGGAGGCGCCGTGTGCCTGGCCGGCTTGGCGATGGCGCTGCAGCCCTATCTCCTCGCGCTTCGCGCCGCAGGGGTCGTGATGGCGCTGTGCAGCCTGCCGGTGTTCATCACATCGCGCGCGCGCACAAAAGAGCTCGAGCGCATGCTCAAGCTCCCTTTGTTCGAGGCGCAAGAGGGCGTCTTGTACGAAGGAGGCGCGCTTCACGGCGGCCGTCTGCACTTTTTAGGCACGATGGGATGCGCCGTGGAAAGCTGCGCAGTAGAAGAAGATCGACTGATCCTTCGCTATTCGTTCCCCGCGCGCAAGGTGCGCGGCAAGGAGGAACTCCTCTTTACCATCTCGCCCGGCAATGAAGAACAGGCGCGCCGCGCCGTCGCGCACTACGCGCGCGGCGAAAGCATCTAGGCGCATATTTCGCAGCGTTATTCCTTTTCGAATTGTACGGTTTCCAAAAGAATGGGGGCTTCGCCGTTTAAGCCTTGCAGCCAAAGCGACATGCCGGTAAGCTCCCCGGGGTCATACGAGTGTTCCGTTTCGCGCAGAAGCATTTGATTGCCGACGCGGTACAGCGATTCGGCGTCGATGGGCGAAAACTCGCCACTCTCCCCCGTCGCCACATTTTCTCTCCAACTGCGGTAATAAAGGTAATCACCGCAAGCCAAATAATGCATATAAAGCGCGTTCGAAGAGGGTTCTCTCCCGGTTCCGTCCGTCCTGATCCTGTAGGGTCTAAAATCGGTTCCATCGACAAAATATACCCACCCCCGCGCGATCTGGGGCATGCCCCCGTGTAGCTGGGTATGAGGATGTCATAGTCTCCGCCGTCCAGCGGCGCCTTGATATAGATATCCTGATGAAAGTCGGAAAAGTATAGGTAGTACCCGTCCGTCGACAGGCAATCATAATGCCCGGCATACAGCGTCTCCCGCTCCGTCCCGTCCAGCCGCATCCTGCATATGTCGGTGGTGTAGCTCCAATCCATGTAGTACACCCAATCGTCGACGACGTAGATGTACTGCGTCGTCTGCGAAGTGAGCTGTGTTCTTTGCGTTCCGTCGGTTTTCATCTTGTAAATGCCAAAGCCGGGGTCGCTGGTTAGCCCCACGCTGCGGTATAGAATCCAGTCGCCGTAAAGGCAAATGCACTGCGCCCAGTCTTGGGAGATAACCTGCCTGCCGGTTCCGTCGGGATTCACCCGAACGATCTGATTCTCCCATGCATAGACGACCATTTCTTCGTTGCCGTCCGCCAGACCATGGTGCATCATATTGCCGGACAGCCCCGCCACGGTGGGCAAAACTGCTTCCGCCGCCCGGTTTACCTCCGGTATTACCGGCTCCGGCCTTGGGGTCGCATCAGCCACCTGCCGCTCCAAAACGGGTTCCGGCGCGTCCGTCGGTTGTAGCGACGCCTGCACGCTTTGCCGGTTTTCGCACGCAGCCATCAAAAAAAGAAGCGCCGCCGCGGCCGCGCACAAGCGTTTTTGCACGATGAACCCCTCCCGTGCTCAAATGCCGAAATGCCTCTCCATTTTCGCCAAGGTCTCTTCGGACGTCGTCTCCGCGGTGCGCTCGAGCATCAAAAAGCCGCTCTCCCTCATCATGCGTTGCTCCAGCTCGTTCGCAAGCTCCAGCGATTGGAAGATGTTTTCAAAATACGTATCGGCAAGCTCTTGCTTCTTTACGAATTCGTAGAATCCTCTCTTCTCCGGCCGGTTGAAGTACGAACCGCGAATCATCGCCTTATCGACCGTCAGAAACACGATTTGACGATCGTCCAGCATATCCTTTGTAAAATCCCGAGAAAACAAGATGTCGGCAACCACGGTTTGGTTTTCCGACAGCACGATCAAATCGACGACGGCCATCTCGTTTTGCTCCCTGAGCGATTGGATGCTCCATCGCGCCTGCTCTTCGATCGGCCGCATCCATTGTTCGTGAAAATCCCTGCCGTGGTAGCAGGTGTGCGGCTGATGCTCGTCGTCCGCGATCGCCCTATGTCGCTCCCACCACTCGTCGTCGTCAAAAGCGTATAAATGAAAACCGTGCTTTTGCGCGAGCATTCGCGCCATCGTCGTCTTGCCCGCGCAGGCGTTGCCGCACACGAAGAGCACGTTTTTCAGGTGGTGTTTCAGGATGTTACCTTCGATTTTCATCTGATGGACGTTCTCTCTTTCTACGCAACCCTCGTGCGGAAACACAAAATGTTCCCGTCCGGGTCTCTAAAGTGAAACGAGCGCGCTCCCCATGGATACGTTGTGGGCGAGGTGGCAAAACACACCCCCAGCACTCTTAAGCGCTCATACTCCGCATCCACATCGGCGACGTCGAAGCCGACCGTCATGTTGCCCGAACCCCAATGCCGCGAAAAATCAAAGCCCATGTCGCGCTCGGCGGCGCTTTTTGCGTATAGCGCGATACCCAGACTGCCGGCGATAACCACGGAATGGACATCGTCCCCTTCCGCCTTCGTTTGAAATACTTCTTCGTAAAACCTCGCCAGCCGCGCGACGTCCTCGGTGATGAAGGCGATATCCGAAAACTTCATGTTGCTCCGTCCTCTCCTACGCCCAGCATCTGTTCCATTTTGAGGATAAGCTCGTCGCGGCCCGCCTTCGTCACCGACGAAAACGGGATCATCTCCCACGGCTGCAGGCCGATCTTGCGGGTGATGGCCATCACGCTTTTTTGCTGCTGCGCGCGGGAAAGCTTGTCCGCCTTGGTGAGCACCGCCACAAACGGTATGTCAAAGTGCCGAAGCCACGCGCTCATCTGCACGTCTTCGGCGGTGGGCTCGTGGCGAATATCCAAGAGGTGCAGCATCAGCCCGATGCCCTCCGTGTGCATGAGGAAGCTCTCGATCATTTTGCCCCAGGAAACCCGCTCGCTTTCGGATACCTTCGCAAAGCCGTAGCCCGGAAGATCGACCAGCACAAACCTTCCCCCGATGTCGAAAAGGTTTACGAGTCTAGTCTTGCCCGGGGTCTGCGACGTGCGCGCAAGCTTAGAGTTATTGCACAGCGCGTTGATCAGCGACGACTTGCCCACGTTGGACTTGCCCGCTACCGCCACCTTGGGCAACTGATCGCCGGGAAAGCTTGCCGGGCCCGTGAGCGACGTAATAAACTTTGCATTCGCGAGAATCATGGCGCATCTCCCCTGACGAGCACGCGCGCAAGCACTTCTTCCATAGAAGAAACCGGCATGAGCTCCACCTTCTGGCGCACCGCCGCAGGAATATCGACAAGATCCTTTTGATTATCTTTAGGATAGAGCACGGTTTTCACCCCGGCCCTGTGCGCCGCCAGCACCTTTTCCTTCAGCCCGCCGATGGGCAATGCGCGGCCGCGCAGGGTGATCTCCCCCGTCATCGCCACATCCTGGCGCGCGGGCACGCCCGACAGCGCGGAGATCATGGCCGAGGCCATGGAGATGCCTGCCGAAGGGCCGTCCTTAGGGGTAGCCCCCGCGGGGACATGTACGTGAAGATCGATATTCTTCTGGAAATCCGCATCGATGCCCAACTCCTTCGCGTGCGAGCGGATGTAGCTAAGACCCGCCTTGGCGGATTCCTGCATTACGTCGCCCAGCTGGCCGGTGAGCGTCAGCTTGCCCGTGCCGGGCATGGGCGTCGCCTCAATGGAGAGCGTATCCCCTCCAAACGGCGTATACGCAAGGCCGGTGATCACCCCCACCTGCGGGGCCTCCACCTGTTCGTTGCCCCGATACCTCGCGGGGCCCAGCAGCTTTTCCAGGCTGCCGCGCGTAACGCGCAAAGGCTTGGGCCTTCCGGAAGCGGCCTTTGTGGCCGCCTTGCGGCACACGGCGGCGACCGTTCGCTCCAGCGAACGCACGCCGGATTCGCGGGTGTAGCCGCGGATCATGGCCCTGAGCGCGCCCTCGCCCAACTCCGGCGGAACCTCGGCAAGGCCGTTTTCTTCGATCTGCTTGGGCAAAAGGTGGCGAAGGGCGATCTGCACCTTCTCATCCTCGGTATAGCCCGGCACTTCGATGATCTCCATGCGATCCAGCAGCGGGCGGGGTATGGTATCGGCAGCGTTGGCGGTCGTTAAAAACAATACCTTGGAAAGATCGTAGGGGATATCCAGGTAGTGATCGCGAAACGTGGAGTTTTGCTCGGAATCCAGCACCTCTAAAAGTGCGCTGGCCGGGTCTCCGCGAAAGTCCGACGCGAGCTTGTCGATTTCATCGAAAAGCAAGAGCGGGTTTACCGTGCCCGCGGTGCGCATTGAGGTGATGATGCGCCCGGGAATCGCGCCGATATATGTGCGCCTGTGGCCTCTGATCTCGGCCTCGTCCCTAACGCCGCCCAGCGACATCCTGGCAAACTTGCGCCCAAGCGCGCCGGCCACGGAGCGAGCGATCGATGTTTTGCCAACCCCGGGAGGCCCTATCAGGCACAGAATCGGCCCCTTGATCGTTCCGGTAAGCTTTCGCACCGCCAGGTATTCGATCACCCTGTCCTTCACCTTATCAAGGCCGTAGTGGTCGGCATCCAGGATGGCGCGGGCATTTTTCAGGTCGAAGTTATCCTCGGTGCGCGCCTCCCAAGGAATGTTCAAAATCCACTCCAGATAGTTGCGGGACACGGAGTATTCCGGCGAATTCTGGGCGATGTGCGAAAGTCTTTCGATTTCCCTGTCCACCTTTTCCCGGGCCTCCGCGTTGAGCGGCAGCTTGGCGGCCTTTTCGCGAAACTCCTCGGCCTCGCCGGAAGCGTCGCGCTCGCCCAGTTCCTTGTGGATGGCTTTGATTTGCTCGCGCAGGTAGTACTCGCGCTGATTCTTTTCGATCTGCCCCTTCACCCGGGTGTGGATGCGCTTTTCCGCGCGCAGGATATCCGTTTCGCGCCCGAGCATGGTTTCGAGCAAAAACATCCTTTCGCCGACGTCGAATTCTTCTAAAATGACCTGCCTGTCCTCGAAACGGGACAACGAATTTGCAGCGACCGAATCGCAAAACTGCGAGGCGTCGGCAATATCCCGAATGGAATGCACGGCCTCGGAGGACACGCGGTCCGACATCATCGCAAAATCTTCAAAGGCCGAAAGCAGCGAGCGCATGTGCGCGCTCAGGGTGACGGAATCCGGCAGGCGCTCCTGCTCGAGCGACACCTCGCATCTGAGGAATTGTTCTTCAGGCAGCACCGCGAGCATGCGCGCGCGCGCCTCGCCTTCCACCAGCACCCGTACCAGGTCTCCCGGAAGCTTGATCATCTGCTTGATGCGGGCGATGACGCCGGTCTCTTTTAAATCTCGATAGCCCGGGTCGTCCACCTTGCCATCCGCCTGCGCGGTTAAAAACACGCGCTGACCGGCGAGCATGGCGGTTTCCAGCGCCGCGATGGAGCGCTTGCGCCCCACATCGAAGTGAAGCACCATGCGTGGGAAGATCGCAAGCCCGCGCAGCGGTATCGTGGGCAGGCTTTCGATCGCGTTGATATGATCCATAACGTATCTCCCTATTCGTCGCTTAGGGCCTTAAGCCTACACAGGCTGCCGCCCGGGACGCGTTCATAATGTAATCAATGGCCGCCTTTGCGGACATAACGGGCAGGCCAAAGAAATCCGATCGCTAGTTGCCGTATTTTTCGCGCACCATCGCCAGGGATTCCGGCGTGCCGATATCGTAGCACGCTTCCTCCGTCGCATACACGTAAATCTCTTCCTTAGCGCTGAGCCACTGCGGGAAGTATCCGGGCTGATCCATGATGTTTCCCTCGTCGGCATACGCGCGCACCTTGCGCACGATGTCACGAGGGTACAGATACAGCGCGAAGATCGCCAAGTCGCTCGCGGGCTCCTGCGGCTTTTCCACCAATTCCACCACCTTGCCCCGCGCATCCACCTTGGCGACGGCAAATCGCCTGAGCATGTCGATATCGTCCGTTCGCTGGCCGAGCAGCTGCGTCTTGCGGCCGCGCGCGACGAAGCTTTTGTAAAATGCGTTCATATCGATGCGCAGGTAGTTATCCCCGGCGACGACGAGCAGATCCTCGTCGATGCCGAGCGTCTCGATCGTAAAGAGCATGTCCCCGATCGACCCGAGCCGCTTGCCGTTTTCCGTCGTGCCGTCGTTGAGCACCCGGATGCGCCCATCGGCGCGCTCGCGCGCCCAATCCGCAAAGCGGGCGTAAAACTTATCGTTGGAAACCACCGTGGCGCAGCTAATCTCGCCGATGCGCAAAATGCCCTCGACAAGGTGATCGATCATCGGCCTGCCCCCAACCGAAAGCAGCGCCTTGGGAAAGTTTTTCGTTTCAGGATACAACCGCGTCGCATATCCTGCCGCGAGAATGATAGCTTGCATCGAAACACCTCTTTGCCATACTCGTAAGCAGTATACCACAAAACGTGCAAAGGTACGAAAGTGCGGTCGTTCCGGTGCGGTAAAATCATGGCGCTCCATTGTGAAATTTTGCTGCATCGCGTACAATAAATAAGACGAAATGCCCAAAACGCCCGCATGATCAGGCTTTGACTAAAGTCTGGGCGCAGGAGGTGCCGACGTGGCCATTCGCGGAAGCCGCATTGCAAGGGTTTTTGTTCTGCGCGTCAAGTGGCGCATCACCATCGCGCTCGCACTGGCGCTGCTCGCCGCGATGGGCGTGTTTATGGCCGTATCCGCGGCAAGGCAGCGCGAAAAAACGCCGTCGCTCGCCATCACGCAAGGCGGACACCTCGTTGCGAACGTCGGCTATGACGCGCTGGAGCGGATGGGCGGGAGCCCGTTAGAATACGGCGGCGTCCTCTATTCCGCCGCGCCGCTTGACGATATCCTCGGGCGGGCCGGGGCGGCCCCCACGCTGTACGAAACCGCCGTATGCTCCGGAGGAGGCGGCTCCATAACGCTTCAGGGGGCGGATCTTCTAGAAAACGGATCGGCCCACATCCTCTTCCTGCGCGAGGGCAAGAAGATCACCGCAAAGCAGGGCGGGCCGTTCATGCTGCTGTTCGCGCGGGAAGGCGAAACGCCCGAGCTGATCGAGCATTTCGACGCGGTGGCGGTGATTTTACAAGAGTAATCGCTTGCGCCGCGCGTACGAGAACGGAATTTTAAAACCGCACATCGCAACGCTCTACTCCTGCGGATACCGCCTTTGGAGGTTGACGAGCATAGAGGGGAGGTTTATGAAGACCTTGCGCGCCACGATACCGCCAAGGCGGCGGCACGCGGTTTTATTGCCGCTGTGGGCCGTCGCGTTTGCGCTCTTGCTCGGCGGCTGCGCGCCCGGCGGAACGCCGCCCGAAGATCCTTCCGCCGCCGCTGCCGTCCCTTCATTCGAAGTCGCAGCGCAGTCTTCCACCCCGCTTCCGTTAGCTTCCGGCTCGACGTCTCCCTCGACCTTCCCACTTCCCTCTGCCACGCCCGCGCCCGGCCCTTTTTCTACGGCTGCGCCTGCCACATCGCCGGATATTTCCTCCTTTGATGAACCTTTTCGAGCGATCGCCTACGTATACCGTTCTTATCGCGATATGGGAACCTGGGAGATCGTCTTATCGCCCATGATGGACGGGAATAATTGGTTCGGGCAAATCCGCGATGCGGACTCTTCGCCGGATGAAGAGGCGATGTTTAGCGCCAAGGCCGCCTATGCCGAGGCGTTTTCGCGCGAAACGGTCTTTTGCGTGTACGACGGCACAAAGAAGATCGGCGAGGGCCGACTGGCAAGCCCCACGGAAACCGAAATATATGACGACGGCTACGAGGTCGCATTTCGTGCGGCATTCGCGATGCAAGGGCCTACGGCTGCGACGAGGGGGTGGACGCCGGGCAGCTACTACCTCGCGCTGCCGGGAGACTGGAACCCGTTCCCCTCGCTCATCGCATGGAACAACTCTAAGGCTGCGTTTACCGTCGATCTCGACGCGCAGGGGCATATCGCAAAAGGGCGCATCCGCTTAGGCCCGTATTCTTATTGCGAAGCCGACGGCACGGTAGTATTTCCCGACAGGGAAGAAGATGATGAGCTCTACCCGTATATCGATGTAACCTATCGCGGCGAAACTAAGGCCTACATCCTCGGGGCGGCTGACGACATGCTCACCGTCATCGACGGGGATCTTACTAAGCGCGTATCGTTTTGCGATTTAGACGGCGACGGCCTGATGGAAATGCACGTAACCGATGTGATGCCCGGCGGGGAAATCGAGCTTATCGTGTCATTTCAAAGCGGCGCGCAGCAAATCGTCGACATAAGCTATAGCGAATAATATAGTCGGCCAACCCCAAATGAAGAGCGGGCGAGCGAATCTTTTCCCGCATGGCGGCGTCGAGCTCTAGTCAGCGTAGCTGCAGGCTGTGCTTCCTTACGCCTCCTTGCCCTGCGAAAAAACCTCTCGCTCGTCCGCCCCGTTTTGAAGTTGGCCGACTATAAAAGCCGATGGCCCAGAGCTCTATTTTAGCATCCTCACACCAAAAAACGCCCGCTGCGCGATCAATATGCGCAGCGGGCGCCTCGGTTATCTTTTGCACTCACGGAAGCTGATCCATCGCGGAAGCCGAGCGGGCATTCTGGTAAAAGCGCCCCAGCACATATTCTTTGATCTTCAATCTGTCCGGCAGCCACCCTTGCCCATTCATCATGCGGGGCTCGCCCCAAAGCGTATGTACCGCTTCCTTCTCCAATTCCCCTGCCGAAAGGCCGCCAAAGGCCCGCTTCATGCGAAGCATGTCCACCGGGGTCAGGTCGTGTTCCAGCGCGCCTTCGCACTGCCGGGCGATCTCCTCAAAGGTGATACCCGCACCAAGCATTTGCTCAATTAGCGCCGAAAGAAGGTGATTCTGCCTCTGAAGCGCGCCGATATCCGTACCCGCATATATCGAGGACATATAAGCGAGCGAGCGCTGTCCGCTGAGCAGTACGGGCCGCCCAACAGGGGCGTCTTCCCTCGCAATACCGCCGCACGCGATGCTAAAATCGTCCTTCTTTACAAACACGCCGCCAAGCTCATCGACAAACTTGATAAACCCTTCGCGCTCAAGAAAAACGGCGCGCTGAATGGAGATCCCCCCCAGGAGCTTCTCTGTCGATTCCAGCAACCGCTCCTTTTGCGTTCCATCCTCAAGGCCGGCCGCGTAAGCTGTGGCAAGCGCATCGTCGCGATACGCCTGCTGCCCGTCCCCGCAATTGTATCTCACAAGCGCGCGCGTGCCGGGAGGGAGGTTGATCACATCCACATCCCCCATCCCGCCGATCGATACGAGGAACATCATCGAGGGGTATGTCGCTTCGCCGGTTTCGGCGAGAATCCCCTCCGGCTCGGTGAGCAGGCACATAAGTACGGTGGAAACATCCGTGCGATAGAGCACCATGCCCGCGCTCAGGCTGGATGCGGTGGGCATAGGCTGCGCGGCGGCGGGCTGGGCAAGGCGCGAAGGAATGCGCGGTTCGGCCGACACCAGCAGGAAGAGAACCGCGATGAGCACGATGCCCGCCGCGATCCTCCATGCCGCCTTCGCGATTCTCCCCAAAGCTTTGCCGCGCCGCATCGTCACATATTGCGCATGTACGAACCGCCGCGCTTATAATCAAAAATCGCGTTGGACATCGCATCGATGTTCTCCAGTGCCCGGCCCGTGCCGATGGCCACGCAGGAAATCGCATCTTCGGCCACATAACAAGGCACCTTGATGTTTTCCTGAATGAGCCTGTCCAGCCCAAAGAGCAGCGCGCCCCCGCCGGTCATCACGATGCCGCGATCGTAAATATCCGCGGCGAGCTCCGGCGGGGTCCGCTCGAGCACAGCGTGTACGGTTTCAAGGATGGTGATGACGGGCTCCTCCAGGGCTTCGATCATTTCCTCGGAAGAGACTCGCGTAGTCTTGGGCAGACCGGATACGAGGTTGCGGCCGGTAACCTCCATGTACATGACATCCTTGCGGGGGTACGCCCCGCCGATGTTGATTTTCAGCTCTTCCGCGGTGCGCTCTCCGATAAGCAAATTGTGCTTTTTACGCATGTAGCGGATGATCGCGTCGTCGAATTTATCCCCCGCCACCTTGATGGAATCGGACACCACGGCGCTGCCCAGAGAAATGACGGCAATGTCGGTGGTGCCGCCCCCCACATCCACCACCATGGAGCCATATGGGCGCGAAATATCCAGCCCCGCGCCGATGGCGGCGGCAATCGGCTCCTCGATCAGCTGCGTATACCGGGCCCCGGCATCGATCGTGGCGTCGATGACCGAACGCTTTTCCACCTCGGTAACGCCCGAGGGCACGCACACTACGACGCGGGGCTTGAAGAACACGCGGTTACCCACAACTTTGCGCAGGAAATATCTGAGCATTCGTTCGGTCACATCGTAGTCGGAAATCACGCCCTCGCGAAGCGGACGGATTGCCACGATGTTGCCCGGCGTACGCCCCAGCATCTTGCGCGCCTCGTCGCCCACATCCAAGATGCGGCCGTTGTTGCGATCAATCGCCACTACGGAAGGCTCGCGCAGCACAATGCCCTTCCCTTTGATATACACCAGCACGCTGGCCGTTCCAAGATCGATGCCGATATCCTGATAGCCAAACATAGCTTCTTCAGCTCCTTACTCCGCGGCGCGGACTCTTCTGTGATACACGCAACGTCTTTCGTCTTATCATATCATAACGCGTTTGGGTTGGCTATTTCTCACGCGGCCCAAGGCGGCGTTTTTCCTTTGTTAATATCTGGACCATGCGCTACCGCGCCTTCCCCTTGGCCTTCATCTTGCGCTTCTTTACGTTTTTATACTTAAGGCACGTCGCCTTGCCGCCGCGCAGATGGCGCTCTGCCTTGTTATTATCAAGTACCTTGCGCACATCGCCCGCAATTTTCTTGTTTAGCGCAGGCAGGCGCTCGGACATGTCTTTGTGTACGGTTGACTTGGATACCTGAAAGGCTTTGGCCGCATCCCGTACTGTAGCGTTGTGCTCCAAAATGTATGCGGCAATCTCCAGCACGCGCTCCTCGATATAGTCCCTCACCAGGCACGCCCCCTTATCGACTCTGCGTCCCGCCGGGGGGCCTTTGCAAGCGACGCGTCTCGCAATCGGGCCCCGGGCCGCGGTGACATGACTATTCCTATTCGTCACAGCGCGGCAAAAGAACGATCGTTGGGGCATCCGGACGTTTTCAAGGCTGTAGTTTGCCTTTCAGCCGGTCGGCACAATGGCATTTTGCTGGGCGGCACGGATATTTGCCGGGCCAAAGGCCTAATCTCGCCTGGGAAATACTTATCGTCGAAGGTACAATACAACTCTTCCCCTTACCCAAGAAACCTCGGTTTCCTGGGGGATATAAGTATAACGAAAATCGCGCCCTTTCGTTCTCTCCTCGTCGTCGCGGGCTGCGTATCGCTCGCTTTCGCACTGCGGCGCAAAAGCTCGTTCACTCCGCCGCTCCTCCTCTTCCTCAAAATCGCTGAGGCGGTTTTGAGGAGTAAGAAAAACGACGAAGGAGGCACGAGGCTCACGTTCTCCGTTCTTCTTACTCCCAAAGAAACCTCAGTTTCTCCTCGTCGCAGGCTGCGTATCGCTCGCGTCGTCGGTTGGCACTGCGCTCTATTCCCCCAACATTGCAACTTTGCGGAGAATTGGCGCTGCGTAAAACCTCCTCTTCCTCAAAATCGCTGAGGCGGTTTTGAGGAGTAAGAAAAACGACGAAGGAGGCACGAGGCTCACGTTCTCCGTTCTTCTTGCTTCCAAAGAAACCTCAGTTTCTTTGGAAAGAGGAGGGGCCACGAAGCGTAAAAAATCCCACCATGTCGCAGCTTGGTGGGATTTCGAAGCGCAGTGTGTCCCGACGATTAGCGCAGGTATTGCGCAGGGTCGACGATTTCGCCGGCACTGAGCACATAAAAGTGGATGTGCGGGCCTTCTTCCCACTCCGTCTGCGCGGAGGAGCCCACCGTGCCGATCGCTTGGCCAGCCTTGACGATGTCTCCCGGCGCAACCAGCATCGCGCCGAGCGACGCGTAACCGGTGCGCAGGCCATCCTCATGGTCGATCAACACCACATTCCCCCAGGAGGGATCTAAAAACGCCTCGACGACCTCGCCATCCGCAGCGGCAAGCGCCTGCGTGCCCTCGGGCGCAGTCAAATCAACCCCGTCGTGCGTCGTCCATTCGCCCATCGTCTTTGAGTAAAGCAGCACATCCGGCGCATACCCCATGCCCTCGCCGCCGAGCACCGGCAGCATCAGCGGCGGTTTGCTCGGCTCGGGCGTGGCGGCGGCGGCAGGTTCGGCCAAAGGCACGTTCACCGCGGGAATCGGCCGGAGCGTCGCCATGGGAGTGGCTTGGGCGGGCGTCGGCTCCTGCTGGAGCTCTTCTCCCCCCAGAAACATGCTCGCGCCGATCATGCCCGCGCACAAAAGTAACACGACCGCAAACCCGCTGCGATTCCAAAACGCCATCGTTTTTTCTTTCCAACGCTGCCATGGAAGCCCTTGAATCCACTGTTTCAACACAATCACCTCTGCACCTAGCATGTCCAACAAATGGCAATTCATACGGAAAATTCCGTAAGGCACAGAAAGATTTCATTTATGTGATCAAATGGTAAAAAAAATAGGCATGGGGGCTTGCGCAAGGAAGAGGCTTCGGGTATACTGGCCCTTGTAAGATTTTTCAGGAGAGGAGGCTGCGTTATGAAAAGGAATCGTTTGGCATCGGCATCGGCTTATGACACAGCCTTGTGGACTTCTGCGCCCATTTGACGGCATAAAAAGGCAGAAGGCCATGGGGCAAACGCGCTCCATGGCCTTTTCATTTTTTCAAAAGCTTATATGCGAGCGCGCAATTCCGAAACGGATAGAGGTGCATACCCATGGAAAACCGCAAGCTCCGCCTGCTGTTTAACGTAATGCGGGGCAAGAAAAAATTCTTTATCGGCGCCATGGTGGCGACGCTGGTAACCGTGCTGCTAAGCATGGTTACGCCGCTGGTGCTGCGCACGACGGTGGATTCCATCATCGGCGAGGGCCCGATGGATCTGCCCGGATCGATCCTCTCCTGGATCGATTCCATCGGCGGGCGGGATACGCTCAGAGCCGATCTTTGGATTTGCTCGCTGGTATTGATCGGCGTGGCGATCCTAAGCGCGCTGTTTCAGTTCCTCAACGGCTACTGGGCGGCTACCGGCTCGGAACGCGTGGCGGAAACGCTGCGCAACCGGATGTACTCCCACCTGGCGAACCTACCCTACAACTACCACGTGCACGCCGAAACCGGAGATCTGATCCAGCGCTGTACCTCCGATATCGAAACCGTGCGCCGCTTCCTGTCGGGGCAGATGGTGCAGATGCTCAGGGCTGTGGTAATGGTGGCGTTTACGCTGGCGATCATGCTGAGCCTCAACGGCACGATGACGCTCATCGCGATGTCCATGGTACCTATCGTATTCCTGTTTTCGCTGATCTTCTTTCGCAAGGTCATCAAAAACTTCCGCCTGTGCGACGAGGCCGAGGGCGCCATGACCACCACCATGCAGGAAAACCTAACCGGCATGCGCGTGGTGCGCGCTTTCGGCAGGCAGAAGTTCGAGGTGGATAAGTTCGAACAGAAGAATGCGGATTACCGCGACAAGGCGAACTACCTGATGAGGATCCTCGCCCTGTACTGGGGGGCTTCCGATCTTATGTGCATGCTGCAAACCGGCATGGTGCTCTTATCGGGCGCGTTCTTCGCCGCAAACGGCATGATTACGCTTGGCACGGTTACCGCGTTTTTGCAATACGAAGACATGCTGCTGTGGCCCGTACGCCAGCTGGGCCGACTGCTCAGCGACATGGGCCGCATGATGGTGGCGCTTGATCGTCTGGACGAAATCCTGCGCCAGCCGCTCGAGGCGGACGCCCCCAACTCCGTCGCTCCGCCGCTCGACCGCGACATCGTGTTCGACCATGTATCCTTCGAGTACGACGGCGGGCACCACGTGCTAAGGGATATCTCCTTCACCGCGAAGGCCGGCTCCACTGTGGCGCTTCTGGGTCCGACCGGCTCGGGAAAATCCACGATGATGCTGCTTCTGCAGCGCTTGTACGATTACGGTGGGGGTTTGATCACCATCGGGGGAGTCGATGTTAAAACCATCAAGAAAAAATACCTGCGCTCGCGGGTGGGCATTGTGTTGCAGGAGCCCTTCCTCTATAGCCGCTCGGTGCGCGATAACGTTGCGATCGTAGATCCTGCCATGTCCGACGAGCTGGTGCACGAGGCCTCGTCCGTCGCCCATATTCACGATGTGATTCAAGAGTTTGAAAAAGGCTACGACACCATCGTAGGCGAGCGCGGCGTAACCCTTTCGGGCGGGCAAAAACAGCGGGTTGCCATCGCGCGCACGCTGGCGCGCGAGAACGATATACTAATCTTCGACGATTCGCTGTCCGCCGTGGATACCCAAACCGATGCGGCCATACGCAAGGCGCTTGGCGATCGCACCGCCACCACCACCACCTTTATCATTTCGCACCGCGTCACCACGCTGAGCGAGGCGGATCTCATTCTGGTACTGGAGGACGGACGCATCGCGCAGCAGGGCACCCACGAAGAGCTGATCGCGCAGGATGGCCTCTACCAGAGGATCTTCAACATCCAAAACGAGCTCGAGGAAGAATTCGCCGATCAAATCGGCTAAGGCAGGTGAACCCCTATGCAATATCAGGAAGAGCAAGATTATAATGAGAAATTTAAAGTCAGCTCTTGGCTGAAAATCCTCAAAATTGCCAAGCCGCTACACAAGTATCTGGCGTTTATGGTGCTCGCCATTTCGGTGACGGCCACCATCGATACGATATTCCCTCTGCTGACGGGCTATGTGATCGACCACTTCATCACCGCGGGCACCACCGTGGGGCTCGGCCCGTTTGCGGTGGGCTATGCCGCGCTGGTAATTACGCAGGCGTCGGCCATCTTTCTGCACATTTTGTTTGCGGGCCGGGTAGAAATCGGCGTTACATACTACGTGCGCAAAACCGCGTTCGAGCGCCTGCAACAGCTGTCGTTTTCGTTTTACGACAAGACCGCGGTGGGCTACTTACTCGCCCGCATGGGCTCGGACGCCGACCGCCTTGGCGGCACCATCGGCTGGGCGCTGCTGGATCTTTTGTGGGGCGGCGTGATCATGATCGGCTGCTTGATCGCGATGTTCTCGGTCAACTGGCAGCTGGCGATTCTGGTGACGCTGGTCGTCCCGCCGCTGGCAATCCTCTCGATCTTCTTCCAGAAAAAAATTCTGAAAAACTACCGCGAGGTGCGTAAGATCAACTCCCGCATCACCGGTTCGTTTAACGAGGGCATCCAGGGCGCGAAGACCACCAAGACGCTGGTGCGCGAAGAACAAAACTTCGGCGAATTCAAAGAATTGACCGGGGGCATGCGCAAGGCTTCCATACGCGCGGCGATGATTTCATCCATCTACATGCCGCTGGCCATGTCTCTGGCGGCCATCGCATCGGCGCTGGTTCTGTGGCGCGCGGGCATCATGAAGATGGACATGGTCATCACCTTCGGCACGCTGTCGATCTTTATGACGTACGCCGCGCGTTTCTTCGAGCCTGTGCGCGAAATCGCGCGCATCTTCGCGGAGCTTCAGTCCGCGCAGGCGGCCTCCGAGCGCGTGCTGTCGCTGATCGAAACGGAATCCGACGTATTCGACAGCGAGGAGATCGTCAAAGTATACGGCGATCAATTCGCGCCCAAAAAGGAAAACTGGCCGGACATTCACGGGGACGTAAGTTTTGAGCACGTATCCTTCCAGTACAAGGGCGGCGAAAAGGTGCTGGACGACTTTACGCTGAGCGTCAAAGCCGGCGAAACCATCGCCCTCGTCGGCGAAACAGGCTCGGGCAAATCCACGATCGTCAACCTCGTGTGCCGCTTTTATGAGCCGACCGAGGGCGTGCTGAAAATTGACGGGGTCGACTACCGCGAGCGGTCGCAGCTATGGCTGCAATCCCACCTTGGCTACGTGCTGCAAGCGCCGCACCTGTTCTCGGGCACCATCCGCGAAAACATCCGCTACGGGCGCCTGGAGGCGACCGACGAAGAGGTCGAGCGCGCCGCGCGCATGGTGGATGCCGAAGCCTTCATCCTTACGCTGGAAAAGGGCTATGAAACCGATGTGGGCGAGGGCGGCAACCGGCTGTCCACCGGGCAGAAGCAATTGGTTTCCTTCGCCCGGGCCATCCTGGCCGATCCGCGCATCTTCGTGCTGGACGAGGCCACCTCCTCCATCGACACCGAAACCGAGATGACCATCCAGCAGGCGATTTCCACCGTGCTCGAGGGCCGCACATCGTTCATCATCGCGCATAGGCTCTCCACCATACGCGAGGCCGATCGCATTTTGGTCATCCAGCAGGGCAAGATTACCGAGCAGGGCTCGCATTTAGAGCTTCTGCGCAAGCGGGGGTACTACTACGACCTGTATACGAACCAGTTCCGCGAGGAGCAGGAGATGGGGCTGTTGGGCAAGATCGCCGGCGAAGAAGCGTAATATGCCGGTTCGCCCGCGTTCCTCGATCATAGCGAGGGGAGTCCATCGACATGACGAACCTTACCGAACTTCTCGCCCGCAACCGGGCGGAGTGGGACGACAACGTTCAGGCGGGCGACCTGTATACGAAGCCCTGGCTTCACCTAACCCAGGAGGACGCGCTTAGGTTTGCCCGCGCCGAGCTTTCCGGCTTTCACGAGCCGGCCGGGCCGATCGACAACCCGATGCTGCGCGAAATCCGTCGGATAATCTATGAAGATGTCGCGGGCAAGCGGGTGCTGTGCCTTGCCTCCGGCGGCGGCCAGCAATCGGCGCTGTTTTCACTATTGGGCGCGGATGTGACCGTGGCCGACCTATCGCAAAAGCAGTTGGACGGCGACATACAGGCGGCGCGCCACTATGGCTACGACATCCGCACCGAGCTCTTGAGCATGACGGATCTTTCGGCTTTTGAGGACGATTTCTTCGATATTGTCTATCAGCCCGTGTCGATCTGTTTCGTGCCCGACGTGCTGCCCGTGTACCGAGAGGTATACCGCGTGCTCCGGCCCGGCGGAATGTACACCGTCGCCCATATAAACCCAGCCACCTACCCCGCCTGCTTCGACGGCGGGCCCGGCGGCTGGGACGGCACGGGCTACCGCATCGCCGAGCCCTATGCCGGTGGAGCCATTCGCATGGATGAAACCGGAAGGGAAAATATGGAGCGCGGCGAGCCGACCGGAGAATTTCGGCACCTGTATACCGATATCTTCTGCGAGCTGACTAAGGCCGGCCTTTCGATTAAGTACGTGTGGGAAGACGCGCGGAATTTCGTACGCACCGGCGCCGCGCCGGGGAGCGAAGCGCACAGCCACAAAATCGTACAGAAATATTTCGAGGTGCTGGCCGTCAAGTCATGCGATTGATAAAGGGGGGCTTTGCCGTGAACATACGCCCGTCCATCATCGGCTTTGCGTTCGACTGCGAAGACGCGGATGCCCTTGCCGACTTTTACGCCGATCTTTTAGGCCTGAAAAAGACGCTTTCCGGGGGTGGGTGGGCCGGCATCCATACCCCGCAGGGGATCATTCTGGCGTTTCAGGCGATCGAGGAATATGTGCCCCCCGTTTGGCCTTGGAAATCCGGCGAGCAGCAACAGATGGCCCATATCGATTTTAAGGTCGAAAACTTTAAGGAAGCGGAAGAGCATGCGTTGCGATGCGGGGCCAAAAGGGCCGATATACAGCATTTTGAAACCTCTACCGTAATGTTCGATCCGGCAGGGCACCCGTTTTGCCTGTCCGTCGTGGATCAATAACATAGGCGCACGAATGTCGCCGGTTTCCCGAAACAAAAAATCCCCGTCCTAATGGCGGGTGCGGTAAGTAGGTCCGTCAAGAGGGAAAACGTGCATCGCCTGCCCTCTTGTTTATTCTATAAATCGTGACATTACTAACAGCAATCAAATAATTTTTTTGGGGGGGTGTAGAATGTAATGGATAGAATAAAACTGACAAAACCCTCTCTTGATTACGCGACCGACATTATGAGTTTCCGCCAGGAACTGCTAGATGCGAATAGCGAGTTTGCCGGGTGCGGCAGCCTTTATGGTTGCACTTCGGCTGACGAATGGATAAAGATTCTTGATAAAAGTGAAAAAGAAGGTGAAGTAACTTCTAACAGCTATATTGCCTTACGTTTGCGCGATAATAGAATTGTCGGTATTATTGACCTTAGGCATCATATAGACCACCCGATTTTAAGTGTTTGGGGCGGACACATGGGGTATACCGTCAGGCCATCTGAAAGAAGAAAAGGGTATGCCAAAGAGATGCTTAACCAAAACTTGAAGAATTGCAAAGATATAGGACTTGCCAAGGTATTGATCGTATGTGATTCTGACAATGTGGCAAGTGAAAAAACTATCATCGCAAACGGTGGGGCATTTGAAAAAGAAATAACCGTCGATGGCAATACTATGAAAAGATTTTGGATTGATCTTTGATATAGAACATCGGACAAAACATTAGAGGGTTTGGGATACTCCCAACAAGCAAAACCGTCAAGTATCAATACACTTCCTATGCTTGTTCCTCCGCAGCCTGTCAGGGAAAGGGTGGAGATTTGCAGAGCAAATACGACCCGACCTTGACAGAATCGCCATTCAAAAATAAACGAAAGGGATGCTTGACCGCACTTGGTCAAGCATCCTTACTTGCTGTTTATGAACCTACCTTACTGTACCCTACCTTATGAGCGGGGATTTTTTGTGCAATGCCGATATGAAAACTAAGCCATAATTAATGGCTTATTTGCATTGATTTTGTGCTTTTAGTTATGTATTTGTGTTTCACTTCCAAAACATGAGGGTATGTTAAAAGAGCGAGAAGAACCCGCAACGAAACGAAGATCACGATACGAAGGAGATGGAAACCATGAAACTTCGTAAAAAAATTGCCGCGCTCACGCTGGCTCTCGCCGTTCTATGCATTGGGCTACCTTCGGCCATGGCGCAGGATGCGTCCCCCACCGACGCCTTGGCACAAAGCAACCGGCAAGCTTTGGAAAGCTGGCTTCAAGCGCTGGAGGAAAATGGGGGAGGCCCCGTATACTCCGGGGTCGGCTCCAGCGCAAGCGCCACGTCGATCTCTCCGATGGCAGCGAGTACGATCACCGCGCACGCTACCGTGCAGTTGGGGCCTTTCACCACCGCCGGCATCTTGCACAGGCTTACGTTCGAGCTAGTGAACATGGGCGCGTACAACCGGATGGGGCCGGTATACGACTTTACGGTGTTTGCGCAATACCCCACGCTGGACACGGTATCCAACGTGTATTACAGCTACTTTTACGAGCAGGACAACCGAATCATTAATGTATACACTACCTATACGGTAACGCATAGGCATCTGGATGGTACCTATCAAAACTACGCCATAAGCAAAAACATCGAATACTTTTACAACGGCAGTTACATCGTACGTTAACGCCTCGGCATCGATTGACAAAGAAAGGGGAGATTGCGCTTGCGTTCCTATCGATCTTGCTTCCTGGTCAGCATCCTCTCGCTGCCCGCGGGCTATCTTCTTTCGATCTTTCTCATGTGGATGAAGATCGTCGACTATACCAAGGTGGGCATCCTGTGCTGCGTGCTGATCGGCAACTGCATCGCTTCCATCATGGCGCGCGAAATCGCCCGGCAAAAATCCGCCGCCGAAGCGAAAGCGGACGCATAGAGAGTCATCAGGCCGATGACGGAGGTTGTGGGGGGGGCGGCCCCCCACCCCCCCCGGGGCGTTAATCCCCCGGACCGCCACTGAACACCCTGTTGCGCGGGCAATTCCCAAGGTGTTTCGCCCGGGGTTGTGAAAAAGTCGGCGGCCAAAAACCCTCGCCCCCGCCGG
>JAVBNW010000098.1:0-9720 GCA_031551255.1 Eubacteriales bacterium | reverse complement strand
CCCCCCGTGAGCCCCCCGCCGAGGAAGCACGACAAGGAGCACACGACACACGGTCAGCAAAAACGCATAGAAGCAAAAATCGCCTGTTACGAGGCAATTTTTGCCGCCCGCTTCGCCGCACATTCTACCGTTCGTACGGGCTCCTGCGTCGTCACACTCGCGAGTCACCTCGTACTCACGGGCCTTCCGCCTCGCCCTATGTGCGCACCGCGCACGCTCGGCTCCGGCCACCGGCGGGCGGTTGCTCTTGGAGGGCTTTGCCCTCCAAACCTCGCAGGTTACGCAGATAGTCGAAGCTTTTTGATAGTCCGACGCGGGGCGGAGCCCCGCGTTGGCATGATTGTCGTTTTATCGGCCAATATACCTATTGCAATTGCGTACTCCTTCCGGTGATATAGTCCATGTACAGCGTAGGATTGGTAGGATCCGGCGTCGTGCGCTCGATCGTGCGGCCTACGCCTTCCGGCGCGGGGTGAAAGCCCTCCAGCCGCGTGCGCCACGTTCCGCGCCCGCGCGTAAGCTCGCTTACCTTCGACGCAAAGCGCTGCGAAGTCCCCACCGGCACAAGGCCGGTGATGCGGACGGTGCCGCCGTCGTACGCGGCGGGTTCGCATTCGGCGCGCATAAGCGAAAGCTCGTACAGCAGCGCGCCCGAAACGCTCTCGTCCGCCAGCGCTTCAAAGCGATAGACCGGCTCGAGCAGCCGGGTTCCGGCATCCTTGAGCGCATCGAATAGCCCCAGCGGCACGACCGGCCCAAAGCGCGAGCCCGCGTTATCGCGCGTGAGCCAAGAGCAGCGCGCATCGGTAAGCGTTACGGTAAGGTCGGTCACCGGCCAGCCGTTAAGCCCCTCGGCCAAAGCCTCATACACGGTGTCCTCGATGTCGCGAATGTGCTTTAGATAAATAAGATCGGTGCTCACGCGGTTGACAAAGCGCACGCCCGCGCCGCGCGCCGCGGGTTCCACCAAAAAGCTGGCCTTGGCATTCCATGGCGGAAAGAACATAGCAAGCTCGCCGCGCCCGGCGCGCAGCGGGGTTTCGCGGTAGAGCACCTCGGGGGGCATCAAATTCGCCGTCACGCCGAACTCATCCCTGAGCGTCTGCTCGACCACCTGTTGGTGAATCTCCCCCATCAGCTGTATGTGCACCCGGCGGCTGCGCGGCTCGAATGCCGGGCGCAGGGCCGTCTGCTCGTCGGCAAGCCGTTCGAGCGCGCGCAGCAGCGCGGGAAGCTGAGCTTGCTTTTCAGGCACCACCTGTGCGCGCAGTACCGGCGCGGCCATGTGCGGCCGGCCCCTCATTTGCCTGCCCAGCCACATGCCTGCCCTGAGCCCCTCAAGCCCAACGGCCACGCCGATATCGCCCGGCTTTAAAACCTTAACGTTTTCTTCGCCCGTAGGGGTCTGCTCTCGCAGGCGGCGTACGCGCCCAAAGCCTTCCACGGGCCCCAGGCGCAGCTCGCCGCCGAATACCCGCACGCGCACCTGGCGCTCCTCGCCCTCCCTGCGCACATGGTAGGCGGCGATGGACATTTCGCCCGCGTCGGCGGGCGGGGGCAAATAGGCGGCGATGCCGTCGAGCACGGCTGAGACGCCCTCCCCGCGCAGCGCGGATCCAAAAAGCGCCGGCGTCGCGGCGCGGGCCCGGCATGCGCGCGCCGTGGCCAAGCGCAGATCATCTCGGGTAACGCGCCCTTCCACCGCAAGCGCTAAAAGCTCATCGTCTACGATGCTGAGCTTGTCGATCAGCGCCTCTTCATCTTGCGAAAGCAAGATGGGGCGGGGCACGAGCGCGGAGAGCTGCTCCATTGTCCGCGCAATGTCCGCCCCCGCGCGGTCGGTCTTGTTGATGAAGATCAACGTAGGCAAGCCAAGCGCCGCGAGCACCCGGGCGATCACCGCGGTTTGCGCCTGCACGCCCTCTACCGCGGATACCACGAGCACCGCGCCGTCCACCGCCAACAGCGCGGTTTCCACCTCGTCGGAAAAATCCACGTGGCCCGGGGTGTCGATGATGCGGATGGAGTGCCCCGCCCACTGCCCGCAGGCGGTGCCCGAGCGGATGGAGATGCCCCGTTGGCGCTCGATCGCGAGGGCATCGGTATGCGCGGTGCCGTCGTCTACCCGGCCCGCGCTGCGGATCGCGCCGCACGATAAGAGAATCTGCTCGGTAAGCGTCGTCTTGCCCGCGTCCACGTGGGCAAAGATGCCAATGTTGCGTATAGTTTCGATCAAGCTTTTCCCTCCGGGGCGGGTAAAAACAACCGGCGCATATGTTTGCGCATAATAAAAAAACATCCACAGCAAAATGCCGCGCATGCTTCTGCGTCGCAATTTTCCCGCACAATCTCCCCGGAGCGTGCGGATCAGAGGCCCCGGGATGTTATTCTGCCTTTCCCTCCAAGGTGCGTGCCATTCGTGTTTCCTCCTTTTGTCGCGACGTATGTCGCCGCATAGGCTTATCATATCTCCTCAGGGCGCGCCTGTCAACGCTTCTGTTTTCGATTCCTTCACGCACATTGCGTTGTTTTGCCACAACCGCATGCTATACTGGCCATACTGGGGGCGGTCTTTGTGAGCTACATTCAAATTCAAGACGTCGTGCGCAGCTATCACGCCGGCGGCGTGGAGATCCGAGCGGTGGACGGCATCAGCTTCGCGATCGAAAAGGGCGAAATTGCCGTGATCGTCGGGCCAAGCGGCGCGGGCAAGACCACGGTTTTGAACATATTGGGCGGCATGGATACCTGCGACGCGGGCTCCATCAGCGTGGACGGGCGCGAAATTAGCCGCTTAAGCCGCCGGGAGCTGACGATGTATCGCCGCAACGACATCGGCTTCGTATTCCAGTTCTACAATCTGGTGCAAAACCTGACGGTGCTGGAAAACGTAGAGCTCGCCACAGAAATCTGTCCCGATGCCCTCGACCCGCGCGAGGTGCTGTGCGGTGTGGGGCTGGGGCACAGGCTTGACAACTTTCCTTCCCAGCTCTCCGGCGGGGAGCAACAAAGGGTTGCGATTGCCCGCGCGCTGGCCAAGAACCCCAAGCTGCTTCTGTGCGACGAGCCGACGGGCGCGCTGGATTACGGCACCGGCAAAGAAGTTCTGGCGCTGCTGCAGAAAACCGCGCGCGAAACGGGCATGACGGTGGTGATCATCACGCACAACTCGGCGATCTCCCCGATGGCGGACCGGGTCATACGCGTAAAAAACGGCAGGGCATCGGGGAACACGCGCAACGAAAATGTCGTGCCGATCGAACTGATCGAGTGGTAACCCGAGGCGCGCCCGTATAACGGGATTTGCCGGCCGGATAGCGCGATCTGGTAGGCTGGTAAATGTGAAGCGACCCGCGGGGACAGCGAAACAAAAAGCTAAAATTGCCTACTACGGGGCAAATTTAGCTTTTTATTATTATTGGCGCTTCGTCATACTCCCCCCGCCGCATTTTCTTCGACGGAGGGCTTATAGGGGGCTCGTACCCCCGTGTCGTTTAATAGATGCCCCGGCCGATGCGGGAGGGGGGCAAGCTTCGCCCGCTCTCCTGGTCGCGAAGCTTAAACCTGGCGATTAGCCCCGCGAGAATATCGGCCT
The DNA here is from genome assembly GCA_031551255.1 of Eubacteriales bacterium. Taxonomy (GTDB): domain Bacteria; phylum Bacillota; class Clostridia; order Christensenellales; family UBA1750; genus JAVBNW01. The sequence goes on along the minus strand of JAVBNW010000098.1, from coordinate 6,125 downwards.
GCCCGCTCATTTCCTGGCTGGCGGCCGCGCTCTCTTGCGAGGTGGCGCTGTTGTGCTGAATGACCTGGGCCACCTGGTCGATGCCCGTATTCACCGAACGGATCGCCTCGCTCTGCTCTTCGGAGGAGCGGGCGATTTCCCCGACGATCCGGCTCGACTCGTTGATACCCGACACGATCTCCGTCAAAGAGCCGTAAGCCTCGTCGGCGATCTTCACGCCCATGCCGGTCTTCTCCATTGAGGAGGCGATGAGCTTGCTGGTATCCTTTGCCGATTCGGAGCTCTTCTGCGCCAAAGATCTGACTTCTTCGGCGACGACCGCAAAGCCCTTGCCCTGTGCGCCCGCGTGCGCCGCTTCCACCGCCGCGTTCAGCGCCAGGATGTTCGTCTGGAACGCAATGTCGTCGATAACCTTAATCACCTTGTTGATCGACCGGCTCGCCTCGTCGATCTCGCGAACGGCGTTGACCATTTGCTCCATCTGCTGGGAGCCCTTCTGCGCATTGCCCTTGATGGTTTCGGCAAGCTGCGAGGCCTGCTCGGCCATATTGGCGTTTTCGCGGGTCTTCACCGCGATATCTCCGATAGCGGCGGAAAGCTCCGCAATGGTTGCGGCCTGCTCCGTCGCCCCTTCCGCGAGATTTTGCGAACCGCTCGCCATCTGCCTGGCTCCGGAGGATACGTGCTCGGTGCTTTCGCGAATCTCTTCAAACATTTTGCCCAGGTTGTCGATCATGCGCTCCATGGCAATGCTCATTACATCGCGCTCGCAGCGCGGCGTCACGTCTACCGTAAGATCGCCGCTTGCGAGCAGCTCCAGTGCCCTGGCCTGATCGCGGGACGTCTGAGCCATCTTGTTGAACGACTCCACCAACAGGCCGATTTCATCGCGGCGATAGGCTCTGACGTCGATTTCGATATCGCCCTCGGCCATGCTCTCCGCCGCAGCCGTCAAGCCCGCGATAGGCCTGCCGATGGATCTGCGCATGAACCAGACGATCAACAGGCCGATGACGATGCAGCAACCTGCCACGATCGCGATGATCATCACGCCGAATTCATTGGCCGAGCGCACGACGTCGTCTACGCCGATATCCACGCCCACCGCGCCGACGGCCTGCCCGTTGCGGTCGAGAATCGGCGCAAACCCCGATACCATAAAGCCGAAGCCTTCGGATTCGTAAATGCCGGTGGTGTTAACGACGCCGCGCCTGAGCGTATCCAAAAACAGCGGCTCGTGGACATCGACGGTCTCCGTCTCGCCCAGATCGATTTCCACATCGCCCCGGTCGGGGGGATATCCTTCGGCGAAATACGTCAATTCTGTGCCGTTATCTCTTTCCACTACATACAAGTACAAAATATCGTTTTGCACGATGGTAGTATCCAGCAATGCCTTATACGTATACCACGCATCATTCTTTTCTTCGCTTTGCGCGATGCTGGAAAAATCGTCGGGGTCGATCGCCGCGGCCAGCGTACGTGCGACGGCCAACGCCTTGTCGGCATTGTAGATGATCGCGTCGCCGCGGTTCATCGCATAGCTGATGACGCCAACAAGAGCCGTGCTGGCGATCAGCGCGGCGAGAACGATGATGGCCACGCGTACGGACAGGGACATCGCTTTGCTCTGCATTGTACCAATACCACCTTGTATTGCTCTGATCTGCAACCGATATTTGGGGACAAGTGCCACTCGCCCTATTCTATTCTATCGTACGTCCGCTTAAAAAGTTAAGTCGAACTTCTCAAATGATGGAAGAGAATTTTTCCCAAATGGCGCGCTATGCCGCGAAGCAATCTACCGCCGTTTGAACATCGTGACGCTTCACTTCGTTTATTAACTGCGCCCCATCATTTGGTTTTCTATGGATACACGATAGGAGGGTGTCCCTTGAACATTCTGGGCATCCGCGAACACCCCGAGCAGCTCGCAGCAGGCGCCCGCCTCTTCGACATGGCCTTTGGCGGGCAAAACTCATACGATATGTATTATGACTGCATACGCGCTTCCATTACCACCCCCAGCCCTTTGCCGCGATGGTTTCTGGCGATGGACGGCAAAAAAATCGTCGGGGGCTGCGGGCTCATTACCAACGACTTCATTTCCCGCATGGATTTGTGGCCATGGGTATGCGCCCTGTACGTCGCAAACGACTACCGCGGACAAGCGCATGGCTCACGGCTGCTTTTACATGCGTTGAGCGAGGCAAAGCAGCTGGGGTTCGAGCGGGCTTACCTGGCTACATCCCTTCACGGGTTTTACGAAAAGTACGGCTGGCAGCGCATGGAAGACGGCCATTCGTTGCTGGATGGTCTTTCCAGAATTTACACAATCTCAACAAAATAGCCCTGCGCCTTGCAAACCCCACATGCTTACTATATAATAGTGATACCATCGCCGCGCGCTCCAAGATGCGCCGCGGCGGCTAGGAGGGATGGAAGATGCCCCTACTGGCCTTCCAATGTGAAAAGTGCGGCCATACTTTTGAAGAATTGGTAACTCTCTCCAAGGCGGAAGAGGTTGCCTGTAACGAATGCGGAAGCGAGGTTTCTCGCCATTACCAGGGCAAGAGCCTCTTTGGAGCGATTGGCAAGGAAACATCGTGCGGCGCGATGGGCGATTGCGGGCGCGCGGGAACGGGGTGTGGCTGCGGATGTCGGCACTGACGTCAAACCGCCGCGCGACGGTTCAGCAAAAAGACGCGGGCAAGTTTCGCATACAAGGCGGGGTGCGCCTTCATGGCGAGGTTGCCATTCGCGGCGGCAAGAATGCCGCGCTGGCGGTGCTGGCCGCGGCGCTCATGTCCGATGAACCGGTAACCATCGAAAATCTGCCATTAATTGACGACGTTTATCAGATGACCCATATGATGCGCGAGCTGGGTGCACGCATTCTCTTTACCGGCCGCACCATGACCATCGATCCGGGCGACGTCAGGCCGGGCCGTGTCGCCGAGGAAAGCGCCAGGGCGATGCGTGCCTCGTACTATCTGCTCGGGGCGATGTTGGGCAAGTTTGCGCACGGCGAGGTGCCCTACCCCGGCGGCTGCAATATCGGCACGCGGGCGATCGACCTACACCTGAAGGGCTTTGAGGCGCTGGGCGCCTCTATGACGAGCGAACACGGCTGGCTGGTCGCGCGCTCGCTGGGGCTCAAGGGCGCGGAAATCTACCTCGACATCGCCTCCGTGGGCGCTACGATCAACATTATGCTGGCGGCATGCCGCGCCGGCGGCTCGACTCAAATCGTTAACGCCGCCAAGGAGCCGCACGTTGTGGACGTCGCCAACTTTCTAAACGCCATGGGGGCGAATATTAAGGGCGCGGGCACGGACGTCATCCGCATACGCGGTGTAGAGGGCCTGCACGGTTGCACCTATGCCATCATCCCCGATCAAATCGAAACCGGCACGTTGATGATCGCCGCCGCCGCAACCTTGGGCGACGTGACGATCAAGGGCGCGATTCCCACACATATGGAGGCGCTTTCCGCCAAGCTGCTCGAGATGGGCGCACGGGTGGAAGAGGGCGTCGGCGAGGATTCCATCAGGGTTTGGTCGGATGGCTGCCATCGCCACGTCAACATAAAAACCCTCCCCTATCCCGGCTTCCCCACCGATCTTCAACAGCCGATGAGCACGCTTTTAACCACCGCGCGCGGCATCAGCGTCATCAACGAAACCATCTTTGAAATGCGCTTTAAGCACTTGGAAGAGATTGCGCGCATGGGGGCCAAAGTGCGAATCAACGATAGATTGGCCATGGTGGAAGGCGTGCCGTCCCTAAGCGGCTGCCCGGTTTCCGCCAACGATCTGCGTGCGGGCGCGGCGCTGGTCATCGCCGGGCTGATGGCCGACGGCGTTACGACGGTGGATAACATCCACTTTATCGACCGGGGCTATGAAAATTTCGAGCAGAAATTGACCGCTCTGGGCGCAAAAATCGAGCGGGTGCCTTGAGTATTCACGAGCCCGCCATGCGCGCGGCCCTCAGCCTTGCCAAGCAAGCGGCGTCCGCCGGAGAAATTCCGGTGGGCGCCGTTGTCACGCATAACGGCGCCATCATCGGCCGCGGGCGAAAGCGGCGGGTGGAGCTTACCGACCCTACCGCGCATGCTGAGATTCTAGCGTTGCGCGAAGCGGCCGCGCACATTGGGGATTGGCGGCTTTCGGAATGCACGCTGTTCGTTACCCTCGAGCCCTGTCCCCTGTGTGCCGGCGCGGCGGCCATGGCGCGCATTGCGCTCATCGTCTATGGCGCACGGGATAATCTAATGGGCTGTTGCGGCTCGCGCTACGATATCCCGGGCGACGCCGCCTTCGGGCGGCCGGTTTCTTCGATAGGCGGCGTGCTGGGCGACGAGTGCGCGCAACTGCTGGCCGAAGGGATGCGTGCGCTGCGCGGAGGAAAAGAGGCGGAGGAATCGCGATGACAAAGGCCCTTTTCTGGGATTTTGACGGAACGTTGATCTATAAGGATGAAACGTTCTTAAAGGCGCTTCATGCCGCACTCATGCATTGCCGATATGACATAAGCGCCCAGGAAATCAGAGCTCATTTGCACATCATATGCTCGTGGTATACGCCCCAGACCGCGTATGCCGATAAGACCGGCCCGTTGTGGTGGGATGCCTTTTTCGGAAATCTTTTGCCCTTTTATCAAAGATACGAGGTAAAAGCGGCGGACATCAAAAAGATAAATCTGCTCTTTAAAGAACAGATTTTGGATTGCAACTCTTATACCGTGTATGCAGATGCGGAATCCACCCTGCGCGCGTGCGGAGAGCGCGGATATAAGAACTATATCCTATCCAATAACTTTCCGGAGCTGACGGCGGTGATCGCGGATTTAGGCCTGGCAGAGCATTTTTCCGGATATATCGTGTCATCGTGCGTCGGGTATGAAAAACCTCGGGCGGAGTTATTTCAATATGCGATGAGCGTCGCGCATTTTCCCAGTGCATGCACGATGATAGGCGACAACCCTGTAGCGGATATTCAGGGTGGAAAAGCGGCCGGCATGAAAACGATCCTGGTGCATGCGGAAGGAACCGGCGCCGACCACGTCTGCAAAAGCCTTTCCGAAGTGGTTGCTGGCTTGCCGTTTTGACCTCGGTGCTTTGATTGTTGGGAAGCAAAAGGCAAGATGAGGGAGCATAACCATGGGCATTGCAGAGTATGTCATATGCAGGAGGGATTGCCATGTACGAAGCGATGAAAATCTCAGAAAACTATACGCTTGAACACACGATTGCAGAGCCGCTGTTCGAAGGAAAAACGTATCCATGGGAGGTATTGCCCGATATCGGTGATTTTATCAAAAAATTGGGGGGAACCTTGCCGCCTGAAGAATTCAACAGAGTTTCACAAGACGTCTGGATTGCCAAAACCGCCAAAGTCGCGCCTACGGCCTATATAGAAGGTCCATGTATCATTGATGAAGGCGCGGAAATACGCCACTGTGCATTTATCAGGGGCAATGCATTGGTTGGAAAGGGATCCATCATAGGGAACTCGACAGAGTTGAAAAATGTCATTTTATTTGATTCTGCACAAGCACCGCATTATAACTATGTGGGCGATTCGGTTCTAGGTTATAAGGCGCATATGGGCGCCGGATCGATAACCTCAAACCTCAAATCGGACAAGACCTTGGTGAGCATCGCCTGCCCCGAAGGAAAGTTGGAAACCGGCTTGAGAAAATTTGGCGCCATGCTTGGCGATAACGTCGAAGTAGGGAGCAATTCGGTGATGAATCCGGGGTGTGTCGTCGGACGAGATAGCAATATTTATCCGCTAAGCAGCGTCCGCGGGTTTGTTCCCGCCAGGTCGATCTATAAAAAAGAGAATGTCATTGTCGCAAAGGTTCCGCCTGCTTAGCGCACTGAATAAGCATGATATGGAGTTGCCCAAAGGTAAGCCGCAAAAAGAGCGCCGTTGGAAAATATCCAACGGCACTTTCTTTAAGCTGCTACGCTTTTGGGCTTATTCCATGATGCTGGTAACGACGCCCGCGCCTACCGTGCGGCCGCCTTCGCGGATGGCCAAACGCAGGCCTTCCTCGATTGCGATCGGGGTGATCAGCTTGATCTCCATCTGCACGTTGTCGCCCGGCATCACCAT
>JAVBNW010000147.1:0-39023 GCA_031551255.1 Eubacteriales bacterium | reverse complement strand
ATATTTTGTCGTTTTCAATCCACCCATATAAATGCCAATCTTCTCTGCGACGATATTCTGCCGCAGTTCTATCCATTGCTTTAGTAGAGTTGTCCCCCATGCTTTCGCTAACAATTTTACGCACAGTCGGATTATCTAATTGGTTTTTAATGTCGCAAAACATTTTTATTACCCTCTCTCGCAAAATATAAACACTCCGCATCGCCAGAGCTGTCTTCGAATCAATATACCATAGCAAGCGGCTCCGTTCGATGTTTTCTCCACTCACGGCAAGAAAAGCCTCCGCCGCTAAGGAGAAGGCCTTGGCAACCGGGGGTGATTGTATGCCATCGGAGGTGAAAAAACGCAAGCTATTCCAGCAACAGCTCCGTCACCCGGGCTGCGCGCTCGGCATCCATCGCCGCGAGGATGGCCGACGCGCGGTCGCTCTTCATGCGGCTGAGCAGGCGGGCGACGTCGTCCACGTCGTACACCTCCTGCATGATCTTCGCGGCCTTGGCGGCTTCCATGCGCTCGTACATGGCGATCAGCTGCGTCATGTTCGCCTCGGCATCCTCCAGCGTGGTCGTGCGCTGGATCAGCTGCGTGTCGCGCTCGTCAAGCGCCTTGGTCTTCGCGGCCAGGTCGCTTTGCGCCTTGGCGAGCTGGGCCTCGCGCTTTTCAAGATCCGCGCGCGTTTCCTCAAGCTTTAGGCTCTCCAACGCGATGCCCTCCGACAGCTCTTCCAGCCGGGCGATCTGGGGCTTGTAGGGGCTTTCCCCCGCCAGCAAAAAGTCGACCGCGATTTGCTTTGCGTTAAAGAGATTAAACCATACCAGCGCCGTGCCCGCCGCGCCCAGGAACAACACGAAGATCAGCGTGAGCAGCACGGCCCGAAAGGGCGTCATCGCCTTTTTTTCTTTGGGCCGCTTCTCCGCCTTATCCTTCTTTTTGTTTTTTGCCGTCGCCTCAGCCTGCGTCGCCGGGGCGTTCGCTACGTTCGCCATGCCGCATCCCTCTCTTCCCAAGCATTGCCGTTCGTCGCGTCAGATGGTTTGCATTTCGCCCGCCGCCGCCTTGAACGACACGATGTCGCCGATCGCCTTTTCCTCCTCGCGCGCGACCTCCGCGAGGTATTCCGTATACTGCGCTTCACGCAGCTTCTTGAGCGCCTTAATTTCCTTCATCGTGCGCAGCAGCACCGCCTGCCGCCGCATCCTTTCGGCGCGCGCCTCTTCAATGCGCTTGTTTTGCTCTTTGATCGCCTCGCGCATGTGGTCGAAATACAGGCCGAATACCCTGAGCCTGTCGCCGGTGATGCCGCTTGAAGATTCCTCGCGGTATTCATCGGAAAGCTTTGCCTGCTCATCCTGCATGCGGCGAAGTTCGCCGGTCAGCGCGCGCAAAAGCTCTTGAATTTCGTGCAGCTTCGCCTTTTGCTCTTTTTCGAGCGTCAGCTTTACCTTGAGCAAAACCTCGAGCCGGAATACAAATCGCTTCACTTCTTGCCCTCCACGATCTCCCTGAGCGTGCGCATGGTTTCTTCAAATGTAAAGGTTTCGTCGATTCCCTGGCGAAGCAAGGCGTTAATCGGCTCGTTCAGCGCGATTGCCTTGTCGATGGCGGGGTTGGAACCGGAAACGTACGCGCCGATGTTGATCAGATCCTGCGCCTCGCGAAAGGTTGCGATGTGGGATTTTACCGCGTTGGAGATGCGCAGGTGGTCCCTGTCCACGATATCGGGCATAAGCCGGCTGACGGACTGCAAAACGTCGATCGGCGGGTAATGGTTGTTGTTGGCGAGCTGACGGGACATTACAAAGTGCCCGTCCAGGATGCCGCGCACCGTATCGGCGACCGGCTCGTTCATATCGTCGCCCTCCACAAGCACGGTATAAAGGCCGGTAATCGCCCCGTGCGCGTTCGTGCCGGAGCGCTCGAGCAGGCGCGGAAGTTTAGCGTATACCGAAGGCGGAAAGCCGCGCGATACCGGCGGCTCGCCGGTTGCCATGCCGATTTCCCGCTGGGCCATGGCAAAGCGCGTCAAGGAATCCATCAAAAGCAGCACGTTATAGCCCTGATCGCGGAAGTATTCGGCCATAGCGGTGCCCACCATCGCCGATTTTAGGCGCACCAATGCGGGCTGATCCGAAGTGGCGACCACCAGAACGGAGCGCTTGAGGCCCTCTTCTTTAAGATCCTTCTCGACAAAATCCAAAACCTCGCGGCCGCGCTCGCCAATGAGCGTGATCACGTTTACATCCGCGGTGGCGTTGCGGGCGATCATGCCCATGAGCGTGGATTTGCCCACACCGCTGCCCGCGAAGATGCCGATGCGCTGCCCGCGCCCCATGGTGAGCAGCGCGTCGATGGACTTGACGCCCAGCGGCAGAACATCCTTGATGCGCTTGCGCTCGAGCGGGTTGGGCGGGTCGTTCTCGATGGGGTAAAACGCGTCCGGGGCGATCGGGCCCTTGCCGTCGATCGGGTTGGCGAGCGCGTCGAGAATCCTGCCGCGAAAATCCAGCCCCACAGGCGCGACAAGCGCGCGGTTTGTGGAAACCACGAGGCTGCCCGGGCCGACGCCGCTCAGATCCCCAAAGGGCATGAGCAACACCTTTTTATCGCGGAAACCCACGACCTCGCTGCGCACAAAGTGCTGCTCGCGCAGATCGTAGATATGGCATACATCTCCGATTTTTGCGGCCGGGCCGCTGGATTCCACCGTGAGGCCCACGATTTGGCTCACCCTGCCGCTGTGCACGATGGGCTCAAGATCGGCCATCGCCTCTATATAGCGCGAAAGGTCGATCATGCGCCGCCTCCCAGCTTCAAAAGCGCCTCGCGGATCGCGTCCATCTGCGAGCGCACGCCCGCGTTGATGGTTTCCACGTCGCTCTCGAGCTTAAGATCGCCTTCGGCCAGCTCGTCGTCCTCGATGACGGAAACGGAAAGCGTTTCGTCCGACACCCAGCCCGCGCCTTGCGAAAAGAACAAGTCGTACTCAAGCGGGCTCACCCTGAGGGTTACCTTGCCCGTATGTTGAATGTCTTCCAGCGCGCGGCGCACCAGCGAGGGGAACGCGTTTTCATCCGTTGCCATAGCCGCGCCGAGTACCTTTCGGGCGATCTCCATGGAAAGCTCCACACACTGGCGCTCCACGCCCGAGAGCATTTCGCGCCGCTCGGCTTCCACCCGCCCCATCGCCTGACGGAGCAGGGCCTGCGCATCCCCTATGGCGGTGCGATACTCCACGATGCCCTCGCCCCTGCCGGCGGCATGACCTTCGCGGTAGCCGTGGTCCATACCGTCGGCAAAGGCGGCTCGCTTAGCCTCGTCGGCCTCGAGCGCGGCCTGCGCGCAGATCATGGCGGCCTGTTCCTTTGCCTTGACGATCAACGCATCCGCCTCTCTTTGCGCGGCGGCGGCCAGCTCGGCGGGATCGGGCAAAACGGGCTGTGGCTCGGGAGGAGCCGCAGCCTGTGCGGAAGCTTCTTCTTTTACGGGAAGAGGCGCAGGCACATGCCTCTTGAGCGCGGCATGCGCCAGAACATAGGGCTGTTCGCCGTTTTTATAGGAAACGGAGGATTTGTCGATTCTAAACAATCACATCGTCTCCTCCACCGCGGCCGGTAATGATCTCGCCAGCATCTTCGAGTTTGCGAATGGTGTTGACGATCTTCTGCTGTGCCTCTTCCACGTCACGCACGCGCACGGGGCCCATCATCTCGATATCTTCCTTGATCATCTCGGCCAGGCGCTTGGATACGTTGCTCATGATCAAGTTAAATACCTCGCTGCCCTCGCCGGCGCCCTTGAGCGCGACGGTCAGGTCGTTGTTTTCCACATCGCGCAGCACGCGCTGAATCGCCTGGTTGGACATCTTGGCAATGTCTTCGAACACGAACAGGCGCTTGCGGATCTCGTCCGCCAGCTCGCCGTCGGCAAGTTCCAGCTGCTCCAGGATGAACCGCTCGGTTCCGCGATCGACCGAGTTGATGATCTCCACGATGGAATCGATGCCGCCCACCGCCAAGGATTCGGACATGCCCATGCTCGACAGTTTGCGCTCGAGAATGCGCTCGGCCTCTTTGATATAGTCCGGCGCGGTGACGCCCATCTTGGCGATGCGGGCGATGACGTCCACCTGCTTTTCCGCCGACAGCGAGCCGATGACCGCCGCGGCCTGCGCCGGGTCTAGGTAGGAGAGCGTCAGCGCGATGGTCTGCGGGTGCTCGTTTTGCAAAATGTTTAGGATTTGGGCCGGATCCGCCTTGCGCACGAAATCGAACGGGCGCACCTGCAAGGAAGAGCTTAACTTGTTGATCAGCTCGTATGCCTTATCCTTGCCGAGCGCCGACTCGAGCACGTCGCGCGCGTAGTCGATGCCGCCCTCGGAGATATACTTCTGGGCCAGGCAAATTTCGAGGAACTCTTCGATGACTTCCTGTTGCACCTCGTTGTCGACCCTGCGCGTGGAGGTGATCGAAAGCGTCAGCTGCTCGATTTCGTCTTCATTCAAATGCTTGTAGATCTTCGCCGAGAATTCCTTGCCCAGCGTGATCATCAAAATAGCGGCTTTTTCCCTTGTCGTAAGATTGCTCATGCCTCTACCTATAGTCGTCCGTCAGCCAGTTGCGCAAAAGCTGCGCGACCGCCTCGGGATCCCTTTCGATGAATCGCTGGATCTGCACGATGGGCAGATCCTCCTTCGGGGGCAGGTCCACTATTTCGTCGCCAACGGCCATGTCGATCGCATATTCGTTCGCTTCCACACCGTCCGCCGTCGCCAAGACGGGCTCGGGGCGCAGGGCCTTGAGGATGGTGCGCAATGCGATTAACAGCAGCACGACCACCAGCACGATGGCGCCGATGATGATCAGCAGGCGAACCATCTGGTATTGTTGCGCCTTGTCTTCGATTTCGCCGTAGGTGGCGATCAAGTCGGCGTTGGGGTCGGCGATCGGCATGCGCCGCACCTCCACGACATTGGGGGTGATGCCCGCGGCTGCGGCGGTGAGGCTGCGCACGTCGTCGGTATAATCCTGCGCCGCTTCATCCATCGGGATGATCACGGCGACGGTGAGCTTGATGAGGTTGCCTTCGGCACGCTCGATCATCGTCTTGGTTTCGTTGATTTCGTAGTTCACCTCGTTGGAAATCTTGGTATAGATGGCGTCGCTTCCGGCAAGCGTCTCCTCGACATAGCTGATCGAGCCTCCGTTTTCATCCAGGCCCGGCTCGCCCTGCACGACGTCGTTGCCGCCCCGGATCGTCTCGCTCAGAGTTTTCATGGCGATGGGTATGCCGGTTTCCATGCCCTCGATCGGGGGGGCGAACACGACGGTTTGCACGGTTTCCCTGTCGAAATTAAGATCCGCGGTCGCCTGCACCTTTACCATGCCCACGCCGAACACCGACTCGAAAAACTTGGTCAGCGCGCGGGATATGTTATCTTCTACCTCGCGCTGAAGCGCGATGCGGTCTCCAAAGGGAATGTCCTTGCGCGCGTCTGCGGTGGAGGCGTCGTAGTAGTTGAATAAGTTATCCGACACCGTAATGTTATCGTCGGGGATGTTGGCCGCAAACCTTACGATTTGCCTAATGACGTTTGCCTCGGCGGCGGTGAGAGGGTTTTCCATATCGGAAAGATACACCAAAACGGACGCGCTGCTCTCTTGCCTGCCCGCGCCGCTGACGATGAACACCGGCTCTTTAACGATGCTCAGCATAACCTTTGCGTCTTCAATTTTGTTATAACCCCTAATCATCCTGCGCAGGTTTTCCTGCGCCTGGATGGTGGCGTACGCATTTTGCATATTTTCCGTGGCCGTAAAGCCGGAGCCCTGGGTAATCCAGTCGTAGGCAAAATCGTCGCTGAAGATGCCTTCGGAGGCCAGCTGCCATACGATGGAATCGACCTCGTCTTCCGGCACCATGATCGAACCGTCGGTTCCGATCTTTTTTTGCACGCCCATCTCGCCGAGCCGGGCATTCACCTCGCCCATTTTCGCGGCGTCTCCGCTAACGGGGAGCGCGCTGTAGTTCTTGCGGCTGAGCAGTACGACTGCCGTAATGGCTACGGCCACGATCAGCACCAGCAGCACGACAAGCCGGATGATCTGGCCCCTCTCCATTTTACCGAAGAATTCCGTCCATTGCCGCCGGAAGGTCGCAAAGAACTCCGCCAATTGTATATCAACCCTTTTGTTATAAGTTATAAGCCATACCTTAATACGCGCGAGAAGTGACATAGGTTGCGGCGCGCTACCGCTAGTGTTTTGCTTCCGTTTCTTCTTATATTCTATCACCGATGCGCGGCGAGCGCAAGCGTGCGCACGGCTCTTAGGCTTCCGTAAAATGGATTTCTATTTCCATAGAAGCGCCGGGATGGGTGGTTTTATGCACGAAGGCGCACGATAACCATATTTTGGCGCGCTTGCCGGGGGCTGGGTTCCTTGGTATACTTGTCGCGGCGCTGCATGGCTACCATGCGGCGGGCGGCACTTGCGCGCTTAGGGAGGTCGTTTCATGCTGTTTTCCAAAGTCATCCTGGCGGTTATTGCGCTGTGCTTCGCACTGGGGGCCGTAGATTCCATCTTTGGCGGCAGGCTCAAGCTGGGGCCTGTTTTTTTAGATACTTTTCGCAAGCTCGGCGCCGTGACGCTGGGCGTCATGGGGCTTTATTCCCTTGCCCCGGCGGCGGCCGAGGGCGCAAAGGCGCTGTTTGAACCGCTGGCTTCCTTTTTGCATATGGATCCTTCTGCGTTTCCCTCGTTGCTGTTCCCGGTGGATATGGGGGGCTACGGGCTGTGCACGGGCCTTGCTAAGGACCCGCAAACCGGCGAGTTTTTCGGCGCGGTCGCCTCGAGTATCTTCGGGGCGACGGTTGGGTATTGCATCCCGGTATCCTCGGGCCTTATCGATAAAAAGTGGCACCCGGAGCTGGCGCTTGGCACGTTGTCGGGCCTGGTGGCTATCCCCGTTGCGCTGGTGGCGGGCGGGCTGTTCGCGGGCCTTGCGCCGCTTTCGCTGCTGATCAACCTCATTCCCACCATGCTGCTCGCAGCGCTTTTGTGCTTCGGCTTGCTCAAGGCCCCCGAGGCCATGACGAAGATCTTCACCGGCTTTGGCCGCGTGATGAGCGCCATCGGCCTTCTAGGCATCGTATTGCAGGCACTGCGCGCGCTGAACGTATGGAACCCGCTGCCCGCGCTTGCGCCGCTGGAGGACGCATCCACGGTGGCGGTGCGCATCGCGATGATCATGTCGGGCGCCATGGTGATGGTGGAAATTCTCGGCCGCGTGCTGCGCCGGCCGATGGAGGCGCTGGGACGCAAGCTAGGCGTGGATGGGGCGACGGTGTCGGGGCTGCTGGTGGCGACCGTGTCGGCGCTGATCGTCTATTCGGGGTTCGATCGCTACCCCGGCAGGGGCAAGGTGGCGCTCGCGGCATTCTGCGCGAGCGGCGCGTTTATCTTCGGCGGGCAGTTGGGCGTGGTATCCGCGTGGTCGCCGGGCATGGTGGGCGCGTTTTTCTTCGCCAAGGTGTTGGCGGGCGTGCTCGCGGTGCCGCTTGCGGTTTTCTTATACAGCCGCCGCAGCAAGCCCGGGGCGGCGATCGACCGCGATGGGGCAGCCGTTCCTGAAATATGAAATTTTTGCCACAATTGATAGGATGCGAATTACGCATTGCCGCGCGGCACTATGCACTATGCGCGAAGGCTTCTTGCGGTTTTGCGACAAAAATCACTAAACCTTCCGCCCGGACAGGTGAAAAATGACAGATGATTCGATGACTCTTGCAGGGCGCGTGGGCGCCCTTTTTGGTGTAGCTGCGAAGAAAACAAAACTTTGACAAAAATTTATCAAACCTTTGATATTTTCTTATCATGCGCCCTTCACAAATGAGAAAATACCATGTATAGTAGACGCGAACATGGAAAAGGAGGCGGACCCATGGCGCAAACCGCACAAGCCGGCGTGCTCGACAGAGGCAAGTTTCAAGAACTTGATAGCTTCATCGATGCGCTGCCTACGAAAAAGAACGCCCTGATCCAGACGCTGCACAGGGCGCAGGACATCTTCGGCTACCTACCCCAAGAGGTGCAGTCGCACATAGCGCGCAAGCTCGACCTGCCCACCAGCAGGGTCTTTGGCGTCGTGACGTTTTACTCCTTCTTAAAAACCGAGCCCCGCGGAAAGGTGCCGGTGAGCGTGTGCATGGGCACAGCGTGCTTCGTGCGCGGCTCCGAGGCAATTTTGCAGGAGTTTAAGTCCCAGCTGAAGATCGGTACCGGCGAAATCACCCCGGACGGCCTCTTTTCCCTGGATTCCATCCGCTGCGTGGGCGCTTGCGGTCTCGCGCCGGTCGTGATGGTCGACGGCAGGGTATACGGCCGGGTAGAAGTCGAGGGCGTCAAGCACATCATCGATGAACACATGGCAAAGGAGGGCCTGGAGAATGCCTAAGATCGCATCGCTGGAAGAGCTTAAGAAAATTCGCGAAAAGAGCGCCACAGGTACGCAATTGCGCACCACCGGCGAAGACCCCAACACCATCGTGCTGGCCGTGGGCATGGCCACCTGCGGCATCGCCGCGGGCGCCAGGGAAACCATGCAGGCGCTGCTGGATGAAATCGCCGAGCAAAAAGTGACGAACGTATCGGTGGTTGCGACGGGCTGTGTGGGCCTTTGCTACGCCGAGCCGCTTGTCGAAGTGCGCGAGCCGGGCAAGGATCCGCTGCGCTACGGCAAGGTGGACAAGGAGCGCGCCAAGGAAATCATCGATCGCCACGTTCTCAAGGGCGAGCTGCTCGACAATGCGATCGTAGGGCGGGAGGTGCCGCGCGCATGAGCTATCGCATGCATTTTATGGTTTGCGGCGGAACCGGTTGCCGCGCGTCCAATTCGCAGGATATCGAAACGAGTCTGCGTAATGAGCTTCGCGCGAACAACCTGCAAAACGAGGTGCAGGTGGTCACCACCGGCTGCTTCGGTTTTTGCGAGCAGGGGCCGATCGTAAAAGTATACCCGGACAACGTGTTCTACGTAAAGGTTACGCCCGATGACGCCAAGGAAATCGTGGCCGAGCACGTGATCAAGGGCCGAACGGTGCAAAGGCTTTTATACGTCGATCCGCAAAAGCAGGAGCACACCGCCGAGCACAGGCATATTCCGTTTTACCAAAGCCAGGTGCGCATCGCGCTTCGCAATTGCGGCATCATCAACCCCGAATCCATCGAAGACTATATCTCGATGGACGGCTACATGGCGCTGGGCAAGTGCCTAAGCGAAATGACGCCGGAAGAGGTCGTAAAAGAAGTTAAAGATTCCGGCCTGAGGGGCCGCGGCGGCGCGGGCTTCCCCACCGGCCTTAAGTGGGAAATCGCCTCCAAGAGCAAGGGCGACAAAAAGTACGTTCTTTGCAACGCGGACGAGGGCGACCCCGGCGCATTCATGGACAGATCCATCCTCGAGGGCGACCCGCACTCGGTGCTGGAGGCCATGGCGATTTGCGGCTACGCGATCGGCGCGGACGAGGGTGTCATCTACATAAGGGCCGAGTATCCTCTGGCGGTGGCCAGGCTTCGTGGCGCCATCGAGCAGGCCGAAGAGATGGGCCTGCTTGGGCAGAACATCCTGGGCACGGGTTTTAACTTTAAGCTTACCATCAACCTGGGCGCAGGCGCATTTGTGTGCGGCGAGGAGACGGCGCTGCTCAACTCCGTGCAGGGCGAGCGCGGCGAGCCGCGCGTCAAGCCCCCGTTCCCGGCGGAGAAGGGGCTTAATAACCTGCCCTCCAACATCAACAATGTCGAAACCTTCGCCAACATCTGCCCCATCATCAACAGAGGCGCCGCGTGGTTTTCATCCATCGGCACCGAAAAATCAAAGGGCACGAAGGTGTTCGCGCTGGCGGGCAAGATCAACAATGTAGGCCTTGTCGAAGTTCCCATGGGCACTTCGTTGCGCGAGGTCATCTATAACATCGGCGGCGGCATCAGAAACGGCAAGGCATTTAAAGCCGTGCAGACCGGCGGCCCGTCCGGCGGCTGCATCCCCGCCTCGATGCTCGACCTTAAGATCGACTACGAATCCCTGCAGTCCGTGGGCTCGATGATGGGCTCGGGCGGCATGATCGTCATGGACGAGGACGATTGCATGGTGAACATCGCCAGATTCTACCTCGACTTTACCGTCGAGGAGAGCTGCGGTAAATGCACGCCCTGCCGCATCGGCAACCGCCGTCTGCTCGAGATGCTCGAGCGCATCACCCGCGGCGAAGGGAAGGAGAGCGACCTTGCGGATCTTAAGGAGTTGGGCGAGGTAATCAAGGACTGCGCGCTGTGCGGCCTTGGGCAGACCGCCCCCAACCCCGTGCTCTCCACTATGGTCTACTTCATGGACGAGTACGAGGCGCACATCGTTGATAAAACCTGCCCGGCCAAGAGCTGCAAGGACATGCTGCAGTACACCATCCTCAAGGATAAGTGCATCGGTTGCACCGTGTGTGCGCGCAACTGCCCGATGGATTGCATCAGCGGCGAGCGCAAGCAGCCCCACGAAATCGACCAATCCAAGTGCTCCAAGTGCGGCACCTGCATCGGAAAGTGCCCGACCAAGGCCATCATTTACGGTTAGGAGGAGGCTCTGTCATGATAGACCTTACGATCAACGGCATCGCCGTTTCGGTGGAGCCCGGCTCGACCGTTCTGGACGCCGCGAAAAAAGCCGGCGTATACATCCCCACCCTGTGCCATATGGATCTTCACGATATCAAGATGGTCAACCAGGTCGGCACCTGCCGCGTGTGCATGGTGGAAATCGCCGGGCGCCGCAATCTGATGCCCGCCTGCTCCACCCCCGTGGCCCCGGGCATGGTGATCAACACCGCCACCAACCGCGCAATTCGCTCGCGCCGCATGATGGTGGAGCTCTTGCTCTCCAACCACCCCAAGGATTGCCTCGTGTGCGACCGCAACCAAGCCTGCGAGCTTCAGTCTTTAGCATCCGAGCTGGGCGTTCGCGAAATCAGGTACCAAGGCGCGATGAGCCACCATGATAAGGATCGCTCCTCGCTATCCCTCAAGCGCGACCCTGAAAAGTGCGTGCTATGCCGCCGCTGCGAAACCATGTGCAACCAGGTGCAGACCGTGGGCGTATACTCGGCGGTGGGTCGCGGCTTCGATACCACGATGGGCACCGCGTTTAACCTGCCCATGATGGACACCGTGTGCACGTTCTGCGGGCAGTGCGTATCCGTATGCCCCACCGGCGCGCTTACGTTTGTAGACGACACGCAAGAGGTTTGGGACGCGATCGGCGACCCTGAGAAGGTCGTACTCGTGCAGACAGCTCCGGCCGTGCGCGCGGCGCTAGGCGAGAGCTTCGACATGGAGCCGGGCACGGCGGTCACCGGCAAGATGGTGGCGGCGCTTCGGCGCATCGGGTTTGACAAGGTGTTCGATACCGACTTCGCGGCGGATCTTACCATCATGGAAGAGGCTTCCGAGCTCGTGCACCGCGTTAAGCACGGCGGCAGGCTGCCGATCCTTACGTCTTGCTGCCCGGCATGGGTGAAGTTTTTCGAGCATCAGTTCCCGGATCTGCTGGATATTCCCTCTAGCTGCAAATCTCCGCACGAGATGTTCGGCGCGATCGCCAAGACGTATCTGGCCCAGAAGATGGGCATCGACCCGAAGAAGATCGTGGTGGTCTCCGTGATGCCGTGCTTGGCTAAGAAATACGAAGCTGCGCGGCCGGAGCTGAGCGAAGAGGAAAAAGAACTGCAAAACGTCGATTACGTCATCTCCACGCGCGAGCTCGCGCGCATGATCAGGGAGGCGGGCATCAACTTTACCGACCTGCCTGATGAGGATTTCGACAAGGTCATGGGCGAGTCCACCGGCGCGGGCGTCATCTTCGGAACCACCGGCGGCGTCATCGAAGCCGCGGTGCGCACTGCGGCGTGGATGCTCGAGGGCAAAAATCCCGGCAAGGCGGATTTCACCGAGTTGCGCGGCATAGAGGGCGTCAGAGAGGCGACGATTAACGTAGCCGGTATGGATATCAAAATAGCCATCGCCCACGGACTTGGCAACGCGCGCCAGCTGCTCGAGACCATCCAGGCCGGCAAGGCGGATTATCACGCGATCGAGATTATGGCCTGCCCGCTCGGGTGCGTAGGCGGCGGCGGACAGCCGTACCATCACAACGACATCGAGCGCATCAAGAAACGCGCGGCGGCTCTGTATGCCGAAGATGCGGGCAAGCCCGTACGCTTCTCTCACGAAAATCAGGAGGTTCTTGCGCTGTACAAAGAGTTCCTGGGCGAGCCATACGGCGAAAAGGCACACCACCTGCTGCATACGCACTACCAGAAGAGAGAAATGGTGTAACGGCACGAACGGCACGGGGGATACGCGTACCCCCCGTGAGCCCCCCGCCGAAGAGATACGACGAGAAAAGTGCGACGAGTGATCGTCGAAAACGCTTAGGAGGGCTTCGGCCCTCCTTTTGCATCTCCATGCCTTGACGGCCTGCATAAAAAGGGCTACGATAGCGCTGACAGTTTTACGAAATTTTAGGAGGCGTTACCATGGAAAACCCCGTCATCCAGGCTCTGATGGACCGCCGCAGCAACCGCGCTTACACCGCCCAGCCCGTCTCCAAGGAGCAGCTTAATTGCATCCTCACCTGTGCGTTCAACGCGCCCAGCGCTATGAACTTACAGCCCTGGCACATCACCGTCGTGAAGGACCGCGCGTGGCTCGACGAGATGAATCTGGCCATCCGCTCGGCGGTGCTCGAGCAAGATTCTACCCGCGCCTTCGCCGAAGGCGACGATTTTTTCCACCACGCTCCGCTCGCGCTGTTCATCTCTTCCAAGGAGGGCAAGAGCGGCGCGGATATCGGCATGCTCACCGAAAACGTACTGGTCGCCGCCCACGCGCTGGGGTTGGGCTCCTGCGTGATCGGCATGGCAATGTTTGCGATCCGCGGCAAGGACGGCGCGAAGTTCCTTGCGGATCTTAAGCTTCCCGAAGGGTTCCAGCCGCATTACGCGATCGTGCTGGGGCATCCGGCGGACGCCCCGGACGCGAGACCCCGCGACGAGAGCAAGATTACCTATATGTAAATAAAAAACAGCGCCGGGCATTTTGTGCGAAATGCCCGGCGCTGTGCTATAGGAAGCTTTAGTCCAGCTTTCCGCAAAAATGCCTTTCGTACATCTCCATGCACTCGGCGATGACGCGGCGGGCGTCTTCCGGCCCGAGGATATCCGAGGTTGCGGTGTGCTTATGCTCGAGGCTCTTGTATACCTCGAAAAAGTGCTTGATCTCATCCATGATGTGCGGCGGAAGCTGGGCGATATCCTTGTAGTAGTTCCACGTAGGGTCGTCGCACGGGATCGCGATGATCTTATCGTCGATTTCCTCGGAATCCACCATGCGCACGATGCCGATCGGGTAGCACTTCACCATCACCATAGGGTCCAGGGCCTCGGAGCACAGCGCGAGCACGTCCAAAGGATCGCGATCGTCGGCAAATGTACGCGGAATGAAGCCATAGTTGGCGGGGTAGTGCGTGGAGGTATGTAAAATTCTATCGAGCCTAAGAAGGCCCGTCACCTTGTCCAGCTCGTACTTCTTCTTCGAGCCCGCGGGGATTTCGATGACCGCCATAAAAAATTCCGGGGATACCTCCCTGGGGTCGATGTCGTGCCAAATGTTCATCGCGCTCTCCTTCCCGGCGCTCCCGCCGTTTCGTGTTGAGGGCATCCTTGCCGAAGTATACAAATAAAGGGGGGAATCCGGCCGCCAACCGCACAGGATGAAATCCGGCAAAACCGTATGAACGGCGGAATGCATGGCGAAGTGGGCGGCTTTACTTGCTCCGTAGCTGAAAATCTTAGTTTCTTTGCGTCTTCGGCGACCGTTCGCCATATTTTCCTCGTCATGCCTCCTCGGCGGGGGGCTCACGGGGGGGACGCGTCCCCCCCGTGCCGTAACGGGCGGGCCTTTTATACGTTAAACCGAAATAGCACCACGTCTCCGTCGCGGAACACATAATCCTTGCCCTCCGAGCGGACGAGGCCCTTCTCTTTGCAGGCGTTCATCGAGCCACACGCAACCAGTTCGTCGTAGCCGACCACCTCGGCCCGTATAAAACCGCGTTCGAAATCCGAATGGATCTTCCCGGCGGCTTGGGGCGCTTTAGTACCTTCCTCGATCGTCCAGGCGCGCACTTCCTTTGGCCCGGCGGTCAAATAACTGATGAGCCCCAGCAGCCGATAACCCGTTTTAACAAGCCTCTCAAGGCCGGATACCCCGATGCCCAGTTCATCCAAAAAGGCCTGCTTTTCCTCGCCGGGCAGCTGGGCGATCTCTTCTTCCACCTTCGCGCAGATCGAAAGCATTTGCGAGCCCTGCCCCGCGGCAATGCGCCCGACCTCAGCGACATAGGCGTTGTCCGTGCCGATGCCCTCCTCGGCGATGTTCGCCGCGTAAAGCACTGGTTTTGCCGTCAGCAAAAACAGCGAGCGCATGTAGACGGCGCCCTCGCCGTTAAGCGTCAGCGAGCGGGCCGGCTTTCCGTCGTTGAGTGCCTTTTCGATCGCATCAAGCACTTCCATTTCGGCGCGCGCCTTCGCATCGCCGGATTGCGCCACCTTGCGCGTGCGGTCGATGCGCCGCGCGATGGTTTCCAAATCGGCGAGAATCAACTCGGTTTCTATGGTTTCGATGTCGCGCTTTGGGTTCACCGCGCCGTCGACATGGGTGATGTTCTCATCGTCGAAGCAGCGCACGACGTGCACCACCGCGTCTACTTCGCGGATGTGGGAAAGGAACTTGTTGCCCAAGCCCTCTCCTTTGCTCGCGCCGCGCACAAGCCCCGCGATATCCACAAATTCAAGCAGCGCGGGCGTAATCTTTTCGGGGTTGTACATGCGCGCCAACGTATCAAGGCGCGCATCCGGCACGGGGACCGCCCCGGTATTCGGCTCGATCGTACAAAACGGATAGTTCGCGGCCTCCGCGCCCGCAGCGGTGATCGCGTTAAACAGCGTCGACTTGCCCACGTTGGGCAGCCCTACCACGCCAAGCTTCATGCATTTTCCTCCCCGGCCCTCCCACCGCCTAATCCCCCAAGGCCGTGCGTGCCCAGCTTAAGCGCCGGAAACATAAACGGAATACCTTAACGGCATTCCGTTTTGCCCTGGGTAAAGGCTTGGGCCTTTAGTCTGTAGAATACGGCAACAGCGCGATGTGCCTGGCGCGCTTGATGGCGATGGACAGCTGGCGCTGGTGCTTGGCGCAGTTGCCCGTCATGCGGCGCGGCAGGATCTTCGAGCGCTCGGACATAAAGCGGCGCAGCCGCGGAAGGTCTTTATAATCGATGGTTTGAATCTTATCGACGCAGAACTGACACACCTTGCGGCGGGGCTTGCGCCCGCGCGGCCGGCGGGCAGACCTGTCGTTTCTATCTTCGGACATGCTCTATGGCCTCCTTTTCGTCGTTGTTAAAACGGCAATTCGTCGTCGTCTACCTGAATGAAGTCGTCGACCGGGGCGCGATCGCCGGGCGCCTGCTGCGGCGCCGGATAACCGCCCTGGGAATACCCGCCTTGCGGATATGCGCCCTGGCCTTCCGAGCCGGGCTTTGAGTCGACAAACTCTACATTATCGGCGAGCACTTCGGTGGAATAGCGCTTGCTTCCATCGGGAGCTTCGTAGGAGCGCACCTGAATCTGCCCTTCGACGGCAATTTTGCGCCCCTTGGTAAAGTACCTGCTCACGAATTCGGCACGCTCGCGCCACGCGACCACCGGAATGAAATCGGCCTCGCGCACGCCCTGCGCGTTGGGCACGCGGCGGTTGCACGCTATGGTAAAACGGCACATCGGCACCCCGCCCTGCGTCGTGCGCAGTTCAGGATCTCGCGCAAGGTTGCCGATTAAAATCACCTTGTTCATGCGCGCCTCCTATTCTTCGATGCGGACGCACAAATAGCGGATGACTTGTTCAGAGATTTCAAAGTTGCGTTCGAGCTCGCGCGGAAATTCCGGCGCGACCGTCATGTGCCAGAGCACATAATAGCCCTCGTTCTGGAAATCGATCGGGTAGGCGAGGCGGCGCTTGCCCCATTCGTCTACCTTGTCGATCGTACCGCCGTTGGCCGTAATCAGCCCCGCAAAGCGGTCGATCAACTCCTTGCGCGGCTCGTCTTCGACCCTTGCGTCGATCACGTAGATGACTTCGTACTTGTTCAAACCTTTCACCTCCTCTTGGACTTAGGCCCCGCGTCATGCGCGGAGCAAGGATGGCATGTGGAAACCCAAATACAATACCACAGCTTCGTCGGTAAGACAAGCAAATTTTCCGAAATTGGGCATAAATACGCGGTTTTCACCTGCTTTTCGGCGATTCGCACATTCCGACAACGCGTTATTCGCGCCAGTACCTATCTCCGCTGCGCGTGCGCTTGAGAAGGCCGCGGTCTACAAGCTCGCGCCTGAGCAAAAACCTATCGCCAAACGTGTGCAGCGTATCCAAGATTTCGCCCACTTCGTTCTCGCGGTAATCCCGTCCGGGCTCAAACGCCTCGGCAAGCTTTGAAAGCGCCTCCAACCGCGGGCCATCGCGGCTTGGCAGCGAGGTCAGGCGACCATCGGCATCGAAGTAACTGCTCTTTTTTGCCTGGAACAGCATGCCCATCAGCCGGGTAGCCGGGTCGATCAGGGGGCCTTTTTGCGCCGAGGCCTCGCAGAAGCTTTGGCTGCGCCCGGTATCCTGCTCGCTGTCGTACAAAAGGTAGGGCACCGGCGTGCCGTCGTGCCCGCGGGTGCTCAGCAGCGTGTAGTGATCCGACAGCACGAGCAGGCGAAGGCTCGCCCCCATGCCGCGCACGCCCTCTACAAGACGCGGCACCATGCGGCTGTCAATGCGCTTAAGCGCCTCGAGCTTGCCCGCAAGATCGCCGTCGTGGCTGCACTCGTCCGGCGCCTCCACGTGCACGATCGCGCAATCGAACCCTTCGCTAAGCGCGCAAAGCGCCGCGTCGGCCTTGCCCTCGTAATCCGTATCGATATCCGCGGTGGCGGTGGGTACCTTGCGCACCGCCACGCCCGAAAGGTTTGCGATGCCCCACACCAGCGGTACGGCGCTGATCGCCGCCGCGCGCTTGCCGTGAACGCTTTCAAACGAAGGCAGTTCGATGGCGCTGCCCTCGCCCCAAGGCCAAACCATGTTGGCGGCGAGCTTGCCCTGCGAAAGCCGCGCGCGGTTGACGGGGTGATCCTTGAGCACCTCATAGGAGCGCAGCATTATGCCCCTGAGCGCTTCGCCCGCGCCGGAGGGCAGATAAGGGGCGATGGGCCTGTCTACGATTTCGTGCGGAGGGGTGGTGGCCATCGCGCCCGGCGAGCGCTCCATCACCGCGATGTGCCGGAAAGACGGGTTGACCGAAATCGCCATCCCGAGCTTATGAAGCTCCGCCACAAATATGGCATCCGCATGCAGCGCGGCCATCAGCTCAAGCGCCTGCTCGCCCTCGATGTTGCCGCCGGAATGCGAACGCATGGTGAGTTCTCCGCCCACATCCTGGGCCCCGGCCAGGTTGAGCCTAAAGCTCAGGTTGCCGGCGCAAAGCTTTACGCCCGAGCCCGCGGCCTCCAGCGGGGAGCGGCCGGTGTAGTGGCAACGCGGATCGTAGCCGAAGATCGAAAGAATGGCCGTATCGCTGCCGGGCGCGACGCCTTCGGGTATGGTATTGGCCCGGCCAACGAAGCCCTGTGCCGCCAGCGCGTTTAAGTGGGGAATTTCCGCCGCGGCCAGGGGCGTTTTTCCGCCGAGAGCCTCGATGGGTAAGTCGGCGCAGCCGTCGGCGATCAGCACGATGTATTTTTGCAATGACAACACCCCTTCCAATCATGTATAATAGGATCGATATAATCTCAAAAAGTATACTGCGCGCAGTATACCATAGCATGCCCCTGGGGCAAAGGCGGTGAAGGGTTGGAGCCCGTTAACTTATTGTATCGCACTAAAGGTGATTCCATAGAAGGCTTTGTGCTGGTAAAGACGGCCGAGGTGCGGGTTTCGTCTACGGGATCAAAATTCCTGGATATTACGCTGATGGACTCCACCGGCGAGATGAACGGCAAGGGATGGGACTGGGGCGATAACCCGGCGCCCGCTGCCGGCGCTCCGGTGAAGATCAAGGGCATGGTGCAGGAATACATGGGCAAGCTTCAGATGCGCGTGGATAAGCTGCGCGCGGCTGACGAAGGGGAAGTCGCGTGGGACGAGCTCGTGCCCTGCGCGCCCGAACCCGCCGAAGCCATGTATTTCGAACTGATGGGCATTGCCAAATCTCTGGAGGATGCAGACCTTTCCGCCCTTGCCGAATACATGCTCGAAAACGCGAAAGAAAAGCTTTTATATTGGCCCGCCGCGGTGTCGTTTCACCATGCCGAGCGATCGGGGCTTTTATACCATACGCTTTCCATCGCCAGGGCCGCGCAGGCGCTGCTTGCGGTATACCCCTGGCTCGACAGAAGCCTTCTTTTATGCGGCATCCTGTTGCACGACCTGAACAAGATCGAAGAGCTGGACGCATCCGACTTCGGCCTGGCCGGCGCGTATACCCGGGACGGCCTAATGCTTGGGCATATCGTAAGGGGCGTACAGCGCATCGGCGAGGCGGGAGAACAGCTCGGCCTCCCCGGCGAGAAGCTTTTGCTGGTGGAGCACATGGTGCTCGCGCACCACAACGAGCCGGAATACGGCTCGCCCAGGCGGCCTATGTTCCCCGAGGCGGAGCTTTTGCATCACTTGGACAACATCGACGCGCGGCTGTACGAAATGCGCCACGCCCTGGCCTCGGTAAAGCCCGGCGATTTTACCGGGTTCATCCGCGCGCTGGATAACCGGCGCCTGTACAAGCGCGAAGGCCCTCCGCAGGAAGAAGACGCCGCGCGCTGATCGAGCGCGGTTTGTCTCGCGCGGGCGGCCCGCACCGGCGAGAGGACATACCGCAAGAAACGCTCTTGCCGGAGCCGGGGCCAAGGCCCCGCCTGAAAAGAGCCGGAGGGCCGGAGCCGAGCGTGCGCAGTGCGCGCATAGGGCGAGGTGAAGGCCAGTAAATGCGTGGCGATTGCGAGCGTAGCGACGCGAGAGCGCGCATGAACTGACTACTTCATTTCCGGCCGGATTTGCAAGACGCTATGACAAACCGCAGTTTGCCATAACGCTGAGAAAAGGTCGCAATTTGTCCGTGATAATTTGCGCACAGGGCGGACACACTGAAAGGGGAAGAACGCATGTCCACGCTCCCTCCGATTCAAAGCCAGCTTGCCCTTGCCCGCTCGCAGGCGGCTTCGCAGCAAACCTCGGGCGGTTCCCTTACGTCGGAACAGGCAAAGGCCTTTTCCGAAGCGTTGGCGCAGGAGTTGAGCATCATGCAGGGCGCACAAGCAGGCGTAAGCGCCTCCGGGGCGAACCCGCTTTCGGCGTATACGCCGGCGCTGCTCAACGCCACCGCGGGGCAGGGGCTGGAGTCTCAGATCCTGATGCTGCTGATGATGATGACCACCGGACAGGCGGACGCGAGCTCCATCATGGCCGTGCTCGCCCAGGCCGTGAGCAGCATGCAGGACAGCGCCGCCAAGGAAAAGCTTCGCCGCGGCATCATGGATTCGAGCTACGACGAGGATCTGCTCGACCAGGTGAACGACGGCGTCTTTTCCGGAGAAAAAACCGCTTACCCCTACGAAGCCTGGAAGCCCTGTGATCCGGCGGCGGTAAGTCAGCCAGAGCAGCGCTCTGCCGGCCTGTACGCCGGGGTGATCAGCCAGTTCTCCGTCGAATCGAACCCCCGCTATGCGAACAACAAGCGCGGCACGGGGGATACGTACTGCAACATATTCCTGTGGGATGTCACATCCGCGATGAAGGCGGAGATACCTCACTATGTAGATGCCGCAACCGGTGCGCCCAGGGTCTATCAGGACGGCTCCGGCGCTACGGAGCTCAGCGCAAACGGCATTTTCAACTGGCTTGCGCAGCATGGCGGTAACTATGGCTGGGTGGAGGTATCCGCCGAGGCGGCGCAGGCTCACGCAAACGCGGGCGGCCCTGCGGTTACGGCATGGTACAATTCGTCGGGCTCGGGGCACGTGCAGGTCGTAAGGCCCGAGCAGACGGGTGAGCAATACGATGCCTCGCGCGGCGTTGCCGTCGCGCAGGCGGGCTCCAAGCGCCTGGAATACGCACATGCCGGGGATATTTTCTCCGATCGCGCCATGGGGCAGCTGAAGTATTACATTCACCGCTAGCGTTCAAAAAGACTAGAACGTAGGGTTTCCGAAAGGTTTTCCGCCCGGCGAGGAGCTGGAACGCAGGCGGGTTCGCTCAGAAGTTAAAGCCCAATCCTGCCGGATCACCAGGGCCGGTTCACGCAACCCACTTACACTCTGTAAAGGAAAGTGGTTCTATCGATGGAACAGCGTTGGTTGGATTACTACGATATCCTCGAGGTTAGCCATCAGGCCGGCCGCGATGTCATCGAAGCGAAGTATCGATCGCTTTGTAAGGTTTTCCATCCCGACGTCAACCCTTCTCCGGATGCCGAGGGGCGCATGAAGCTCATCAACATCGCATGGGAGGTTCTGGGTGACGACAGCAAGCGCCTGGCCTTCAACCGCGAATGGGAAGCGCGCCATCTCAGAGCCGTTTCCCCCGCGCCTGCGTACCGCGCGCCGCGCAGGCCGGTTTCCCAGGCGACCATGGAGGATATCGCCTCGCGCCGCGCCATCACGGAATACTTCCGCGGCATCATCGCCGGCCGCTACCGGCAGATTCACGCGCTGTTAAGCTCGAGAGACCAATGGAACATACCGGTGGAAAGCTTCATTCGTTGGCAAAGTTCCGTTGCGGCGTCCTACCGCATCCAGAGCTTCCTCGTGCTGTCCGCCAAGCGCTACGAGGCGTTTCCACTGGGGGATTCTTCTTGCCCGGCCGTGCGCTTCGCCATCGAGATCGACGAGAAGGACCTGCGCACCGGACGATTCTGCCGATCCCGCCTAGTGAAGTTCGTCGTCAAAGAGGGCGTGGAATGGCATGTTCACCTGGGCTATCGGGATATCGAATATGTCGTCGAGCAATTTTCCTTGCTCGCAGGTTCATCCGAATACATCGCGCGCGTCACCGATCCCCTCACGTGCCTGCCAAACCGTTGCGGCTTCCTTGAAAAATGCCGCCCGGAGGTCTACCGGTGTGAGCGCTACGGGCGAAAGAGCGCGCTGGGCGTCGTGGCCGTGCACTTTGAGCGCGATATTGCAGACCCCGATCTTAACCGGCGCATCCTGCAGCAGGCGGGGTTTTCATTGCGCGCGACCGCGCGCCTCATCGATATCGTAGGCGTGCTGGAAGATGGCCGTTTCTGCGCGCTTATGGCTGAAACAGACGATCAGGAAGCTTATCGGGCGAGTGCAAGGGTGTCGCGCAAGGTCGAGCAAGATATCCTCGCATGCTTCGACATCAAAATTCGCCTTGCGTGGAAAATCGCGCCGTTTGACGGGGGCGATCTTGAAAAGCTTCTGGCGGAGTGTGAAGCAAACCGCTAACTCGTCGATTCGCACTGCGCTTTATTCCCGCGCGGCATTGCGATGCCGTGCGGGAATGTCCGCTCCGTGGAATCTCCTCTTCCCAAAGAAATTGAGGTTTCTTTGGGATTGAGAAGAACGAAAAACGCGCGCTCCGGTTTCTTGCCACGTCGTTCCTCTCAATCCTCAAAAGCACCGCAGTGCTTTTGAGGAAGAGGAGGAGCGATACGCAGTTCGCGACGTCGTCGGGACGCGTTGCGCTCTTACCACCGCCAGCTGCGGCATAGTGGTGATTCCTCCTCCTCTTCCCATAGGACATCAAGACGGCCTGTGGGAGCAGGAAGAACGGGGAACGTGCGACCTCGTTTCCTGCCACGTCGTTCCTCTCAATCCTCAAAAGCACCGCAGTGGTTTTGAGGAAGAGGAGGAGCGACGCAGTGAACGAGCTTTTGCACCACAGTGCGAAAGCGAGCGATACGCAGTCCGCTCCGACGAGAGTTACGGTTAAAATCGCGAAACACCCATCTCTATTTATGCCTTTTTTCTCCGACTTATGGTATACTGATATTTCGGTGGGAAGCCTTCTATTGAGCTCCCCTATGGCATAAGCTGCCAACAACATGCGGACGGGATGATGGAATGCGGCGGGCGTACGAAAAGCGAGCAAATGGTGACAGGGCCTGGTACACGTATCCGCCCAATATTCTCACGGCCTTCCGTTTTGCGCTGATTCCCCCGGTCGTCATCCTTTTCATGATGGAGCGCAGGATCATCTCGCTGGCCCTGTATCTGCTAGCATCGCTTACGGATCTTATCGACGGCAAGCTTGCGCGCAAGTATGGCATGATTTCCAATTGGGGCAAGGCTATGGATCCTCTGGCCGATAAGCTTCTGCTCCTTTCGGTAATCGTATGCATGTACATCGTAGGGGATTTGCCCTTGGCAATTATCCTGATCGTGCTTGGCAAGGAATTGGTCATGATTCTGGGCGGCATTATACTGTATGGCAAGGATCGCTTGGTGATTCCCTCCAACGTCGTGGGCAAAATCGGCACAGTGCTCTTTTCCATCGCGGTGGTGCTCGCGTTTCTCAAGCGATACACCGCCCCCTTTCATACCTGGTGCATGTGGCTTGCGGCGGCATTTTCGGTTTTTTCTCTGCTGCAATACGCGGTTCCGCTTCTTAAGGGAACCAAAGGAAAGTAGCCACATTTGTTTTTTTCGCACGAAAACACCAAATATATCATAACCATATAGATCAGTAGGGAGAGTTGACCATGCGGCGAATCTCGCGGATATTTTGCCTGCTTCTCATCCTCGCGGCAGTTGCAGGCTGCAGTGATGTGCGCAGCACAAACGCTGCGCCTACCCCAAAGCCCGACCCGATTGCCGATGTGAATCCCGAATCCGGCACGATGGGCGCGCTCGCCTTTGCAATGACTGAGGCGCTGGGCATAAAGATTTCCGCGGGGGCAGATGCCGCGAAACCCGCGCAGGGCGTAGGGGCGGCCAAGCTCGCCGTTACGGCATTGGGGCTGGATTTGGAGCTTCGCATGGGCACGATGGGCATGCCGCCCACGGATGCGGATTATCTGAGCTTGGCACTGGAATATGATATTGCGCCGGCCTCCCTGTTTACATCAAGCGCCATGACGGCGGGGCAGATTAAGGCGTTTGCCGAGGCTGTGGCTGGGGCAAAAGAGCGCGGCGTCGGCTTTGCATTTGAGCAAAGGGAATGGGCGCCCGCCGAGCTGGATGCCGAAACCGAGATCGCCGTGCAGTTGGCGGTTATCGCCTACAACCCGCTGGCGGAGGGACGCGGCGTATACCGCTATGGCGCGGGGGATGCCGCAAGCCTGGCGTATTGGTCTTTGGCCGCGCTGGGAAGCTCGAAAGCGGACGCAAATACGCCCCAAGATGCGGCCCCTTTTATCACCATCAACGACCAAACCGACAAGGTGCGCGGCACCACCACGGTAAACGCGGAAGACTTTGCGGCTTTTCTTAGCCAAACCTGGGGCGTGCTCTTGCCGGCCAACGTATCCGGCCTTTCCACGCGGGATGGCCGGCTGTACCTGTCTGCGCCGGCGGATGACTATGTCCGGCAATATCCGATCCCTTACCGCGCCGAGCGGTCGGGAGATTTTCTCAAGGTATACGTCGATGTGCTCAACAACGTAATCCCCGCGCAGTATGCCGGCAAGGCCGCGGTTATTTTGCGCAAGAGCGCCGACACGCTGCTCGGTTGGCAAATAGCGTCGATTGAGCCCTCTACGGAACCTTTGCCCCGGTTTGAAAAGGTGTTTGCGCAGGCGACCGCCGAAGGATTCCAAGCCGTCAGTCTGATCGACGGCGATCCAAAGACCGTGTGGCAGATCGGCAATGCTACTGCCGACACCGCGCAGATCGTCTTCAACTTTGCAGAGCCGACTTCGATCACCGGCCTGGCAATTTATAACGGCGATCACTCCGGTGACGATGCCAACTTAAGACGCTATAAAAGCGCAAGCATCGTGGGCATCCGCTTTAGCGAAGATGCCCAGAAAGATGATATGCGCGTAGATCTTTCCGCCAATCTTGAAGATTTTTCCGTTTTGCGCGAAATCGTATTGCCCTTCGGCCGCGAAATCGAAACCGACACCGTCATTCTGGTGTTTTATGGGCAATCGGGCGGCTATATCCGCATCAGCGACGTCAGGGCGTTTTAAGCGGCTGCTAATGCAAAAGAAGGAGCATGGCGGCCGCCTGCTCCTTCTTCATATGCCTTTGCATATAGCTCTTCAAATGGCGGACAAAAAGTGTAGCGCCCTATCAAAAAGAACAGAGTTGGGAAGCATATTTTGCATCGGCACAAGCGCTGGATTGCCTGTTGCGGGATGGGCGGCGGCGTGATACAATAGCGCTTCAGAAGGAGGTGGAACATGGCGGAGAAAGACAAAAAAAACGACGGCCACAAGGAACTTGCGCGCAACCGGAAGGCATTTCATAATTATTTCGTCGAAGAGCGTTATGAAGCGGGCATCGAGCTATCCGGCACGGAAGTCAAATCCATCCGCCTGGGCCGCTTGAACCTTTTGGATGCTTATGTGCAAATCGACAGCAACCAAGCTGTTTTGCACGGCTGCCACATAAGCCCTTACGACAAAGGCAACATCTTTAACAAAGACCCTATGCGACCCCGCCGTCTGCTGCTTCACAAAGGCGAAATTCTTAAGCTGAAGGCTCAGGTTATGACGCGTGGCTATGCGCTGATTCCGCTTCGCGTGTATCTTACGCACGGGCTTGTGAAGGTGGAAATCGCCCTGTGCCGCGGCAAGAAGCTTTACGACAAGCGCGAGGACGTTGCCCAGCGGGATTCGCGCCGCGAGCTTGAGCGAGAGCTCAAAGAGAGGCGATCCTGACGACTCAATGCCGTGAACGAAACACTTTTCCTCCTCCATCCGTTTAATATAGTGCCCTTATATGGGGGCGTACTGGTTTCGACGGGGATGCCGGAGGGCCGGGAAGCGAGCCGCGGACCCGCAACCGCGTCAACAAGCTGGAAAAAAACGAACTGACAATACCAATTACGCTTTAGCGGCTTAATGCCGCTCATCGGCCCCGGGAAGCCTGCGGCCCGGGAGGCCGGTGTCAAATTAGCAGGGAACCAGCCCGCCAACGTCTGTAAGCGGGTGGGAATAACAGGCTACTAAAACCGCGAGCCTGCCGGTGGGCGCGCGGCAGAGGGAACGTAAAACCATCGGCTGCGCTCGGAGATGCCTTGCCTAGCGGATCTTCGGACAGGGGTTCGACTCCCCTCGCCTCCACCATCTTGCGAACCGTCGGATTCGACGGTTCGCACCTTTTTTGCCCTAAAACAGGCTTTTCCCAAACGGAAGTCCTATATTACCACTTGGCACCGAGGTAGAAGAATTAGGACTTTTCTTTGTATTCTGCTATATATTATTCTCTTGACGAGTTAGTACAACCGCGCTATATTGTTAGTAGCACGGTTGTGCTAACTTTATTTTGCTAAAGGAGTATGGGGCATGAGTCGTGGGAGCAAGCAGACGGCAAAGGACGATATTCTTGCGGCAACAAGAAAGCTCTTGACACAGGATGGCAGCGTAGGCGCTTCCATGCGGGATATCGCGGCGGAGCTTGGAATCAGCGTAGGAAACCTTACCTATTATTACAAAACAAAAATCGAGCTGATGGAAGCGGTCGTACTGGAGCTGCATAAAAGCGCTGTTCCCAATATCGTGCCTAAAAATCTTGAAGATCTCGACGCGATGTTTCGGGCCGTCGAAGACAAACACAACCAACGGTACTACTACTTCAAGAATTATGCGCTTTTCGCAAAGGAAAGCGAAAGGATTCGGGAGCTTCAATCCGGCCTATGGCAGTCGCACCGCGATACGTGGCGGGAGATCATGCAAAATCTGTGCGCGGCGGGGCTGGTCACGCAAGAAGAGTACGCCGGGCAGTTCGGCCTCTTTATCGACGGGATGCAGTTTATGATTCTCTATCGCAACAGCCGTGCTGAGGCGGACGCCTATATGGGGCTAACAGCGCCACCATTCACCGAGTGCATGTGGAGCCTTTTTTTCCCACTGCTGACCGAACAGGGCAAGAACATTTATATGAACAGAATCAAGAATCAGGAGGAATCACGATGAGCTTAACCGCCGCGCAAAAGAAGCAAACCAGCATGGAGCTTCATGAAAACTACAGGATACTGGACTTCCGTCCCGAGCAAATACAGGCCGATCTGTGGCTGAGCGCCCGTGAGCTGACCAACACGCTGAACATCGGGTTCATGTCCAACCCGACGACCGTATGGAAGCTGCGGGACTATATGGAGGAGAAGATTCTGGCGCAGGGCAAGACGCCGGTACCCTACTCCACCTTGCATCAGAACATCTATTACCCATATGAACGGGATTGGGATTAAAGGAGAGGATCAACATGAACGACTATAAAGAAGTTTTAAACCAAGACCCCAGCGGCGTGCTGGCAACCCGCAACGGCGAAAAGCTGGATACGCGGGTGCTGCATAGCCTGTTTCTCGAAGGCAACAAGCTCTACTTCTGTACCAGCGGCGATAAGCCTGTGTACGCCCAACTTATGGCTAACCCAAGCGCTTCTTTTTGCACCTATCCGCAAAACTATGCGCCGGTGCTGACGCTCAACGGCAAGGTGACCTTCGTGGAGGATCTCGCCGTCAAAACCTGCGTCATGGACGATAGCCCGATGGTCAAGCGCAACTATGAGACCCCGGACAATCCTGTGTTCAAGCTGTTTTATCTTGAGATTGAGGAAGTCAAAACTTACGTTCCCGGCGAAGGGACGCAACGGGAGGACTGGATATGCTGACAAGGCCGATGAACAACTCCGCGCAGGACATGGCGAATAAATTCAGCGTCAAAGAGCTAATCGAGTTCGAGCGGTTCTGCCGGGACAACGCGCTGTGGGACGAGATGAAAGCGTGCTACTCCTCGGACGCTACCGTCGATATCTCCTGGTATCAGGGTAGCGGCTACGGTTTCGTAGACGCCTCCAGCAAGTCACAGATTGCCGGAACGCACAAGATTTACGATACGCTTGTTTGGCTGAACGGCGACAAGGCGTTTGCCCTGACCATGGCGACCGTGGAGATACGCAGGCTGCTGGACGGCGCTTTTGTCTCGATCTTGACCGATGCCAAGCTGGTCTACCGCCTCGTAAAAGCCGATGGCCTCTGGCATATCACGGCCTTCACAAGCATCTACGAGAAGGATTCCATCATGCCAATCTATCCGAACAGGAACGCCCATATCGACCCGGCGGCGCTTGCGGGATACCGGCAGAGCTATGCGGGCATGTGCTATATGAACCATCTGGATGCTCGGCCCATCAACGAAGATTTGCCCGGAATCGACCGGCCGGTGCTCGTCGATGCGCTCTATGACGCCGCGCAAAAATGGTTGGAGGAATGTATATCATGAGCGATCAAAAAACGGTCATCGTTACAGGCGGCAATTCGGGATTGGGCTTTGAGTGCGCCCGGAACATCGCGGCAACTCCTGGCTATCGGGTCATCCTGGCCTGCCGCAGCATGGAAAAGGCAGAGCGGGCGAAGGCTAAACTCATCAGGGGTACCAGCAATCCGGACATCCAAGCGATGGAGTTGGACGTGTCCTCGCTCGCCTCTGTGCGGGATTTTGCGGATCGGTTCAAGGGGATGGATTTGTCGCTGCATGGGCTTGTCTGCAACGCCGGAGTAAACGGAACGACTACGGGACAAACGCCGGACGGCTTCGACGTCGTTTTTGCAACTAACCATTTGGGGCACCTTCTGCTTGCGAACCTGCTGCTGCCACTCATGCAGCCGGCCGGACGCATCGCCGTGGTGAGCAGCGATATGCATGCCCCTCCGGGCGCTGACCTGACTTGGCTCGGCGCTTTAGCGCTGGCTCACCCGGATGAAACCTTTGCGGGCAGTATGCTCCGCTATTCGTATTCCAAGCTATGCAACCTATATTTTACCTATGAATTATCCCAAATGCTAGTCCACACGGGTTCACATATTGCGGTGAACGCACTGAACCCCGGCCTCATGACCGATACCAACTTCGCCCCGGACAAGTCGCGCTTTACATCGGAGTTTCTAGAAAGGGTCTCGGACAGGATTGGCTCGTTGGAGCGCTCTGCAAAGGCACTCGCGGATATGATCACCGATCCAGCACTTTCGCAGATAACGGGGAAATACTTTGACAGGGGGATTGACATCATAGAGTCCTCGCCGCTTTCCTACGACACTGAAAACGCGCTGGAGCTTTGGACCACAAGCGTCGAGCTTACTAACCTCATGCGGGATGAAACGATACTCTCATGAGTGTTTTATCCTCATCTTGCATGATATTGTTTGACGGGATCGTTCTGGTTTAACTTCCGTTTATATAGCCGGTGTAGTATGCTTTGCATAAGGAAGTGCCGCTATGAACAAGATCCTGGTCGTCGATGACGATATTTATATTCGCGAACTCACCGCCACGCTGCTAAAAAATGAGGGCTTTGCTGTCTGCGAAGCAGGCGATGGGCGCGAAGCGCTGCGGATGCTTGGCGAGGAAAAAATTCATCTGTGCGTGCTCGACATCATGATGCCGAACATGGACGGCTTTGAGTTTTGCAAAGCTGCCCGGAAGTATTATGATAACCTGCCGATCCTCATGCTCACCGCCAAAGGCGAGCTTAGCCAGAAGGTCAAAGGTTTTGAGCTGGGCTGCGACGATTATCTGGTCAAGCCCTTTGAGGGCGCGGAGCTGGTCGTCCGGGTGCGGGCGCTGTTGAAGCGCTATCAGATCGCGGCGGTGGAGCGGATTCAAGTTGGCAACATCCTGCTGGATCGGGTCAGCTACACCGTGAGCATGGGCGATCAGGCCGATGACATCCCCATGAAGGAGTTTGAGCTTCTCTACAAGCTCGGCAGCTATATCGGCAAGACGCTGACGCGCGATCAGCTCATCGAGGATGTTTGGGGATACGACTTCGACGGCAATGAGCGCACGCTGGATGTGCATGTGGGCCGCCTTCGGGAGCGCTTTCCCGCCGAGGAAAGCGGCTTTAAAATCACGACGGTCCGCGGACTGGGGTACCGGCTGGAGGTGCTGAAATGAAAGGCGAGCATCGCTACAGCAAGTGGTACTGGATTCCGAATATTCTCGGCACAATCCTCGTCGTCGGCGCGGGCCTGGCTGCGGGGTTTGGGCTGGGCAACCTCCTTTTCCGGTATACCGGAAGGCCGTCCGATTTTTGGGCCTATTTCCTGTCAGGGTTGCTCGGCTTGATCGTGCTTACCCTGGCAATACGGGTACTCTTGTGGATCCTCGATCGAACCGGGCACTCCATGAACAGAAACCACAGCCGCGCGATCAACGAAACCCTCGACGCGCTCAAGCGAATATCGCAGGGGGACTTTTCGGTTTCATTGAAAGTGGGAGAACACGACCCCTTCACCGAGCTTAACCAAAGCGTCAACAAGATGGCGCGGGAGCTTGGCACTATGGAGACGCTCCGACAAGACTTCATATCCAACGTATCACACGAGATTCAATCGCCGCTTACCTCCATCAGCGGTTTCGCGGCGCTTCTCAAAACCGATTCGCTGAGCGCTGAACAGAGAACCCATTATTTGAACATCATCGAAACGGAGAGCAAGCGGCTTTCTAAGCTCAGCGACAATCTTCTAAAACTCTCCAGCCTGGAAGCGCAGACCGTGCCGCTGGCGCCGCGAGAGTTCCGCCTGGACAAACAGATTCGCGGCGCGGTTTTGATGTTGGAACCGCAATGGATGGCGAAAAGCATCAATATTGAGGCCGACCTCGGCCCTGTTTCCATCCGTGCCGACGACGAGCTCCTCAATCAGGTGTGGATCAACCTTTTGCACAACGCGGTGAAATTTACGCCGGAGGGCGGGGAGATTAAGCTGTCGCTTGGGGAAAAAGATGGCATGGCCGAGTGCCGCATCCAGGATAACGGCATGGGCATCCCCGAAGCCGACCAGCCGCACATCTTTGAACGGTTTTATAAGGTGGATAAATCCCGCGACCGCTCGCTGGGCGGCAACGGCTTAGGATTATCGCTATGCAAAAAGATCGTCGAGCTGCACGGCGGTGCCATCGCGATGGAGAGCGCGCCCGGCAAGGGGACTGCGTTTATCGTCCGCCTGACGCGCGCATAGCCCGTTTACACTCCGTTTAAGTTCCATTTAACCTCCGTTTATTTTGCAGTCCTATACTCGGGCTGTAAGACAAACGGAGGTTACTTCTTTTAGGAGGGATATAGATGATGATCATCGGAGTTACCGCAAGCCCGCACAAATCGGGCAAAGAACAAATTGAAACGGAGGTGCTGGCATGAACAACATAATCGAAGTAAGCGGCCTGATCAAGCAATACGATAAAGCCAAGGAGCCGGCGGTCAAGGGCGTGGATTTCGCGGTAAACGAGGGCGAATTTTTCGCCTTCCTCGGCCCCAACGGAGCCGGGAAGACCACCACCATCTCCATTCTTACCACCACGCTCTCCAAGACCTCGGGCAGCGTCCGGATCGCGGGGTTCGACGTGGAGAAGGACGCCAAGCATGTGCGCGATAACGTCGGCATCATCTTTCAGCAGCCCAGCCTGGATGCCCAGCTTTCGGCCGAGGAAAACATCCGCTTTCACGCCTGCCTGTACGGGATGTATCCCTACCGGCCCAGCTTCAAGACGATGCCCGCCGCCTACAAGAACCGGGTGATGGAGCTGGCGGAAATCGTGGGGATCAAGGACGCGCTGTTCAAGCCCATCAAGAAGCTTTCGGGCGGCATGCAGCGCAAGCTGGAGATCATCCGCAGCCTGATCCACACGCCCAAGATCCTCTTCCTCGACGAACCCACGCAGGGGCTGGACGCCGTCAGCCGCCGGTCACTTTGGGAGTACATCAACCAAGTGCGGCACGAAAACGGCACGACGGTATTTCTAACCACGCACTACATCGATGAAGCCGAACACGTCGATAAGGTCTGCATCATCAACCAGGGCCACATCGCCATCAACGGCTCACCGGAGGAGATGAAGAGCAGCCTGCTCAAGCAGGAGCTGATCGTGGACGCCGACGACCGGGGCGCGCTCATCAAGGAGCTCTCCGGCATGGGGCTGATGCACCGCATCGACGGGCATATCATCGTGCCCTACCAGGACATCACGGCGCAGGAGATCATTGCGAGCCTCAACACGCGTCTTTCCGTGCTGCGGCTGGAGGAACCCTCGCTGGAGGACGCCTATATCGAATATCTGATGAGAACCGGAGGTGTGGCGGCATGAGCGAACTTGTTATGCGGCAACCGAGGATGAAGTCCAAACTTTCTAGGGAGCTGAACGCGACGCTGACCATCATGGCGCGGGATATTACGCTATTCTTCAAATCGCCCATGACCATCATCATGAGCCTGGCCATGCCGGTGGTGATGATGGGCATGCTGGGCGGAAGCCTTTCGCAGAACATGGCGGGCGGGCTGGGCTTTGACTACGGGCAGTTCATGCTGGTGGGCATGATCGTCAACATGCTGTTCATGACCACGACCATGGGCATGAGCTCGCTGGTGGAGGATCACTTCACCGACTTTACGCAGGAGATGATGGTATCGCCGGTGTCGCGCTATGCCATCGTCGTCGGAAAGATCTTGGGCTCGTCGTTCGGCGCGATCGTGGGCATGTTCGGCACGCTGATCGTCGGCGCGTTTATGGGTTATACGCTCAGCATTGGCCAGACGCTGCTGATCCTCGCGCTTTCGCCGCTGATGTGCTTATCCGCCGGGTCTCTGGCCCTGATGATCATCAGCTTGGTAAAGAACAACAAGGCCGCCAACATTGCCGTTACGCTCATCACCATGCCGCAGATGTTCCTTTCCGGGGCCATCATCCCCATCGGCAACTCCAGCGGCATCCTGCTCTGGCTCTCCCGCGCCATGCCGATGACTTACTGCCTCGACCTTGCGCGCGCTGTGGTCTATCATGGGACGCCGGAATATGCCAGCGTGGTGCTCTTTAACCCGGTGATTACCTTTACCGCAATCGTCGGGCTGACGCTGGTATTCCTGATCGTCGGGACCTATATCTTCGCCAGAAGCGAGAAGAACAAGTGATAAAAACCGCGCATCATTCAAACATGGCACCCGAATAATCTGACATACCGAGCATACGAACCTACTTCTATGATGTAAACACTGCTTGCCAGGTGCCCTGGAACCATTAATTTTACTGGGTTTGTGGCGAAAGTCCTATATCACCACTTCGACCATGCTCGAAATCATCAAACTTGATGGTTTCGAGCTTTCTTTTGGCCTAATACGGGGTTTTTTAAAACCTAAGCCCTATAGTACTACTCGACATCCACGGGGTACGTCCTCGCGTTTCGGATGGAGTGCAATATTGATAAAGCCTTATTATTTGAGCATGTCATCAGGTTTTCTCATTGCGAGCTCTAGCGAGAAAACACTCACTTCTTTATATATCCGGCTTCCGCCCATCTGCTCCGTCAAAATCTTGGCGATTGAAAGACTAGCCCCGTGCCGCCTATCCGCTCTCCACAATATAGAAGCGATCAAACAGACGCCCTATGCTCGCCTCGTTCAGCCACTCGGCATTTTCCGCTTCGATCCATCGCATTGACAGTCCATTTGCATTATGGTACGATGCCTTTGTGATAACATGAAGTTGAGGAGTCGATGTTGTTCGGCAACGCTTGATATTACATAATCGGTACTATGAGCGAGGCGCGGAAAAGATAGGTAAAACATAATTGAAGATGAAATTGTCGTATATCGGCTTTTTCTCTGTGCAATTTATGTTTTATTTTCTATCATTCCGCGAATTATAGCTTTTGTTTTTGAAGCTGCGGGTGATACCCGCAGCTTTTTATTTTATCCATGTTATCACGATTAATTTAAGGAGAAAAACTCATGTTTACACAATTGAAGGCCATGATGATGAAACCTGCTCTCTACGAAAAAGGCACGATGGAGCTGTGGACTGACGACCACATCTCGAAGGGTATGCTCGAAGCCCACCTAAATCCCGAATGGGATGCGGCGACACGAAATCATGCGACCGTGCGAGAAATCGTTCAATGGATTCGCTCGATAGCCCCTACGGATAAATTTCGGGATTTGCTGGATTTGGGTTGTGGCCCCGGTATTTACGCACAGGAGTTTCATAAAGCTGGGTATAAAGTGTCCGGCATGGATTTTTCTGAGCGTTCAATAAGCTATGCCCGAAACTCAGCACAGGAA
This sequence comes from Eubacteriales bacterium, assembly GCA_031551255.1. GTDB lineage: Bacteria > Bacillota > Clostridia > Christensenellales > UBA1750 > JAVBNW01. Next base: position 5,643 of record JAVBNW010000147.1, on the reverse strand, counting down.
AAGAATCTGCCCATAACCTATCACTGCCAAAGCTATCTTACATTGGACTGTTCGGCACAGTTTGACCTTATTACACTGATTTACTACGACTTTGGCGTGCTCTCAACTGAAGACAGAGCAAAGCTGCTACAAAGAATTTATGCAGCATTAAGACCCGGCGGATTATTGATCTTCGATGCGCTCACACCGCTGCATTTTGCAGATCAACAGGAGTGCAATAGTTGGGAGTATGCAGAAAAAGGTTTTTTCTGTGCGGAGCCGCACATATGCCTTAAGTCGTTTTATAGATATGATGAACAGAACACAATATTGGATCAGTACATCATCGTTACTGAGCAAAATGTCCGGCACATAAACAACTTTCAACACGCTTTTACGAAAGGCGAAATTGCATGGGAGATAAGCTCCGCCGGGCTATCCGTCAAGAGTTTTTACGGAAATATGTTAGGTGCTGGCTACCGTGACAACGAAAAAGAATTTTGCGCTGTTGCTCAAAAGGAGGGGAAATAACCATGGAACTGCTAGAAGCAATCAAGGCCCGGAGATCAGTTCGCAAATTCAAGGATGCGCCGATCCCGGATGATGTGATCCATGAAATGCTGGAAGCCGCAAGGCTTGCTCCAACACCGGGCAACGCCCAGGGCAATGTTATTGGGGTCGTTAAGGACGAGACATTGAAAATGCGGTTAGCGGAAGCGGCAGGCAAGCAAATGTGGATAGCTTCTGCGCCGGTTGTATTTGCTCTGTGTGCAGATATTTCATGGGATCTTAAAGACCAGCCGGAGGATGATTTCGGGCTCATTGTGAATTATTTGCGGTTCGGCGAGGAATTTGTACACCATACGAACCAATGTGCCGATAGAAAGACTATGAACAAACTGTTTGCCAACGGAGGCCCCTGCCTTCCGGGCGAGCACATTTTTCTTACAGCCGTTGCTCACGGGATGTCGGCTTGCTTTATCGGCTATTTAGACACCGAAAGGGCGTCAAGGATACTCAATCTGCCAGAGTATTTATCCTGCCTGTTCTTGCTTCCCGTTGGTTACGCTGATGAAGTGCCAAGGCAAAAGGAACAAAAAAGCATGAACGACGTTCTGTTCTATGACCAATGGCGTTGACTTTCCGCGGCAAAACCTGACTCCCTAACATTCGAGTGAAGACGCATTCTATGAAGGCATGCCCACATCTCCGTGCGATCGCGCTCCGTGGCAGCATGGCGATTTCGGTACAGATCAACCGTTATTTTGCATTATGGCGCAGGTCGTGCTGCGATGTAATAATTCACTATGAAAGGGTGTTCATCATGAAACAGACAGCTTTTATCGTCATCACCATCGCAAGGAGGGCGACTATACTGTAACCCTCCGAAAAATAGGAGGCAATATGTCTGTTAGCATTATTTCGACTCTTGACAATGCGAAGGCATACTTAAACGACGCCCAGCAAAACGCAGGTCCGCTGCCCGAACTATGGGAAAAGCATATGGTCGCCCCGTTTTGGGCGCAAATCACCCAGTGGGCGCCCTTTGACCAGAGCTTTAAGAAGCCGCGCTTTGTGCAAGACCTCGCAGCTTTACAAGAGCAGCTCGCCGCCTTTTCCTTGATCAGTCTAGACGGGCTGCAATCCGAGTTTGCCGCCGTCATGAAGGCCCTTTCTCAGGCGAATGGCGGCGACCCCATGCCGGTATTCCTGTACCCTGCCTGCGACAGCGATAAAACGCTGAAGGAGCGGCAGAACGGTGTGGTCGGCACGGTGGTGTTCGGTACTATGTTGATCAGTATCAACCCGCTGGCTGACGACTACAAACGGTGGATCCCCTTTGTCTTCGCCCATGAATATCACCACAATATGTGGGGGCACAGCCAGTATGTTGTGCGCGGCGGCAAGGATGTGGATGGATCCTTCCTCGAGTTTATGATCACTGAGGGACAGGCCGACCTGTTCGCGGAGAAGTTGTTCCCGGGTTTGGTTCCGCAGTGGAACCGCCCCTTCGATGAAGCGGCGGAAGCCAAGCTGTGGGCGCAGATTGAACCTCGCCTGTCCAGCACCGATCATGAAACCCACGAAACATACATGTTCGGGAATAAAGATAAGGGACTACCCTGGTGCATGGGGTACTCGTTCGGTAGAGCGATCGTTTCGGACTACTTGGGGGAGCATCCCGGCATATCGTTTTCCGAGCTTATCCTTACGCCAACCATGGAGATATTTAAGGCTAGCAGGTTCGGCGCATAAATTTGTGGGCACATAAAAACGCCTCAGATGCTCTCTGCGGCGGGGCGCGGATAATTCGTGAACTCGGTTATTTAGTTATTGGACGTAAATACTACCTGCCGACTATCAAGAACCCTTTGTTTTAGCAGATTTCTGGGAAATTCTTATATCACCACTCGCACCATAAAAAGCAAATCCGAACCCCCTTCCCGGTTAAAGAGGCGTTCGGATTTGTTGTTTTATGGAAACCGCTTTGAAAGGTCGCCATTTAGATAGGCAGCAGGCCTAGATAAGTGTCGTTCGAACCGTTGCGTGATTCGTGGCCGAAAGAGGGTAACGTGCCTATCAACGGAAGTCGGCGGCTCTACAAAGAAAAAACTCTATGACCCAAAGGGCTAAATCACATTCGATGGCATGTTTGCGCTTATGATCCTGTTCAAGCTGCACGTCAACATATGGTGTCGGGTATTCCATTCTTTGGGGTGAGTGATGTCTGTTGTGCGGCAAGCATTGCCACATTTCGCTCTCCCTGTGTTCGATTTCCGTCGCCCGAAGCATATGACGCGACATCAGTGGGATTTGGCGGTTGTCAGGCGCCCTTTTCTAGCGGAGGTATCCCCGAGGAAATACTTATTATGCGTGCAAACATCCTCTACACAATATCAACCATTTCCAATCCTCAGCCACAGCGCAGGGCGAACGCCTTTCGCATGCGTCAGATGGCTGGGGTTATCGTAAATCATGTGGCCGTCAACCAGTGACGGCTTGTCACCTTCGACTCTCTGCGGCTGTAAGCCCTGCCTTCCTCGACATCGTCTTCTTGCCCGAGGCGTTGCCATTACGCCACGGCACGCCGCTATGCGCCGACCGGGCATCAGGGCGGGGCAACGAAAGCTATGCCTCACCGCCGTAGCCCGAAGGTCGGGTCGCTGCACCGGCGCCGCCGAGCAAGACCCTTCCCGTGGCGATTCCCCCTCCGCATGCGTAGCGCAGGGCGGGGCAACCCCCCGCCCTGCGAAAACCGGCATAGCTTAGCCGATGGATGTGCGCTGCCCGGCCTTTAGTGCGAACTCGCGCCCGTCCGCAATACGCAAGGTGGTGTTCCAATCGGCGGTAGCGTAGGCCCGGGTCAGCTTGCCGTCTTGCCATGCAATGTCCACCGTCACGCCGCCGCGGGCGCGCAGGCCGTGCACCACACCATTTTTCCACGAGGCCGGCAAGGCGGGCAACAGGCGTAGATGCCCCTCGTGGCTTTGCAGCAACATCTCGGCGATGCCGGCGGCAGAGCCAAAGTTGCCATCAATCTGGAAGGGCGGATGCGTATCCAGCAGACTATCCAGGGTGGATTTCGCCAAGATCGCCTGCACGTTCTCGCCGGCCTTTTCGCCATCGAGCAGCCGCGCCCATAAGCAGATGATCCATGCACGACTCCAGCCGGTGTGTCCGCCGCCGTTGGCGAGACGGCGTTCCAACGTTGCGCGCGCCGCGGCCAGCAGCCCCTCGTCGCCGGGCAGGATCTGCGCCGACGGGTACAGCGCGAACAGGTGCGATACGTGCCGGTGGCCGGGCTCAGCCTCCTCATACTCCTCGGACCACTCCAGGATCGCGCCGTGTTTTCCGACGACCGTCGCGGGCAGGCGGGGAAGCAGTTTGGCAAAGTCGCCCGCGCCCTGCCCCAGCAGCTTTCCGCCCTCGATCACGGCGGTAAACAGATCCCTGAGGATCTGGCTGTCCATCGACGCGCCCATGCACACGGTGCCGCGCTCGCCGCTGGGCAGGATGTAGGTGTTCTCCGGCGAACACGAAGGGCTGACGACCAGGCGCCCCTTGTCGTCCTCCACCAGCGTATCGATGAAGAACTCGGCGGCGGAGCGCAGCAAATGGTAATACCTTTGCAGAAATGCAAGGTCGCCGGTGAACACATAATGCTCCCAAATGTGAAGGCATAGCCATGCGGCCCCCATCGGCCAGTGCGTGGCGGGCATATAGTTATCCTGCGGCGCACAATCGCCCCAGATGTCGGTATTGTGGTGCGCCGTCCAGCCCCGTGCGCCGTACATCGCCTGCGCCACCGCCTCGCCGCGTGGGCGCATGCGCTCCAGGTGGTCGAACAGCGGCTGGTGCATGTCCGAAAGATTGCACGTTTCGGCCAGCCAGTAGTTCATCTCGGTGTTGATATTGATCGTATATTTGCTGTCCCACGGCGGGGTGAAGCTCTGGTTCCAGATGCCCTGCAGCGTCGCCGGCAGGCTGCCCGGGCGGCTGGACGCCGCCAGCAAGTAGCGGCCGTAGGCGAAATATGCGTTGATGAGCCCCGCGTCAAAGCCGCCTTGTTTAACCTTGGCCAGCCGCTCGTCCGTGGGCAGCGCGGCAAGAGATGCATCTTCTTCCAACGCAAGTTCGCAGCGCTCCATCACCGCGCGATGGTCGGCGACGTGCGCGGTGCGCAGCGCGTCGTAGCCCAGCGCCTCCGCCACGTCCAACTGCTTTATCGCGTCCCGTACGGGGTCATCCGAGCGGAAGGACGTGGCTGCGGCCACCAAGAGCACCACGTCGCCCTCGCACAGCAGCGTGTCGCCCAATTGGCACACGTTTCCGATCGCACGCACGGCGGCGCAGTACGCGATGCCATTCTCCGAGCCGGTCTTGCCGCGCATCGCGATGGTGCGGCCGTCCGGTCGGAGGAGCGTGTCAAGGTACATGCCGCGCCTAAGGATCGCCTGAATCGCCGCGCCACTGGAGCGCACCGCCATCACGCCGTGCGGATAGGAGATGAAGCACTCGCGGCGGACGCGCGCGCCGTCGAGCACATAGCTGACGCTGTGGATGCCGTCTGGGATGTCCAGCTCGCGCCGATAATCTTCATAGGGCCCATCGTAGCGCGACATCTGTGCGCAGGACAGATCCCTAAGGCCGTACTGGCCCGTCGCCGCGCCGCGCTCGCCCACCAGCAACAACACGTCGCTCAGCGGCTCGTAGTGCCGCTGCTTATCTGGGGTGGCGGTCAGCGCCAACGAGCACAGCGCCTGCGCCTCGCGGATACGCCCCTGGCGAATCAATTGGCGGATCTTGGGCAGTTGCCCCTTCGCGTCCGGGTTCACGCGGTCGCGGAACCCGCCGGACCACAGGCTATCCTCGTTCAGTTGCAAGCGATCTACCACCGTGCCGCCGAACATCATCGCACCGATGCGGCCATTGCCCAGCGGCAGCGCCGCATTCCAGTCGCCCGCGGGCTGCGGGTACCATAGATTCATGCCGGTATCCTCCTCTTTCGTACGTGCCCCCCATGCTATAGTCGGCCAAGTTCAAAAACGGGGCAGGCGAGCGAGAGGTTTTTTCGCAGGGCAAGGAGGCGTAAGGAAGCGACCCTTCGGGATACGCCTTCGGCGTGAAATGCCTTAAGCTACGCTGACCTAAGCTCGACGCCGC
>JAVBNW010000133.1:0-10292 GCA_031551255.1 Eubacteriales bacterium | reverse complement strand
GCGGCGTCGAGCTTAGGTCAGCGTAGCTTAAGGCATTTCACGCCGAAGGCGTATCCCGAAGGGTCGCTTCCTTACGCCTCCTTGCCCTGCGAAAAAACCTCTCGCTCGCCTGCCCCGTTTTTGAACTTGGCCGACTATAGCGCCTGGTTCAAGCGCGATCGTCCGTGGGCAATTCCCGCGCGAGCCGCTGCGCGCAATCCAGCGCCAGCGTCAGTTGGATCTCCCGCGCGGAGACCCGCTCGTCGACCGTTTTTTCAAGCAATCCGCGCGATTGCCATGCAGGCGCGTCCAGGTTGTCGGAGGCAAACAAGAACTGCGCAAATCTCTTTTTGCGAAATTGCGCGACCGCAAGCAGCGCGGAACATTCCATTTCGACGCAAATGCACCCTTGCTTGCGGCGCATAGCCACCTTGTCGCGAGTCTCCCGATAAATCGCATCGGTGGTCCAGGTTTTGCCCATGGTATACGGCACGCCGCTCTCGCGGAAGACCGCTTCGAGAATCGCGATGGATCGCTCGTCCTGCGCGATCTCCTCCGAAGGCGGGATGTATTGGTAACTCGTTCCCTCCTCCCTGACGGCGGATGTGGGAATCACCAGTTGTCCGTCCTCCAGCGACGCATCCAGTGCGCCGCAAGAGCCGAAGGCTACCACGGCCTTGGCGCCCATCGCATACACTTCTTCCAACGTGGCCGCGCAGGCCGGCGCTCCCAACTTCCATGCAAAAACCGCCACCGGCACCTCTCCGGCGCGCATGGCGAGCACCTTGCCCACATTCTTGTTGTCGTCCACGATAAACACGCCGTAGCGCCCCTCCAACCTCTTAAGCAATTTTCCTGAAAAGGTGCCCACCGCCACCGGTGGGAAACCTTCGATGCGCGGTTGAACATCGGATGGATTGAGGATGGCGTCGGGGCTTTTGTCGAGCTCGAACAGCGGCATGAAAATCCTCCTTAAGGATGCTTGGCTTGCGGCAGGAATGTAGACGATATATCGCCTAGAGTTTCTACAAACGCTATTGGGCTTCTTGCGAAACGCCAAAACGCGGCAAGAGCGACGAAAACGGTGCGATGCGTCGTCGGCGCTTCCTTGCCCAGCCCTGTTTTCGCTCGCCCTGCCGCTGCCTTTAGTTTCGCAACAGGTCTATTCCGCCGCCCATTCCTCATATAGCGCGTCAAGCCTTTCCTTTACGGAGGCATATCGTTCCGCGCGTGCCCTGGCGTCGGCGGGGTCTTTATACGAATCCGGATCGGACATCTCGATCTCGAGCTTCGTCATATTCGCTTCTAGCTGTTCGATGCGAGTTTCCAGGTTCATTCGGTATTCCCGCTCGCGGCGGGCCGCGTCGGCAACCTCGCGCTCGCGGCGCTTGTCTTCGCGCTGCTGAGTCTTCGTGCGGGTTTCGACAGCTTCTTCGGGCGCCTTCTGCGCGTTGAGCCTCTCCTGGTAGTCGTCGTAGTTGCCCTGGTATTCGGTGACGCCACCGTTATCGAGCACCCATATGCGGTCGCACAGGCGGTTGATGAAAAACCGGTCGTGCGATACGACGAGCATCGTGCCGTCAAAATCGAACAGCGCGTCCTCCAGTACCTCGCGCGCGTCCATATCCAAGTGGTTGGTCGGCTCGTCCAGCACGAGAAAATTATCCTGCCGAAGCATCAGCTTCGTCAGCAACACGCGCCCGCGCTCGCCGCCGGACAGCGTGGAAACCGGCTGAAACACCTCGTCGCCGACGATCAAGAACGCCGCGAGCGCGCTGCGCACCTGGGTCTGCTCCATGCGGCGAAAGTCGTCCCACACCTCGTCAAGCACGGTCTTTTCCGGGTGGAGGCCCTCCTGCCGTTGGTCGTAATACCCTACCTGTACCCCCGCGCCCAGGCGCACGCTGCCCGCGTCCCTTTGCTCCATATCGAAAAGGCAGCGCAACAACGTCGTCTTGCCCGCGCCGTTGGGGCCGATGATCGCAACCCGGTCGCCCGCGCGGATGTGCAGATTAAGGTCCTTAAACAGCACCCTTTCGCCGTAGGACTTGCCCACGCCTTCGGCCATCAGCACGTCGTTGCCGGTGCCGCGCGCCGCCTTAAATTCGAAATGCGCCTCTTTTTCATCGGTGGGCCGCTCGACGCGCTCCACCTTGTCAAGCCTTTTTTGGCGCGAAAACGCGCGACGAATCGCCTTTTCGGTGGCGAAGCCCAAAAATCTTCGGATGATGGCCTTCTCGCGCTCAATGTACTTTTGCTGCAGCTCGTATTGCTTCATGCGCTGTTCGTACTCGGCAGTGCGCTTTTCGAGGTAGATCGAATAGTTGCCCTCGTATTGCGAAAGGCGGCGCATAGAAAGCTCCGCAATGTCGGTGCACACGGCGTCCATAAAGTAGCGGTCGTGCGACACCACGATCACCGAGCCGGGGAAGGCCTGCAAGTAGCCCTCCAGCCACGCGGTGGCGTTTAGATCCAGGTGGTTGGTCGGCTCGTCCAGCAACAGAAGATCCGCCCCCGCGAGCAAAATCTGCGCGAGCTTCAGGCGCGTGCGCTCGCCGCCGGATAGATTGTCCACGCAATGCTCGTGCTGCTCCAGCGTAAAGCCCAGCCCGGCCAGCACGCCGCGTATGCTCGATTGCCATGCGTACCCGCCCGCGCGCTCGTATTCGAGGGTCAGGCGATCGTAATCCTCGCTCAGCCGCGCAAACGCGGCCGGGTCGCTGTCGCTAAGCGGCCCCATATCGTGCTCCATTGCGCGCAGACGCTTTTCCATTGCGAACACCGGCTCGAAGATCTTCTCCATCTCCTGCCACACGGTCAGCTGCGAGCGCAGCTCGTCAAGCTGCGCGTGGTACGCGATGCGCAGCCCGCGCTGCATGTGGATAGCGCCGGTATCCGCGCGCTCGAGTCCCGCGATGATCTTCAGCAGCGTCGATTTGCCCGATCCGTTCACGCCCACGAGCCCTACGCGCCGCCTGTCCTGCACGACGAGCGTAACGTCTTTAAGAATTTGCGTGATGCCGAAGGATTTATCGATGCCCGCGGCCTGTAGGATGATCATGTCCATCGCTCCAAAAACGGCGTTATGCCGATAACTTCAACCGCCATTATACCATACGCGCGATGCGGTTGACATCCTCGAGGGCAAGGCCCATACTGAAATGGTCGAATGTGCCAAAGGGGAGGGATATTATGCGTTTGATGCGGGGGATTGCGTGCCTCGTCGCGGTATGCGCTCTACTGGCCGCTTGCAGCGACGCTATCCCTGCCGCGGCGGAGCAAACCCCGACGGCGGAGCCGACCTCGACGGCGACGCCTCCGGCTGTGGCTTCCGCCCAGCCGGCCGAGCCTACGGGACAAGCCACCCCGGCCGATGCGGAGGAAGAGCGGGAGTATCCGTATTGGGACGGCGACACGCTCGTGGATAAAGTAAACCTGGACGAGGTGTTTACCTTCAACTGCGCGTATATTCCTCCATGGTTTTTATTTTATAAAGACATGCGCATGGAACCTACCGACCATGTGGTTGAGAAGACCCAGACATATCAACAATGGATGAGGAGCCATATATCGTTTTATCCGGACTTTGAGGGCAGGATCTCTTATGAAGGCGAGGAGAAGATCTGCCGCTACTATCGCGATATGGCCGAGGACGAACGTGCAAACATGCAGGGCGTGCCATTGTTTGAAGAAGATGAAATCGTGATGGACGCTGCGTCCATGCGACTTTGGTACTCCATACAGATATATGACGAGCGGTTTGCAGATCCTTATCTATCGGTTCGTCACGTGAATTCAATGTATGCGGGAGGGGCGCACGATCTTCACGGGTATGCCATCGACAATTTCGACATGCGCACCGGCAAACTGTTGACGCTAAAGGATGTGCTGGGCGAGCCGGATGCATACGCGTCCGATATCAACCGGCTGTTGCATCGGTACCTCGAGCCGCAACAAGACGCCCTGTTTGAATACGACCCTAAGGCCCAGAGCCGGGAGTACCTGGCCGAGGACCCGGAGTTTCGGATCTGCGAAGACGGCTTGCTGTTTCTGTTCCCGGAATATGCGATCGGCCCGTATGCCGCCGGGGCGATCGAGGTGACGCTGCCCTACGAGGAGCTTTCCGATTTGCTCAAAATCGATCCGCCGCGCAAGGTCGAGTGATGTATACAAAAGAGGTTGAATAGCGTATGGAGATCATGTTTGCGATCCTGGTATCGGCGTTCGCGGTGGGGGTTGTGGTGATTTTGTGCGCTCGCAGGGCCGAGTGCAGGGCCGAGGAGACCCAGCGCACGGTGGACCGCTTGGACGCCGCGCTCGGCGCGCTGGGCGGCATGTTTGCGCAACAGGGGCAGGCCGTAGCGCGCAGCATGCTCGCCGAGGAGGAGCGCACCGACCGCCTGCGCGCGCAGGTGGAGCAGCGCCTGGGAGCCATGTCCCAGCAGCTTGAGGCCCAGCGGATGACGATGGACTTAAGGGCCGAGGCGATGCAAAAGGACAACGCGCAGCGCCTGGAGGCCATGCGCCAAACCGTGGATGAGAAGCTGCAAAAGACGCTGGACGACAAGCTGAACCAGAGTTTTGCGCAGGTATCCCAAAGGCTGGAGGCGGTGTATAGGGGGCTTGGCGAAATGCAATCCCTCGCGGCGGGGGTGGGAGACCTTAAAAAAGTGCTCACCAACGTGAAAACCCGCGGAACCTGGGGCGAAATTCAGCTGGCGGCGCTGCTTGAGCAGATGCTCGCGCCCGGGCAGTATGAGCGCGGCGCGCAGGTGAAGAAGGGCTCGCAGGAGAGGGTGGATTTTGCCGTGCGCATGCCGGGCGGGGGCGAGGAAGAAGTCCTTCTGCCGATCGACGCGAAGTTTCCGCAGGAGGACTACGCGCGGCTGATGGACGCGTACGACGCGGGCGACGCCGCGCAGGTGGCCGCGCAGGCCAAGGCGCTCGGCGAGGCGATCAAGGTGCAGGCGCGCTCCATCCGCGATAAGTACATCAATCCCCCGCTGACTACGGATTTTGCGATCCTATACCTGCCGGTGGAGGGGCTGTATGCCGAGACGCTTAGGCAAGAGGGCCTTGTAGAGCAGCTGCAGAGGGACTATCGCGTCACCGTATCCGGCCCCACGACGCTGTGCGCGCTGCTCACGAGCCTGCAAATGGGCTTTCGCACGCTGGCCATCGAGAAGCGCTCCGCCGAGGTGTGGCAGCTGCTCGGCGCCGTAAAGACCGATTTCGGGCGCTTTGCGCAAACGCTGGAAAAGACGCAGCGCGCGCTGAGCACCGCCGCGAACTCCATCGAGGATGCCACCCGCAAGACCCGCACCATCGAGCGCCGTCTGCGCTCGGTAGAGGAGATGCCCGAGGAAGACGCGCGGGAGCTGCTCGGAACCGGAACCGACGAGGAAACCTGGTAGTATAGTCAACCCACCCAAAATGCAGAGCAGGCGAGCGGGTCTTTTCCCGCATGGCGGCGTCGGGCTCCGGTCTGCGTAGCTGCCGGCTACGCCTGCTTACGCCTCCTTGCCCTGGGGAAAAACCTCTCGCTCGCTTGCCCGCTTTTGGGGTTGGTTGACTATACAATGGCCGATTGCGCCCAAGAAAGGAGCCTGCCCATGGAATTTCGCCCCTTAAAGCCCGAGGAACTGGAACTGTGGTACGACAATTGCGATCTGTGCTTTCCCGACACCCCGCGCGATTACTTCGTGCGCCATTACGAGTTCGAGCCGGAGCAGGATATCCGCAACACGCTCGTGGCGGTGGATGGTGGCGTCATCGCTGCGGCGGTGCGCATCGTGCCGCGAAGGATGTACCTTTGCGGCCGTGCGGTGCCCATGGGGGGCATCGCCGATGTGGGCGCCCGGCCCGAATACCGGCACAGGGGCCTGGCGTTTCGCCTGCTGGATATGGCCGACGACAGGATGAAGGCGCTTGGCATGAAGGTGTCGATGCTGTTTTCCGGCGCGGACGAGCTATATCTAAAGGCGGGCTTTCAAAGCGCGCCGCTTGCGCGGGTTGCGTTCGATCTTCCGGCGGCGGAGCTTCCGGACGATATCTGTTTGCGGCCGTACCGGCCCGGCGATCTTGACGCGATGCGCGGCCTGTACGATCTATACGCATCGAGCTTTCCGTGCGCGATCGCTCGGGATACGCTCGCCTATTGGCAGGAATGGGCGCCCAACATGATGAAAACGGCATTCGTTCTGGAGGCGGATGGGCGCGTTCAGGGCTATGTGATGATCGGAGATATGAAGCAGAAAGAAGGCGCAAAGCCCGCGTTTTACGCATCCGAATGGATGGCCGCGCCGGCGCTTGCGAAGCTTTTGCCCGAGGCGCTTAGAGCTGCGGCGCAACTCGCCGGATTGCCCTTGCGCGCGAAGATTCCGCGCCCCTTGTGGCCGGATGCGCAGGGCGAGGAAGACCTCGACGTCCACATGATGCTCAAGCTGCTCTCGCCCGTGGCGCTGGAGAAGACGCTGACAACCACCGAAGCGCTCATCGCAGCGGCCTGCGATCCGGTGTTCTTTTCGTTGGATGCGTTTTAGACGCTTCTGTATGGTAAACGCCGCGGCGCTCATGGAAGAGACTCGAAAAATCGATAGGAGGGAAGCACATGCCGATCAATGTGCACGCGAACATCGCTGGCGGTCTGCTCGCCAGGCAGAGGGACGCCAATTTTCGCTATTTGATGGAGCTTGACGAGGAGAACATCTTGTACAACTACCGGCAGGAGGCCGGGCTTGTCAGCCTGCGCTCGCTGCCGGAGGGCTTCCATGGCGGATGGGAGCTGCCCACCTGCCAGCTTCGCGGGCACTTTACCGGGCACTGGCTGTCGGGAACCGCGCGCATGTACCGCGAAACGGGCGACGGACGGCACAAGGCGCGCGCCGCGTACGTGGTTCAGGAGATTGCCCGCTGCCAGCAGGAAAACGGCGGGGAATGGTGCTTTACCATACCGGAAAAGTACCTTTGGTGGATCAGGGACGGCAAATCCATCTGGGCGCCGCACTATACCTTGCACAAAACGCTGATGGGGCTCGCGGACGCCTGCGAATATGCGGGCATCGAGCAGGCGGCGGATATCGCGCGCGGCGCGGCGAAGTGGTTTCTCAGGTACACCGAGGGCATTTCGCGCGACGAGATGAGCGACTTGATGGACCGCACCGAAACGGGCGGCATGATGGAGGCCTGGGCGGATCTTTACCGCCTGACCGGCGATGAGGATTTTGCCGAGCTGATGCGCCGATACGAGCGCCCCCGTTACTATGAAGCGCTGCTGCGCGGCGAGGACGTATTGACGAACATGCATGCGAATACGACCATCCCCGAAATCCTGGGCGTGTGCAAGGCATACGAGGTGACGGGCGAGGCGCGGTATCTCGCCATTGCCAAGGCTTATTGGAAGCTTGCGGTCGAGGACCGCGGCTTTTACGCGACCGGCGGGCAAACCTCGGGCGAGGTGTGGTCGCCGATGCGCAAGCAGGCCGCGCGGCTGGGGGATAAGAACCAGGAACACTGTACGGTATACAACATGATGCGCCTGGCGGATTTTCTGTTCCGCGTGGAGGGCGACGCCCGCTATATGGACTATTGGGAGCGCAACCTGTACAACGGCATCCTCGCGCAAGGGTATTACCAGCCCTTCTATCCGTGCGAACAAACCGAGGAGACGCCGGAAACATCCGAAATCGTCAGCTACTTTTTGCCGATGCAGCCCGGAGCCAAGAAACGCTGGGGCTCAAAAACCGACGATTTCTGGTGCTGTCACGGCACGCTGGTGCAGGCGAATGCCACGATGCTGGGGCAGAGCCTTTGCTATGCCGCCCCGCGCGAGGTGTACGCGTGCCAGTTTTTTCCCTACGACCTTACATTGCCCGCGAAGGATGTAGGCCTTGCCAAGGATGTCAAGCTGTCGCTGCGGGATGACATAAGCGGGGAAATCCGCGCCGAAGCGATGCGGTTTGCTCTGACGATTGAGGGTCAGGGTCAAGCGTTTGCAGTTAAAATCAGAGTTCCGTGGTGGATCGCCGGGGCCATACGCATCGAAGATGAGGCCGGGCGCGAGATCGCATACGAGATGCGCGGAGGCTTTGCGCGCATTGACAGGGAGTGGGGGAGCGCGCGGTTGAACGTAACCCTTCCCAAGACTATTACGCTGCATCCCCTGGACGACGCGCCCGGTTACGCCGCCTTTTTAGACGGCCCCGTAGCGCTGGCCGGCCTTACGGACGGCGAGCCCGCGCTTGCGTACGATCCCGATCACCCCCGCGCGCTGTTCACGCCGGACGACGAGCGCCAGTGGGGCACCTGGAAGCTGGGCTGGAAGACCGTCGGCCAGAAGGAAAACCTGAGGTTTACGCCGCTTTACAACATCCACAACCAACGCTATACGCTGTACTTCCCGCGCGCGTAACAGCGGTGCGCACGGCTTGCGTGCGCCGCGGGGTGTGATATACTAAGGGCATCCATGGCCTGTTTGCCGGAAGGCATTGGCAGGCCCGAGGTTCCGAATCCAACGACAGGGAGGAGAAAACATATGAATAAGCTTCCGATCGCACTGGGCCTGTATTCCGTCAGAGGCACGCTGTTTACCGATATGAAGGGGACGCTTCAAAAAGTAAAGGACATGGGCTACGACGGCGTCGAATTCTTCGGGCCTTTCTCGCATCTTCCGCAGGCGGTGAAAAGCGCGCTGGAGGAGACCGGCCTGCGCATTTGCGGCTGGCATGTGCCGCTGGAATCGCTCGAGGGCGTAAACTTTGCGGCTACGGTCGCCTACATGAAGGCCATTGGGGTGGATACCGTGGTCGTCCCTTTCCTCAAGGGCGACGACGCGCAGGCATGGGAGCAGTTTGCACAGCGCATGAACGCCGCGAACGTCAAGCTCAAGGAACAGGGTATGCACCTGGGCTACCACAACCATGCGCACGAATTCGATACCAAGTTTGGCGGCAAAACCGCGTGGGAGATCTTCTTCGGCGCGATGTCGGGAGATATCTTTCCGCAGATCGATACCGGCAACGGCTTGCAGGGCGGCATGGATTTGATGGCGGAGCTCAAAAAGTTCAAGGGCCGCCTGCGCACTACGCACTTTAAGCCCTTCAAGGCGGGCAACCCGGATCACGGGCACGACGCGATGTTCGGCAGCGACGATCACGACCTGAAGGCTGCGGTGGCAGAGGCGGAGGCCGGCGGGGCCATATGGCATGTCATCGAGTTTGAAACCGAAAAGACCTATTCGCAGATGGGCGGCGCGCGCGAGGCGCTGCGCGCGTTTAAGCAGGCACTGGCGTAGTTACGGCACGGGGGGTACGCGTACCCCCCGTGAGCCCCCCGCCGAAGATAGCTCGACGGAGAAGGTGCGATGGTTCGGCCGGCAAAAACACAAAGAAGCTAGAATCGCCTGTTACGAGGTGATATTGACCACCCGCTTCGTTGCGCCGGCGGACGCGCTTCGCTGGTATTCTCCCTCGTCTGTTCGGCCCACTGGGCCGACTCGGGGATAGGTTCTTCTTCTGAGAGACGCGAGCGACCGAGGCTTTTTCACGATCTGGCGCGCTGGGCGGCGCAGCCGCTCTGCGCTTCCTTTTTATGGGGGCGGCGTCTTGCCAAACCGTTGGATGATCTATGTATACGCTTTTCGCGCCTTGAAACGGCGCTTGAAAGGAGAAAACCTATGTTCAAAGCCGCTTTCATCGGCGCGGGTTCGGTAGGCTTTACCCGCAAGCTTCTCAGCGATCTTTTAGCGGTGCCGGAGTTTCGCCATATAGAACTCTCGTTTATGGATATCAATCAGCACAACCTGGATATGGTAACGAAGCTGTGCCAGCGCGATATCGAGGGCAACGGCCTCAATATCCGCATCAGTTCTAAGCTCAATCTGCTCGAGGCGCTCGAGGGCGCGAAGTACGTGTTCAACGTCGTACGCATCGGCGTGTTGGAAGGTTTTGAGACGGACATCGAAATTCCGCTCAAATATGGGCTCGACCAATGCGTAGGGGATACGCTCGCGGCGGGGGGCATCATGTACGGCCAGCGCGGCGTGGCGTTCATGCTCGATCTTTGCAACGATATGCGTAAGGTGTGCGCGCCGGACGCGCTGCTTTTGAATTACGCCAATCCCAACGCCATGATGACTTGGGCGGCGATCAAGTACGGCGGCGTGCGCGCGGTTGGGCTGTGCCACGGCGTGCAGGGCGGGCATCACCTCATGGCCAAGGCGCTCGGGCTCAAAGCGGAAGAGCTCGACATCATCTGCGCGGGGCTGAACCATCAAACATGGTACATCAGGGCCACCCACAACGGCGAGGATATGC
>JAVBNW010000154.1:0-33458 GCA_031551255.1 Eubacteriales bacterium | reverse complement strand
CGCAGACGGCCGAACAAAGAGAATCCCTCGCGGCGGCGGGCGTTAAAGTGTACGTAAGCGACGCGCAGACCATTTCGGATGCCTACGGCATGATCGAGGCGCTGGGCGCGATCACCGGCAAGATACCTGAGGCGGCCAAGCTGGTTGCCGATATGAAAAAGGGTTTTGAGGAGATCGCTTCGAATGTCTCGGAAAAGAAGACCGCCTATGTGGAAATCTCTCCATTGGAGTTCGGCCTGTATACCTGCGGAACGGGCACGTTCATCGACGAGCTTCTGGGGTACGCGGGGCTTGAAAACGCGTTTGGGGATTTGGAAGGATGGCCGGCAATTTCCGAAGAGCAGATCATCGCGCGCAATCCCGACGTAATCCTCACGACATCGGACGGCTCGTTCGGCCCCGCCGACCCGCTTGCCGAGATCGCCGCGAGGCCCGGCTGGGATACCCTCTTAGCCGTTCAGGGCGGACAGGTAAAGATGATCGACATGAACATGAGCACGCGCCCCGGCCCGCGCTTGGTGGATGCGGCAAAGGCGATGCACGACGTTGCGTACGGCGCGCAGTAGAGAGTATTGCTAGGGCGTGCTCCTAAACTCCTGCGCGTGCATTTTACGGCATCTTATCGGCGCATTGCGCCTCGCGGGGGGGACGCGTACCCCCCGCCGAAGAAAAACGGCGAAATGCCTTAATCTGCTGGGACATCTACCGCAATCTGCATCGCGGTGACTTTAGGGACACGCCTTAATCAGCGTGGAAGAGCGCGCGTGTAAAGGCGGGGCTATCGCCTGAGAGCCTCGCGTCAGCTGATAATAAGGTTAACCAAGAAAGACGCGGGAAGCTGCAAAGCCTTGCATGATGCCGGATTGCTTTATCTTGAATCTTGCTACGAAAATACCTGCAAAGCAAGGCGAAATGCAAGGCTGGAGCAAGGGCGATGCCGGATGGCATCCGCATGATTTTCATTCCTCGTTGTGCCATCCGGCATGCATCGTTTTTAAGCAATCCGGCATGCATGGGCTATGGTAAGGACTTGCATTTCGCGATGGCAAACCGCAGTTTGTCACCGCGCCGAGGATGGGATATGAAAATGAATTCGTTATGTAAGCGGCGGGGCGGTTTTGCGGCCATGATGGCGGTTCTGGGCGCCGGGCTTGTAGCCGTGTGCGCGGCCAGCTTATGCATAGGCTCCGTGGACATTCCGCTTTCGGAAACAATGGGCGCGCTTTTTCACGCAGCCTTTGGCGCGAATGTTTTGCCTTTCGCACCGGAAAACGCGGCGATCCTCTTGTCGATCCGCCTGCCGCGCGTGCTGCTCGCCATGCTCGCCGGGGCGGCCCTATCCGTGGCGGGCGGCGCCATGCAGGGGCTCATCCGCAACCCGCTGGCCGACGGCTCCACGCTGGGCGTTACCGCCGGCGGCTCGCTCGGCGCGGTGATTGCCATAGCCGTCGGGCTTTCGCTACCGTTTTTGCCGCAGCTTACGGTTACGCTGATGAGCATCGCCTTTGCGTTTGCGTCGCTCTTGCTGATCCTGGGGTTCGTGCGCGCGATCGACCGCAACCTTTCCTCCAACACCATCATTTTGACCGGCGTGATCTTTTCCATGTTGATGAGCAGCCTGTCAAGCCTCATCATCGCGTGTTCCGGAGATGCGGTCAAGCAGATCGTCTTTTGGTCCATGGGTTCGCTGGCGGGGCGGGGCTATGTGTATACCGCGCTGCTGGGCGCGTGCTCGGTGGTCGGCATCGGGGGCATTTTGATGCGCTCGCGCGAGCTGGACGCGTTTGCCATGGGCGAGGAGCAGGCCGCGTTTGCCGGGGTGAACATACGACGGGTGCGCCTTCAGGTGCTCTTGTGCGTGGCGGTGCTGTGCGGCGCGGCAGTGTCGGTGTGCGGCAGCATTGCCTTTGTCGGCCTGGCGATTCCGCACATCGTGCGCATCGCAATCGGGCCGGTCAACACCCGCCTGCTTCCGGCATCCGCTGTGGCGGGCGCGATTTTTCTGACGCTGTGCGATCTTTTGAGCCGCACCCTTTTGCGGCCGCTCGAGCTGCCCATCGGCGTGCTGACATCCATCTTCGGCGCGCTGGTGTTTATTTTTCTGTTTTACCGCCAGCGAAAGGAGGCGGTATAGCGTGCTTACGGCCCGGCATCTGAGCGTTTCCATAGCAGGGACGCCGATTCTTTCGGATGTGAGTTTTTCGCTTAACGAGCACGATGTGCTGATGGTGGTAGGCCCTAACGGATCGGGCAAGACTACGATGGTGCGCGCGATCATGGGCACGCTGCCGCACCAGGGCGATGCGCGCTTTGAAGGCAGGGCCATATCTTCGCTCAGCCCTGCTCAGCGCGCGCGGCTCATCGGCGTTTTGACGCAGCAAAACCCTGCGCAGTTTCCCTATACCGCTAGGGATTTGATTTCCGTTGGGCGCTATGCGTACGCGGGGGGGATGCTTGGCGGGCTTAGCCGAGAGGACGACCTGGCGATCGATGAGGCGCTGGAGCTTACGCGCACCGCGCACCTGGCGCGCCGCACGGTTACGACGCTATCGGGCGGTGAATTACAGCGGGTATGCCTCGCGCGTGCTCTGGCGCAGGATCCGCGCGTGCTCATCCTGGATGAGCCGACGAATCACCTGGATATAGAGCACCAAATCGCGCTGTTCGATATCATCGCGGGGTGGGCGGCCAGGCCGGGCCGCGCTGTGCTTTCCATCGTGCACGACCTGAACCTCGCCTATACCTACGGCACGGAAGCGCTCCTCTTGCACGAAGGCCGCGCGATCGCCCAGGGGCCGACGGAGAGGGTTTTATCCCGCGACAACCTGCAAAAAGCCTACAATGTAGATCTCGTCGCGTGGATGCGATCCCTGCTCGGCAGGTGGAAGTAGTTCTAGGTAAGCACTGAATAATAAAGAGCCGACGAGGGCCTTCGGCGACCAAAGGGCATGATGCCCTTAGAATCCTCCTTTAGAATGCCTGTATACAGGCATTCTGGTTTTTGTAAGCTTTTTCAAAAAGCTGATCGCCGGAGGCTTTCGTTGCGTTTTCTTGCGTTACTCATCGTTTACCTAGGGACACGCCCTGGCAATTCCGCCGCCCCAAGCGCGGGCGCGGCGATGGCGATCTGCTTGCTGTGGATACCTTTATTTACGCCCGAGGATTGCGCGCACGCCGCGCGATCTCCAGCATCCGGGGATACGCGTGCTCAAAAAGCATGCGGTATGCGCCGCACAGGCGGTTTTTGCCGGGATGTGCCTCCGCCGCGTCTTCGCAGTCCCTGCGGCAACCCCCGCGGCATAGATGAAGCCACTTGCACGCGGCGCAATCCGGGTGCCGCGAGGCGAAAAACGCAGAAAACGCGAGCGCCTTTTCGCTCCCCAGCATCTCTTCTAAGGGCTGGGACACGATGTCGCCCAGCCGCCACTCGCTCAGCGCGTAAAAATCGCAGGGGTACACGCTGCCGTCGTGCTCCACAAGCGGGCTCGCGGCGCAGCGGCCGCTCATCGCACAGCTGTCGGGCGGATGGCCCATCAAAAGCTGAATGTAGTTGTCAAACGCGCGCACGCTTACATACCCCTCACGCATAAAGTCTTCATAATAGGCGTCGAATACCGTGCACAGAAACTGCCCGTATAGCTCCGGGGTGAGCGAGTACGCGCTCGAAGAACCGCCCAGATCGTCTAGGCACGCAATGAACTGCAAAAACTTGTGGCGTTTCAGGTGATTGTACGTGGCCCTCGCGTGCCGCGCGGCGCTTCGCGTGACGACGGCCAGTATGTTGTACTCGCAGCCGTGTTTGGCGAGCAGCGCGGCGGCTTTGGTCACGCGGTTGTACGTGCCCTTGCCGGCGGCATCTTTTCTGAGCGCGTCGTGCGCGTGCGCGTCGCCGTCCAGCGAGAGTCCTACCAGAAAGCGGCGCTCGTGAAGGAACCGTGCCCAACCGCCGTCAAGCAGAAGCCCGTTTGTCTGGATGGCGTTGCTTATGCGCACGCGCTTTTTATTATGCTTTGCCTGAAGGCGAACCGCGCTTTCAAAAAAACCGAGCCCCGCCAGCGTGGGCTCGCCGCCCTGGAATACGAAGTGGCAGCGCCCGTCCGCGTAGTGAAGCGCGTTTTCTACAGCGGCCTCCAGGGTATTTTCGCTCATAACGGCCATGGGTAGGTCCGGGCGGCGGGCGGCGACATCGGCATAGAAACAATACACGCAGCGCATGTTGCACAGCCCGGATGCCGGCTTGAGCATGATTGTAAGCGGCGGCACGGTGCTACGCGCCTTCGCGGGAGGGTATGCATGCCCTCCGCGAGCTCCCCGCCGAAGTGGAACGCGCCCGGCGCGCCTGTGGCCGGAGTCGAGCACATGCGGCGCGCGCGTAGGGCAAGGCGCAATGCCCGTGCGAACGGTTGGCTCCGTCTTGTGGCGCGAAAAACATTCCCGTTCATCTCGCTTCCATTTTTGGGTTCGGTGACTATATAGTCGGCCAGCCTCAAACGAAGAGCACGCGAGCGGATCTTTTTCCGCATGGCGGCGTTGAACTTAGGTCTGCGTAGCTGCCGGCTACGCCCCCTTGCCCTGTGAAAAAATTACTCGCTCAGCGTTCCGCTTTTAAAGTTGGGCGACTCTATCATCATAGAATAGGCATTCCGCCGTGTCAACGCGTAATCGGCGGCCGCGTACGCTTGTCCTTTTACGCGCGCGTTGGTAAAATATTGGCGATGGGATGAAAAGAATCGACAGATAGGAGGGACCGACCAGTGGACAGGCCGAACATCGTTTTGATCAACTGCGACGACCTTGGGTATGGAGATCTTGGCTGCTACGGCTCGCAGCTCAACCGGACGCCCACGCTCGACCGCATGGCGAGCGAAGGCATGCGGTTGACCGATTTTTACATGGCATCTCCGGTGTGCTCGCCGTCGCGCGGGGGCATGCTCACCGGCTGCTATCCGCCCAGAATCGGCTTTGGCTCGTTCGAAGGTCAATGGGTGCTGTTTCCGGGGCAGGGCGTCGGGCTGAGCGATAAGGAGACGACCATCGCCTCGCTGCTCAAGGATCGGGGCTACGCGACGAAGATCGTGGGCAAATGGCACTGCGGCGACCAGCCCGCGTTTTTGCCCACCCGCCACGGCTTTGACGAATACTACGGGCTGCCCTACAGCAACGACATGGGCAGGCAGCTCACGCACGAAAACAGCCCACCGCTTCCGCTCATCAGCGGCGAGCGCGTGATTCAGCAGCAGCCCGACCAGCGCGCGCTAACCGAGCGGTATGTGGAGAAGGCTACGGAGTTCATCCACCGCAACCGGGAGACGCCGTTCTTCCTGTACCTTGCGCACATGCATGTGCATCTGCCGCTGTACGCGCCCGATCGGTTCGCCAAGTCATCGCAAAACGGCGATTACGGCGCGTGCGTGGAGTGCGTGGACTGGGCCACCCGCTGCGTGCTGCATCAGCTTAAGCAAGAGGGGCTTTCGGAAAACACGCTGGTGATCTTTACATCGGACAACGGCAGCCGCGGCGACCACGGCGGCAGCAACTTGCCGCTGCGCGGCATCAAGGGAACCACCTGGGAGGGCGGGCAGCGCGTGCCGTGCATTCTGTACTGGCCGGGGCACATACCCTCGGGCGTCGTGTCGGATAGAATCGTTTCCTCCATCGACTTTTTGCCCACGTTTGCGGCGCTGTGCGGCGCAAAGCCGGACCCTGCCGTGAAGATCGACGGCGCGGATTTTTCATCGTTGCTTACCGACCCCAACGCGCCCGCGCACCGCGATACGTTCTTTTATTACCTGTGCAATTCGCTGGAGGCCGTGCGGCATGGAGACTGGAAGCTTCACGTGCTCAAGCGCGGCGAGAAGGTGCGGCTGCTATACAACCTGGCCGAAGATATCGCCGAGCAGAACGATGTGTACGATCAGCATCCTGATGTGGTGCGCAAGCTCGAGGCGTTGATGGACGCGTGCAGAAAGGACCTGGGCGACGATGCTACCGGCGTTGCAGGCGCGGGCGTGCGCCTGATCGGGCAGGTGGAAAACCCCAAGCCGCTGACCGAGTACGACGAATCGCATCCCTATATCATCGCGATGTACGACAGCGCGGATGCGGGGTAGTTTCGCACCTGTTGCCCAGGGTGCAGGGCGGGATTCCAAAGGACATGACGCCCTTTGGTCGCCGAAGGCCTTCGGTGCTGCGCTTTTTCCGCTTGTTTCCCCATGCCCCGCCGTGGTAAGATAGGAACACTGTGCCACGGGGAGGCGGCCGAAGTTGTCCGAAAGCATGTCGAAACGAGCGGTGTACGGCCGCGTGATGGCCCTTGCGTGGCCGTCGATTTTTGAAAACATCATGGTGACCATGGTGAACTATGTCGATACCGCGATGGTGGGGAGCCTGGGGCGCGAGGCGACGTCGGCTGTGGCGATCAACGCCTCGCCCATGTGGCTGATCAACAGCATTTCCATGGCGGTTTCCGTGGGCGGCACGGTGATGGTCGCGCGCAGCTGGGGTGCGGATAAGCCGTTGCGCGCGGGTGCGTACGCGCGGCAATCGCTGGTGATGAGTGCGCTGCTCGGGGCCGTGGTCATGCTGCTTGCGCTGCTGCTTGCGCAGTGGGTTCCCCGCTGGATGGGGGGAGACCCGGCGATTCACGCCGATGCCTCCGCGTATATGCGCATCCTTGCGCTGTCGTATATTCCTCATTTTGCGGGGGCGGCCATGGCTGGGGCCCTGCGCGGAACCGGCAATACCAAAACGCCGATGCGCGTTACGCTCGCGGCCAACTTGCTCAACGCGCTGGGCAACTACTTGCTGATCTTTCCCACGCGCCGCGTGGCGCTGTTCCCCGAAAGCTGGCCCGTGCACATCGAGTGGACGATGTGGGGCGCGGGGCTGGGCGTGCGCGGCGCGGCAATCTCTTCCGCGGTTTCCATGGCGCTCATCGGCATTTTTTTGCTGATCTATCTGGCGAGGCAGGAAGGCGCGCTGCGCTTTTCGCCCAGGCTCTCTTACCGCCTTCACCTTGCGGATGTGCGGGATATGCTGAAAGTCGGCCTGCCTGCGGCGGGCGAGCGGGTGGTGATCTCGCAGGGACACACGTATTTTACCAGCATCGGGGCGGGGCTGGGGGTCGCCCAGCTGGCGGCGCATCATCTGGCCATCACCGCCGAGGCGATCTGCTACAACCCCGTATTCGGCTTTTCCGTGGCCGCCACTACGCTTGTGGGGCAATCTCTGGGCGCAAAGCGCCCGGACGACGCCGCGCGCTACGGCCGCGCGAACATACGCCTCGGGTTTGTGATGATGATCGCCGCCGGGCTCATCCTGTTCTTTTTCCCGGAGGCGTTGATCCGTATCTTTACGCCCGATGTCGAGGTCATCGCCCTGGGCTCCGGAGCGCTGCGCATCATCGCGTTTGCCGAGCCGCTGTTCGGGCTGGCGATCGTGTCCGCGGGCGCGCTGCGCGGCGCGGGGGATACCGTGGCCCCGCTCGTGATCGGCATGGCGGGCATGTGGGGGCTTAGGATCACGCTGGCGTTCCTGCTGGTGAAGGTGTTCGGCCTGGGCCTTTCCGGCGCGTGGATCGCCATGGCGGCGGATCTTGCGGTGCGCGGCCTTTTAACGTATCTCAGATTCCGCTCCGGAAAGTGGAAAGCCGCCCTGCTCGCCGAATCATCGCCGGAGGCGGCAAAGTAGGAAAGCTTGACATGGTTATGGAGCCGCCCTTCATAATGGCCGAAAAAGAAAGAGAAATCCTTACGCGCGGGCCTTTCCCGCGCGTATTTTCATCTTTCCGCGAAAGGCGGGAAGGGCGGATAAGCCCTCCTCGGTGACCGGCTTGATCCAGCGCCCCGACCGCAAGTACCGGATCATTACCGGGATGCGCACCAGGTCGTCGATAAACATCACGGAAAAGACCGCCAGGAAGGGCAGCTTCCATACCATGCCCGTCAGGAACACGGCGGGTATGGTAGCGACGAACAGACTCGCGATTTCGATTACGGTGCCGAACACCGTCTCGCCCGACGCCCTGAACGTATCGTTGATGATGTAGTTGCAGGTGCGCAGCGTGCCCGCGATGACATAAAACGCCAACATGTACATGCCAAAGTCAAGCGATTCGCCGCTCAGGCCGAAAAGGCCCAGCAGCGGAGCCCGAAAAGGCAGGATGATCAGGCATACCAGGCAGGTGACGGCGGGGCACAGGAAGGCGAAACGCTTGGCGTCCCGCAACCCCGCGTCAAGCTCGCCGGCGCCGACGTGCTTGCCTACGATGATGGCGCTCGCGTTGGTAAAGCCGCTGAAGAACGCGAAGATGATGCGCTCGACAACCCGGAAGATCGCCATGGCCGCGATGCCCGCGGCGATCTGCCTGCCCATGACGATGTTGATGAGTAGCTGGCCGACGCCGTAGAATACCTCATTGGCAATGATGGGCGCGCACTTGACGAAGTAGAGCTTGATGAAAGAGAGGGGCCAGCCGAACTGCTCTTTGAAGCGCAATACCAGCGAATTGCCCTCGCAGATGCAAAAGATATACAGGATGGCCACGTTGACCACCCCGCCCGCCACCGTGCCGATAGCCGCGCCCACCGTGCCCAGCTTGGGTAGACCCAGCAGCCCGAAGATGAGCAGGGCGTTGACCAGAACGTTGGTTGCCTGGGCTGCTACGCTGGCCAGGAACGGCACCTTGACCCGCTCGGTAGACCGAAGCAGTGCGGAGATGGCCATTGAGAGCGCCTGCAAGGGAAAGCTCAGCCCCAGAATGCGCATATAGGGTATGCCCGCCTCGATGATGTGGGTCTTATCGGTGTAGATGCCCAGCACCACCTGCGGCGCGGCCATTGCCATGCCTCCGAAGACTATGCTCACCGCCATCATCCACGTCAGGGCGAGGCCGTAGGCTTGGCAGATGCCCTTCATGTTGCGCGCCCCCCAGTATTGCGCGAAGAACATGATGCCCCCGCTGATGAAGCCGAAATAGGCGGAAAAGAACAACGACGCGTACTGCGACGCCAGGCCTACGGCAGCCACAGCCGTTTCGCCTTGTGTGCCTACCATCATCGTGTCGATCATGGTGGAGGCGTTAATCAACAGGTTTTGCATCGCGATGGGCAACCCAATGGCGAGCACGCGGGTGAAGAATTCGCGGTCGCCAAGTTTTTTCAGCAGCATATATCCTCCAGGGCATCCGGCCGGATCGGCAGAATAGGCGGGGCGCACGGACGAGATGTCGATGGTTATGATAGCAGCAACCGCATGGGTTGTCAAAAAACTGTCGATAGTGTCGCCCTGCCTTCGGCGTCTACCCAGGGCTTGCCGCCATAAACCGAACATATTCGGTTTATGGGGGGGAGATTCTAGCCGATGCTGCAATGAAGCTGCATGCGCGCGCATCGAATAGCCGATGTAAAGCGCCGCTTATCGCCCGGGAAAGTTGCCCGGATGCAGCCGCGGAAATTTTCCATTTTGCCGGAAATCCCCGGCCAGGCCCCCCTAGATGCGCTGCGCTTACGATTGCTCGGGAAATCGGCGGGATGCTTTCTTGACACACCATATATGGTATTGTATCCTCCTTATGCACACTAAATGTAGTGGTATGGGGAGGCTTTTCTATGGCGACTTTGCGGGCCGTGCCGGCGATTCACTCCATCGTCAAGCGGGACGGGCGTACCGTGCCCTTTGATATTTCCAAGATGTCCCATGCGATCCGCAAGGCGTTCGACGCAACGCATCACTTGTGCGACGATAAGCAGTGCGCGCATTTGGCGCAGCAGGCAGCCGATGAGCTTATAGAGCAGGGGATTTTGAGCCCCACGGTGGAGCAGGTACAGGACGCCGTGGAAGCGGCGCTGATCCGTAACGGCTACGTGCGCATCGCCAAGGCCTATATTCTATACCGCGCCGAGCGCACTAGGGTGCGCGAGCGCAACACGCGCCTGATGAAGGCATACGAAGACATCACGTTTTCCGACGCGTCGGATTCCGACATCAAGCGCGAAAACGCGAACATCGATGGGGATACCGCGATGGGCGCAATGCTCAAATACGGCTCCGAAGGGGCCAAGCAGTTTTACGAAATGTTCGTGCTCAAGCCCGAGCACGCTAAGGCGCACCGCGAGGGCGACATTCACATCCACGACCTAGATTTTCTAACCCTTACCACCACCTGCTGCCAAATCGACATCGCCAAGCTGTTCAGGGGCGGCTTTTCCACCGGCCACGGCGCGCTGCGCGAGCCCAACAGCATAGAATCTTACGCGGCGCTGGCGTGCATCGCCATTCAATCCAACCAGAACGATCAGCACGGCGGCCAGTCGATCAACAATTTCGATTACGGCTTGGGCGACGGCGTGCGCAAGACGTACGAAAAGTTGTACCGCCAGAATATGAACCGCGCGCTGATGCTACTGTGCGGCAGGGAAGACGACGAGGCCTCCCTCAAGGCCATGCAGGCCAAGATTAAGGAGCGCGGCGCGTCCATCCGCGTGGAAGACGGCGAGGAGTACCTAAAGATCGAGGCCGAGTGCCTCGAAAAACTCGGCATTTCCGGCGAGGATATTCAAAAGGCGCAGGCGTTTGCGGTTAAGCGCGCAACGATCGAGACCGAGCGCGCCACCTATCAGGCCATGGAGGCGCTGGTACACAACCTTAACACCATGCATTCCCGCGCCGGCGCGCAGACGCCGTTTTCCTCGATCAACTACGGCACCGACACCTCGCCCGAAGGGCGCATGGTGATCCGCAACGTAATGCTCGCGCTCGAGGCGGGCATGGGCGGCGGCGAAACGCCGATTTTCCCGATCCACATCTTCCGCGTGATGCAGGGCGTCAACTACGAGCTCGGCGACCCGAACTACGATCTTTTCAAGCTCGCGTGCCGCGTCAGCGCCAAGCGGATGTTCCCGAATTTTTCGTTTCAGGATGCGCCGTTTAATATGCAGTATTACAAGCCCGGCTGCCCGGAAACCGAAATTGCCTACATGGGCTGCCGCACGCGCGTAATCGGCAATACGTACGATCCCGCGCGCGAGGTGACCTCCGGTCGGGGCAATTTAAGCTTTACCTCCGTCAACCTGCCGCGCATCGCGCTTCGGGCCAAGGGGGATGTCGACATCTTCTTTGACGAGCTGGACCGCAAGCTGGATCTGGTGATCGACCAGCTCTACGAGCGCTACCTGATCCAGGCGAAAAAGAAGGTGCGCAACTACCCGTTTTTAATGGGCGAGGGCATCTGGATGGACAGCGACGTGCTGGGGCCGGACGACGAGGTGGGCGAGGTGCTCAAGCACGGCACGCTCACCGTGGGCTTCATAGGGCTTGCGGAGGCGCTGGTGGCGCTCGCCGGCGCGCACCACGGCGAAAACGAGATGGCCCGCAACTTAGGGCTTGAAATTATTGGCCATATGCGCGACCGCATGGATGAGGAGAGCGCGAAGCGCCGCATGAACTATACATTGATCGCCACCCCCGCCGAAGGGCTGGCCGGGCGTTTTGTGGCGATGGACCGCCGCCAGTTCGGCGACGTTCCCGGCGTGACCGACCGCGAGTATTACACCAACAGCTTTCACGTGCCGGTGTACTACCCGATGGCCGCGCACGAGAAGATCGACATTGAAGCGCCGTACCACCGGCTTACCAACGCCGGGCACATCACCTATGTGGAACTTGACGGCGACACCGCGAACAACATCGAGGCCTTTGAAAGCGTCATTCGCTATATGCACGACGCGGGCATCGGCTACGGCGCGATCAACCACCCGCTGGATAGAGACCCGCAGTGCGGCTACAGCGGCGTGATCGGGGATACCTGCCCGCGCTGCGGCAGATCCGAGGAGGAGCACAAGTTCGAGCGCATCCGTCGCGTAACCGGCTATTTGGGCGGCAGCGTGGAGCGCTTCAACAACGCCAAGCGCGCCGAGGAGCACGACCGCGTTAAGCACGGCTTGCCCAAATGACCCTCAACATTTCCGGCACGGCGGAGGATTCCATCGTAGACGGGCCGGGACTTCGGCTCGCGGTGTTCGCGCAGGGCTGCCCGCACCGCTGCGAGGGCTGCCATAACCCTGCTACCTGGCCTTTTGATGCCGGGCGGCAGGAGCGGACCGAAGCTTTGGCGCAAAGGGCGCTGAAGAACCCGTTGTGCGCCGGGGTGACGCTGTCCGGAGGGGAGCCGTTCGCCCAGCCGGAGGCGATGGCG
Source organism: Eubacteriales bacterium (assembly GCA_031551255.1). Taxonomy (GTDB): domain Bacteria; phylum Bacillota; class Clostridia; order Christensenellales; family UBA1750; genus JAVBNW01. Next base: position 21,265 of record JAVBNW010000154.1, on the reverse strand, counting down.
GATCTCGCGCGCCGGGTTCGCGAGGGCGGTAAGAGCGTGTGGATCTATACCGGTTATACGCTCGAAGAGCTTGAGCGGGGAGAGAATCCCTCGTGGGCCGCGTTGCTTGGACAGGCCGATATTCTGGTCGACGGAGCGTTTGTGCTTGCGCAGCGCTCGCTCGAGCTTAGGTTTCGAGGCTCGCGCAACCAGCGCATCTTCAGGCGCGGCGAGGATGGGATCTTCAGGGATGCGACAGGGGAGTGGGAATAGCTTCCGCCAAGCTACTGCCCTCTTTATAGCTTCGTGGCGAAGCGGAGGTGCAAATGTGCGAAAAAACAAAGCGCTTCTCGTTCTATTGCCCCTACTCTTTGCGTTGCCGATTCTGCCGTCCCTCATTTCCATACCCTTCAGCGCTATATCGCTGCCGATTTCGATGATCGGACTCATTCCCGCGCTGCGCAATCCAGCCGAGTTTGTGCGGCTGTTGGCCTTCGTCGTTGCCATGCTGCTGGCGGGCCTGTATGCGGTTACCTACATCATTTCGTTGTGTGTAACATTGGGAAATAAGCAAATTTCGTTTGTAAGCTTTTTGCCGCTAATTCATATTGCGCTATTTGTCGTGTTCTTTGCCATTGCCACTTGGCTGGAAAGCGCGTATGGCGTTCAAAGTTAGGGAACGGGCGTTCACGGGTGCGCCATAGGAGGGGTTTTATGGTGAGAGCAGGCCGTCGTTGCGCCGCGCCCGGCGCCGTGATGCGCCGAGTTTTGGCAAATTTGCCGTTGCGGCGGCTTGGCATCGGGAAAATCGGGGCCTAGGCAGCGGTGAGAGTTTGTGTAGTGCATGGGAGGGGAAACTTTGAAATTATTGTGCATTTCGGCATCCAACAATTATAGAAAAGGAATGAAAGAAACGTCGTCATTAAGGATATGCCGACGCATTGTGGAGGAGGTAAAGAAAAAAGCGCCTTGTACCAGCTGCGATATCATTGAGCTGAAGGAATACGAATTGAACCCTTGTACGAACTGCCTGACATGCCTGGAGAACAAACGGTGTGTAAGAGACGGCGCGTTTAACGGTATTTATGAGAGAATAATTGATTGCGATGTTCTGTTTATAGTTTCTCCCCATTACGCCCCTATTCCCGCAAAATTGTGTATGGTTTTAGAGAAAATGGAATCGATTTCTTTCAATCCGTGGCTAAAGGATAACTCTTATCAATCGGAAGTGTATGATATCGCCACAGGGCTTATTTCTCATGGCGGTACGGGCGAGGATTGGGCATTAAGGGAGTATAAAAGAGTTGTTAACGATCCCATTGCCAATGCCTTGGCTACGATTCAACTGAAGCTTGTGCCGTTCAATGATCAGTGGAAAACAGGAATCAGCATTCCGCCTCTGACGGATAGCGGGCAGGGTTCTATGCTTGAGGAATATATTGATAAAGTCATACACTATAACCCCGCATGATAAGCAATTTCAGAGATTTGCAATGAGCAGTTGACGAACATGGGGAGCGTCTATGCGCGAGCATTCCCCTTTAAAAGGCTCCGCGCATGCAAGTGATAAAGCGATGCGCGCAATATGTGATGTGAGGTAGCGACGATGGAAATTCGAGAGGCCACGCTGTCCGATTTCGATGGCATTTCTTTGCTGGAAGGCCAGGTTTTTAAGTTGCACCTGGATGCGCGACCGGATATGATGAAGCCGCGCAAAAGGGCGTTTGAAAGCGAGTATTTCGAAAAATGCCTCGGCGATGAAAACATAAAGATATTCGTCGCCGAGGAAAGCGGGCAGATCGTGGGCCACTGCATCACGCGAAAATGGGGCTACAAAGACCATCCGATGATCTTCGACATGACCATCCTAGATATCGACGATTTGTGCGTCGATGAACGCTTTCGGGGGAAGGGCGTTGGAAAGCTGCTGTTTGAAAGGGCCGTTTCCTATGCGAAAGAACTGTCGGCGGACCACGTGGAACTATCGGTGTGGGGCTTTAACGAAAACGCCCGGGAGTTTTACGAGCATCTGGGCATGAAGGTACGCATCAGCCGCATGGAGTACATTCTTACATAGCATGCAATGGGCCCTAAGTAAGCGCCGAATAGAACGAGAAGACCGACGAAAGCCTCCGGCGGCCAGCTTCTTGGAAGAAGCTGGGCAAGAACTTTCACAGAGAATGCCTGTGCGCAGGCATTCTCTTAGCGCGATGACAAACTGTGATTTGTCATCGCGAGATGCAAGTCCTTGAAGTGACTTCGTCATTTCCGGCTGGACTTGCATACTAACCGGTATGAGCCTGCGGCCGTACAACCCTGCAGTTTGCGAATACCCGCGGAAATCTCCTATGGTCGATTGCCACGGGGCGCTCACGGGCCTTGCGCCGTGCTGGTTTGCGCCTTCGGCGCGCACGGCTTCGGCCACCCTCCGGCTCTTTTTAGGCGGGGCCCCGGCCCCGCGCCCCGGAAGGAGCCGCATGATGCAATATTTTTTCCGTTTCCTGCACATTTCTTTTTCTTTGTTGCCCTTATCATCAGTCTGAGAGAATGCCTGTGCGCAGGCATTCTCGGAATGGGGATTCCAAAGAGCATCATGGCATTGATCGCCGAAGGCGCTCCGTGCGCTTGATCAATGGTTATCTAGGCCTGCGGCGGCCGGATGCCTTCAAAAAAGTTCCCCACCTCGGCGCCGAAGATGTGGGCAAGCGCCACCAGTTCGTCCGCGCGAATGTTGGCGATGCCGGATTCTATCTTGGCGTATGTTTCCCGCGACAGCTTAAGGCCCACCACCTGCACATGCGCCGTCGTCTGCTCCTGGGTCAGGCGGGCATTGATTCTATATGCCCGGATGTTTTTGCCCAGCATCTTGTCGCGGCGTATCTTTTGCATGTCTCCGCCTCGCTTCGTTCCTTATGTCGAACAATTGACTTGATTGTAGAGACTTTTACGCTACAATTGTTCATAATAAGGAACAAATACTATTCGGAGATGGACAAATGAATATTGATAATGCCATTGCCCTCTATGTGGAAATGGAGAAAAGCTTTGCGATTCTAACAGGGCTTCGCCCAGTGAGCAGCGCGCCGCGCTTATGCATGTCATCGCATGTGAACCCTATGCCCTCACTTTGGAATCGGCATGTGGATTCGGAACGATTTTTTGCGCAGGGAAGACGGCCTTTGCCAAAGCTTTCAAAATGTCGGCGTCGATTATGAAGATGATATGTCGGTGATTTTCGTTCGCTGCTATCGCCAGTATTTGCTCATCAGGAGCAATTGTTCGTAAGAATGATAAAAGGGAATGCCCGCGCACGGGCATTCCCTTTTGTGGGAGCGCAAGGGCGAAGCCCTTGCATCGCCTCCTTATTTACCCGAACGGATTCTCGTTCTTATACAACATGGCCTTGGGCTGGTTGAACATCACCTCGTCAGCGCCCAGCAGCTTGGCGGCCGCGAACAGCTGCTTGCCGACGTGCTTGAACGCGACCCCGCCGTGGTGCGGGTAGTTGCGCTCCACGAGCACATGGCGGTAGAAGCGGCCCATTTCGGGGATCGCGAATACGCCGATGCCGCCGAAGGAGCGGGTGGCGACGGGCAGGATTTCGCCCTGGGCCACATAGCTGCGGATCGAGCCGTCCGCCGCGCCCTGGATGCGGAAGAACGTGATCTCGCCGGGCAGCAGGTCGCCCTCGAGGGTGCCGCGGGTGATATCGGGCTCGGTATCGGGCTCGAGCGAGCGCTTCATGATCAGCTGATATTTCATCTGGCCGTCCTTGAGGTAGCACGCGGGCGTATTGCCGCAGTGGAAGCCCATGAATGTATCGCGGATGGCATAGTCGTACTTGCCCGCGATGTGCTGCTGATAGATATCGGCAGGAACGGTATTGTTGATGTCCAGAAGGGTCGGGGGCATTTCGGTCGCGCACGCGATCATGTACTCGCTGACCGCGCCGTACAGGTCCACCTCGCACGACACCGGAATCAGCCTGCTCGCCAGGCGAGAGTTTACATAGCAGGGCACAAAGCCGAATTGCGTCTGGAACGCGGGCCAGCACTTGTTGGCGAAGATGCCGTACTCGCTGGCGCCGAGGTTTTTCTCCATCCAATCCAGCAGCGTAACTTCGTATTGCGCCAAGCGCGGCAGGATGCCGGGCATCTTGTTGCCGCCGCCCAGTTCCTTGGCCATGTCTTCGATAACGCTAGGGATGCGCTTGTCGCCTTCGTGCTCTTTAAACGACGCGAACAGATCCAGCTCGGAGTTTTCCTGGATCTCCACGCCCATGTCGTATAGCTGCTTGATCGGCGCGTTGCACGCGATGAAGTCGTACGGGCGCGGGCCGAATCCGAACAGCTTGAGGCTTTTTACGCCGATGAGAATGCGCGCGATCGGCACAAAGTCCGCGATCATGCCGGCGACCTCGTCTGCGGTGCCGACCGGGTATTCGGGGATGTACGCCTTCACCCCGCGCATCGCCAGGTTGTAGCTGGCGTTGAGCATGCCGCAATACGCGTCGCCGCGCCCGTCGATCATGCTGTCGCCCGACTCTTCCGAGGCGGCGGCGAACATGACCGGGCCTGCAAACTTTGCGGCCAGCAGCGTTTCCGGGCCTTCGGGGCCGAAGTTGCCAAGGTATACTACAAGCGCGTTGCAACCGTTCTTTTTAAGCTCCGCAAGCGCGGCAAGGGCGTCCTTTTCGTTTTCGACGGTCGCGCCAATCTCGGTGACCGCGACGCCCTTCGCGCCGCACGCGCGGACGACATCCGCCCTGCGCCGCTGCGAGAGCTGGATGGGGAAGCAATCGCGGCTGACCGCCACGATGCCGAGCTTGACTTGCGGAATGTTTTTGAACATGAAAACCCTCCTACTGTTCTTAATCGCTCTTATGCGGCATCACAGCCTAGGCCTCGTCGAACACGGCCTCCTGCGCCGTCCCCGAGATGAAGCCGGGGCGCAGCGGCGCGGGCTGAGCGGGCTTGGATTCGAGCGTGACGATCTGCCCGGTCGCAGCCGACGCCCATATGCCGTTAACCAGTTCAAACGCGTGGTAACCTATGGCCGCATCGGTGCGGTGCGGCCTGCCCCTGCGGATGGCCCAGGCCATATCCGCGACGCCGATGCCGCGGTGGCTGCCGTTGTAGCCGTGCGTGAGCGGCATGGAATGGAAATCCCCGCCCTCGAGCTTCAGGCGGATGTCGCCGGTAAAGTTGTTGGGATCGTTGCAGATCAGCGCGCCGCGGGTTCCGTAGATTTCGAGCCTGGGCGTCTCGCCGAAGTGATCGGACACGATGGCGAGCGTGCCGTTTGCGCCGCAGTGGAAATCCAACGCGGCGGACAAGGTGTTGATGGTATTGTAGTCAAAATCCTCGCCATAGTTTGGGTGGCGCGGGTTTTCAAACCGCCTGACGGGCCGCGTGCACTTGGCAAAGCCCGCCGCCTTGGCGGCCGGGCCGATCAGGTGGATCAACGCGTGCATGTAATAGCCGCCCATATCAAAGGGCATGCCCCCGCCGGGCAGCATCACCATGGAGAGCGGCCCCGCCGCCTCGCCGCGCGGATGATAGCCGCGCGCGACCAACGCGTGCGCGTGCAGCGGCTCGCCGATGAACCCGTCGTCGATGAGCTTGCGCGCCGTTTGCAGGCCGCCTCCCAGAAAGGTATCGGGCGCAACGCCGAAGCGCAGCCCCTTTTGCTTGGCGAGATCCATCAGCTCTTTCGCCTCGTCCAGCGTGACGGCCATCATCTTTTCGCATTGCACGTGTTTGCCCGCCTCGAGGGACTTTTTCGTCACCTCATAGTGGCTGAGGGGATAGGTGGTGTTCACGACGATTTCAATCGTAGGGTCGTTCCAAATCTCTTCGTTGGTCATCTGGCGGATGCCGAATTCCTCTGCCCTTTGCGCGCTGCGCCCGGCGATGATGTCGGAACAGCCTACCACATCTAAAATGGAAAATACGTCGCACATATTCTCCAGATAGGTGCGGCTGATCGCGCCCGAGCCGATCAACGCCACCTTGACCTTTTTCGGAGCGGCCATGCCTTTTCCTCCTTGGCGATTCTTTTTTTTCATTGTACATGGTCGGTGCGCCATTATCAACAACATGATTCTTGTAACCCTCCCGGGCTTCCCGTATAATGAAGAAAATGTGCGCACAGCCGCAAGGAGGGACGAGCATGGACATCAAGCCTATCCGCCCCCGCTGGAAGGGAACCATGACCGACCGCGAGCGCTTCAACCGCCAGATGCACTACCAAAGTGTAGACCGCTGCTTCAACATGGAATTCGGCTATTGGGATGAAAACTTTACCCAATGGAAGCTGTTTACCGACAATGGCATCAAAAACAACGCGCAGGCCGATGTGTTTTTTAACTTCGACCGCATCGCGGGGGTTGGCGGCCGCAACTTTATGTGCCCGCCATTCGAGCAGAAGGTGGTGGATGAGACCGCAACCACCCGTATCCTCATCAACGCCGACGGCCTGCTGGCCGAAGTGCCCAAGGACGGCCACGATACGATTCCGCACTACCTGAAAGCCTCCGTCGTCACCCCGGACGACTGGAAGCGGGTGAAGGAAGAGCATTTCGATATCCGCCATCCCGACCGCAAGCTGGATGTGAAGGCGCTTGCGGCGCGGCATCCTAACGAGCGCGACTACCCGCTGGGCGTCGACTGCGGCTCCATGATCGGTAAAATTCGCGATATGCTCACGTTTGAGGGGCTGGCCTACGCCTGCTATGATTATCCGGGCATGGTGGAGGACATGGTGGAAACCTGTTGCCTGCTCGTAGAATACAGCCTCGACCAATTGCTAGGCGAGCTTACGTTCGACTATGCATCCGGCTGGGAGGATATCTGCTTCAAAAACGGTCCGATCGTGTCCGTACCGTTTTTTAGAGATATCGTGATGCCGCGCTACAAGCGCATCAACCAAAGGCTTAAGGCGCATGGCATCGACCTTTGGTATATCGACTGCGACGGGGATGTGCGTCCGATCATGCCCTATTTCCTCGAAGGAGGCGTTAACTGCCTGTTCCCGTTCGAGGTGAACGGCTGCTCGCACCCCGGCGAGCTGCTCGACCAATACGACGGTCGGCTGCGCATCATGGGCGGCGTGGACAAAATCCAGCTGGGCGCAGGGCGCGATGCGATCAAAGCGTATTTGAAGACGCTCGAAAAGTATGTCGCGCGCGGCGGGTACATACCGTTTTGTGATCACCGTTGTCCGCCGAACGTCGATCCGGACGATTACTTGTACTACCTCGATCTAAAAGAAAAGATGTTTGGCATGCAGTAGGTGCCCGGCGTTTTGCCGTATACCGCCAGGGTATATTGCATGTATAAGGGGTTGAACAAGCCGATCGAAGGGAGATTTTTTCATGGCATGTACGTTTTATCGTTGTGAAGTTTGCGAAAATCTGGTTTCTGTCATCGAAGACGGAGGAGGAGAGCTCGTCTGCTGCAACCAGCCGATGGTTGAGCTCGTGGCGAATACCGCCGATGCCTCCAAGGAAAAGCATGTGCCCGCCATACAGCACGAAGGCGCTGCGATTAAGGTGCAGGTGGGGTCTGCGGTGCATCCGATGCTTAAGGAGCACTATATCGGGTGGATTGCCCTGGCGCAGGAGGGCTATGCGCAGATCAAGTTTTTACAGCCCGGCGACGCGCCCGAGGCCGTATTCATCGCCTCTGCGGGGGCGGCTGTGGTGTATGCGTGGTGCAACCTGCATGGGCTTTGGATGGCGGAAACCTAGTCGGTTTGCATTGTGCTTGTGCTCCGAAATCCCACCAAACTGCGGTTCGTCAGCTCGCACTGCGCTCCATATCCCTGCAGCACTGCGGTGCCGTGGGGATATGGAGCGCAGTGCGAGCTTCTTCTCAATCCCCAAGAAACTGAGATTTCTTTGGGATTGAGAAGAACGGAGAACGTGGGTTCCGTGCTTTTTTCGTCGTGCTCCTTACTCCTCAAAATCGTCACAGCGGTTATGAGGAAGAGGAGGAGCGACGGAGTGAACGAGCTTTTGTGCCGCAGCGTGGAAGCGAGCGATACGCAGTCCGCGACGACGAGAAACTGAGGTTTCTTTGAGTTAGGAAGAACGAAGATCGCGCTTGTGCCACCGTTCTCACTCCGCAGTGTTGCGAAGGGAGGAGTGCAATGCAAATTGACAGTGGTTGAAATTTTTCCGGACGGGCTATACAATGAAAGGAAGTGAAATGGAAAAAGGAATGGGGGATGGCCGTGCGCATTCGGGATAACGTTGAAATCCTCGAAATCGAAGAGAACAACAGCGTGTGCCCCGTGCTGATTTGGGACGATGAGCATGTCGTGCTGGTGGACGCGGGATTTCCGGGTCAGTACGACAAAATTGCCGCTGAGATTGGGCGCGTCGGGTTTTCGGTGAACCGCTTGGACATGCTGATCTTCACCCACCAGGATCTTGACCATATCGGCTGTGCCCAGGAGATCCTCGCGGCGTCGCCCGGCATCGTAACCGTTGCGCACGAAAAAGAGGCTCCGTATATCGAAGGCGTGGAGCCGTCGTTGAAGGCCTCGGCTAAGCTTAGAGCGGGCGGGCTTTCAGATGAAGAGCGCGAAAGGGCGGAGCAATCCGTCAAGAGGGCAAAAGAGCATGCGGTTCCGATCTTAAAAAAGAGCGTGGACGGCGAGACACTGCCCATCGCCGGGGGGATCGAGCTGATCCATACGCCCGGGCACACGACGGGGCATCAATGCGTGTACCTGCGAGGCGCCAAACTTTTGATCGCCGGCGACGCGCTCAATAGGGGTGGCGAGGGGCTCAAAGGCCCCAATCCCATCCATACGCTCGATATGCCGCAGGCGACGGAGTCGCTGAAGAAGCTGATTCGTTTGGATATCGAATCGATCGTGTGCTACCATGGCGGCCTGTTTGAGGCAGATGCAAAGGCGGCGCTGCGGGCGATCGTCGGCGCGTAAGATCTTGGGCATTTTGCCGTAAAACGGATTGGCAGGCGGGCTTTATGCGTATGCTGTCATTGCCCAAGAAATTGTGCTGAAAATCCGCCGTGACGGCGGATGAGCGGCGAAATATGTCTGTATAGGGCGCGGAATCGACGTCGCAGAGTGTTAAGATAACCCTGTCTCCGGCTTGTCCCTGGGAAGAAATTATGATATACTATACACGATTTTGAAACGACGTTTCACTATGCGATATGAGGGAAGGCCATGCAGGAGAAGGGATCCGTACAATCCATCGACAGGGCGTTATCCGTACTCGAGGCCCTGACCGGAGAGCGCGAGGGCGTATCGCTCGCGCACATCGCTCAACGCGTGGATTTGCATAAGTCTACCACCCACCGCTTGCTGGCTACGCTGTGTGTGCGCGGCTATGCCGAGCGGCTGCCCGGAGGTGATTACCGCCTGGGTCGGCGCGTGGTGGAACTGGCAAGCATGTATCTAAACCAGCTCGAACTTAAAACAGAGGCGCAGCCGCACCTTCGCAAGCTGCTTCAGCAGACGACGCAACCGGTGCACCTTGCCGTGCTCGAGGGGCTTGATGCCATCTATATCGATAAAATGGAGACGCTGCACTCCATACGCATGTATTCGCAGATCGGCCTTCGCAGCCCTGTACACTGCACGGGGATTGGGAAGGCCCTTTTATCGGGGCTTACCGACGAAGAGCTCGAAGAAAGGCTTACGGGCGTGGAGCTTTCGCGCCAGACGCCCAATACTATCACCGATCCCCGCCTGCTCGTGCGCGAAATCCGCCGCAGCCGCAAGCGCGGCTGGGCCTGCGACAACGAGGAAAACGAGCTGGGCATACGCTGCATCGCCGCGCCGGTGTTTGATTACCGGGGCGATGTGGTTGCGGCGGTATCCACATCCGGCGTCGCGCGGGTTCTGGAACCTGCGCGGGATACCGAGATCGCCAAGTACGTAAAAACCTGTGCCGAGGCGATTTCCATGCGGATGGGGTATTCCAAAAAATAACCGGCAATCTTTGCGCGCTGCGCAATGATAGAGCAAAATTTACTTCGAGGAGGAAGCACCATGACGAAGGAAAAGATCGTTTCCAAAATTCTCGAGTCGGGCCTGGTGGCCATCGTGCGTACCGACACCGTAGACAAGGCGCGCCGCATTGCCGATGCGTGCCTGGAGGGCGGAGTCGCCGCCATCGAGCTTACGTTTACCACCCCCGGCGCGCACAAGGTCATCGAAGAGCTGGTTGCCAAGTACCCCGGCGGGGACATCCTCATCGGCGCGGGCACCGTGCTCGACCCGGAGACGGCGCGCATCGCCCTTACCTCCGGCGCGCAGTACATCGTAACCCCGGCGCTCAACCCCGACACCATCAAGTTCTGTAACCGCTACCGCGTGCCCGTAATGCCCGGCTGCATGACGATCAAAGAGTGCGTCGAGGCGCTGGAGCTTGGCGTGGATGTTATCAAGCTCTTCCCGTCCGAAGTGCTCGGCTCCAAGGCCATCAAGGCCATCAGGGGTCCGCTGCCCCAGGCCAACATCATGCCCACCGGTGGCGTGTCCGCTGAAAACGTTGCCGAGTTCATCAAGGCCGGCGCCGTGGCCGTTGCGGTCGGCGGCAACCTGGTGTCCGGCGCGGCTACCGGAGACTACGCTTCCATCACCGCCTACGCCAAGCTGCTCACGCAGAAAATCGGCGAAGCGCGCGCGGCTCTGTAAGCGCAAGAGATAAGAGGAGGATTGACCATGGGCAATAAAGTCATTACCTTTGGCGAGCTGATGCTGCGCCTGTCTCCGCCGGGCTACGAGCGCATCCACCAGTGCCACACGTTCCAGGTGCTCTTCGGCGGCGCGGAATCCAACGTGGCGGTATCGCTGGCCAACTACGGGCTGGATGCCGCGTTCGTGTCGAAGATCCCCACGAACCTCATCGGCGAATCTGCGGTAAACAGTCTGCGCTGGTTTGGCGTGGATACCTCGCTCATCACCCGCGGAGGCGACCGCCTGGGCATCTACTACTGCGAAAAGGGCGCTTCCGTGCGCGCGTCCAAGGTAGATTACGATCGCAAGCACGCCGCCATCGCGGATGCGACGGCCGCCGATTTTGACTGGGATAAGATTTTTGCCGACGCGAAGTGGTTCCACTGGACGGGCATCACCCCCGCGCTTTCCGACGGCACTGCCGAGATTACCTTGGCTGCCTGCAAGGCCGCCAAGGCGAAGGGCATTACGATTTCGTGCGACCTGAACTACCGTAAAAACCTCTGGTCCCGCGATAAAGCGGGCGAGGTGATGGCCAAGCTCGTGCCCTATGTGGACGTGTTGATCGCCAATGAAGAAGACGCCGCGGATGTGTTCGGCATTCACGCCGCCGGCACCGACGTCACCGGCGGAAAGCTGTCCACCGAAGGCTACAAGTCCGTCGCCAAACAGCTGGTCGACCGCTTCGGCCTCAAGATCGTGGGCATCACGCTGCGCGAGAGCATCTCCGCTTCGGACAACAACTGGTCCGGCATGGTGTACGACGCGCAGGCGGATTCGTATCACTTCTCCAAGAAGTACTCCCTGCACATCGTCGATCGCGTCGGCGGCGGGGATTCGTTCGGCAGCGGCCTCATCTACGCCCAGATAAAGGGCCTGGATGCGCAGACCACCGTGGAATTCGCCGCGGCGGCCTCGGCGCTGAAGCAGACGATCGAAGGCGACTACAACTTTGTATCCCTCAAGGAAGTCGAATCCCTGATGGGCGGCAACGCCTCCGGCCGCGTGCAGCGGTAAGGGTACATAGCCGGACGGCTAAGCGCCGCCCGGCTTTTTCATCCATTGCGACTAGGGCTTGTTAACACATTCCGAATTGCCGGATTTCGAGCCGATTTTTGCGCCGGATGAGGCGCAGGAAGGAGGCGTAGCCGGCAGCTACGCTGTGCTGCGTACAGCCTTGGCGGCTTTAACTGGCGTCGCCATAGGCAACGCTTTCGGCCGAAGGCAATCGACGGCAGCAAAATCAGGCACGAAAAGCGGCCCAAAGATGGCGCCGAGCGTTTGTGTTAACAGACCCTAAATCATCATCGATAGGAGGAACGGATTATGGCAGCGATTCAAGGCCTTGAGCACGTGGGTATCGCCGCGAAGGACACCGTAGCGCTGAAGGATTGGTATGTGAAGTACCTTGGCTGCGAGGTCGTATACGACAACAAAAAGTCTCCGCCCACTTTCTTTGTACGCCTCAAGGACGACAGCATGATCGAGATCTACCCGCAGAGCGAGGATGCGCCCACCGGCATCAACACCGCGCACGGCATCAGACATTTGGCGCTGGCCTGCTCGGATTTTGACGCCGCGGTGAAGGTGTTCCAGGATGCGGGCGTCGAAGTCGTCACCCCGCCCGCGATGAGCGACAAGGGCATCGGCACCTTTTTCTTCAGGGACCCCGAAGGCAATATTCTGCACCTGATCGCCCGCAAGACGCCGCTGTTTTAGCGTCGGCTTTTCGATGAGCTTCATTCCCCCGGTGTTTCGGCATCGGGGGAATGTCCGCTTCGTAGGGCGGAATATGGCGGACGGAATGCGATGAGATACGAAGGAGGTTTCACAGTGGCGGATTATATCGTATCGGCGGATGGCGTGCTGGAGCCGGCCCAAAAGCTTGCGGTATTGGACAGCGCCGATGTCGTGGTGGCGGGCGGAGGCGCGGCGGGCTTTGCGGCCGCGGTGGCCGCGGCGCGGGCCGGGGCGGATGTCATCCTTCTGGAAGAGAGGGCATATTTGGGCGGCGTCGCTACCGGCGCGATGATGACCGCGCTGGTGGCGTCGAACTGGGCGGAGGGCGTTGCGCGCGAAGTGATGGATGGCATGGCCGACCTGGGCGGAGCTCCGCGCTGGGAAGGCCTTGCGCGCGGCACGACCCCCTTCGACGCCGAGGCGTTTAAGCAGGCGGCGCTGAAGCTATGCCTGGATGCGGGCGTGCGCGTATGGCTGTACACGCGCGCATGTGCCCCAATCCTCGAGGGCAGCGCCGTGCGCGGCGTCGTGGTGGAGAGCAAGCTGGGCCGCAGCGCCGTTCTTTGCAAGGTTGTGATCGACTGCACGGGCGACGCCGATTTGGCGTGCCAAGCCGGAGCGCCGGTGTACAAGGGCCGGGAGAGCGACAACAAAATGCGGCCGTTTGCGCTTTTGTTTCAGCTTGGCGGGCTTGATGTCGAAAAGATTGCCGCCTACGCACTGGCAAACCCCGACGAGGCCCAGCCGCAGCACCCGCCAGGCAACCGCATGAAGGCGGGCGAAGAAACCGTGATTCCGCGCATCAGCGGGTTTTACTCGCTGGTAGAGAAGGCGAAGCGCGCGGGGGATCTTTACGAGGGCATTCATTACTTCCGGCTGGAGACGCTGTGGGTCGAGCGGGGGACCGCGCTGTGCAACACCACGCGGCTGTACGGCATGGACGGCACCGATCCTGTAGATCTGACGCGTGGAGAAATTCTGGGAAGGGAACAGATGAAAAAGCTTGTCGCCTTTGCGCGCAAGTACATCCCCGGCTGTGAAAATGCCTATGTGCTCGGGGTGTCCCCGGCGATCGGCGTGCGCGAAACGCGCCGCATCCTGGGGGCATACCATCTTAGCGACGAGGACGCGTATGCAGATAGGCACTTTGAGGATTCCATCATGACGCTAAAGGTAAACATACCGCCGCGCGACATGCTGCGGGAGCTGGACGTGCACATGCCCGAGCCCATCGAGGGTTCGGACAAGGATCTGCTGGAGAAGTACCCCGACCGCGTGCCGCGCGACCCGCACGAATACCAGGTTCCGTATCGCGTACTGGTGCCCAAGGACGTGGGCGGCATGCTGGTTGCGGGCAAGACGATATCCGTCAGCCATATGATCGACGGGCACACGCGCAATATGATCCCCTGCATGCGCTTTGGGCAGGCGGCCGGGGCGGCCGCGGCGGTGTGCGCAAGGTTGGGCGTGCAGCCCGATTGCGCGCCGTTTCCGGCAATCAAAAAGGCGCTTGTCGAGCAGGGATACCGCGAATTTTAGGCTGTTGGCACAAAGTTCAAGGGAAAACGCACCGCTAACAGGCGGGTACGGCGGGGTAGGTTGCCAAATAGCGATTCAGGGATGCCTGACCAAGTGCGGTCAAGCATCCCTTTTGAAAATTATCAAATCAAATCTCATGCCAAGGGCGGGTGGTATTTGCGTTGTAAATCTCCGCCTCATGCTTGTCGGGAGAATCCAAACCCCATTGCGAAAAATGCTTATACTACGTCATTAACTGACTTTTCAAAATATGACATTTTAACGTCTTTACTATAAAACTCCCTTGTCATTTGAAATCCATACTTTTTATAAAAATAGTGGTTTCTTAGTTTGTCTGATGGTGTTACTAGCGTCCATAAAACAGCATCGGGAAATTCACTTTCGATAAATTGCATAGCCATATTTCCAATACCAAGATTTTCGTATTCTGGAACCACACATATACATTGCAAATGATAGTGTCCTTCGTCTTTTTTGATTACAACAATATCGCCCGCTATTTGGCTATCTGCTAAAATCTTATACGTATTGTCATTGGTAACATGGCTCGTTATCTTTTCTATAGTCTGATTATATGATGGACAAATCCCATACTTTTGATAGTCCAGCAAAAAGCTTTTATCCTGGACTTCGATTAGGCTATCGACATCTTCAAGCGTTGCCTGCTTAATATTTATTTCCATCTGCTACTCTCCCTGTATATAAATTATCTTCACCAGGAGTATTATAAAATAAATGCATAGAGTAAACAAGTAGAGCACCTAAATCAGGGCCTTTCAGCAAAACCCAACACTTTATTTCGTGCCATACAAGGTGCAGTTTTCTCTTAGTGCGTTTTACGGTTCGCGGGCCCTATGCCGCGCCGCCGGGCGTAAACGGCAGATACTTGCGCATCTTCGCGATGACCTCATCCATGTCAAGCGGCTTGCCCACATGGTCGTTCATGCCGGTGGCCAAACATTTTTCGACGTCCTCGCGAAACACGTTGGCCGTCATCGCCACGATGGGGATCGTCTTGGCGCGAGGCGTCTGCATCGCGCGGATGCGCCGCGTGGCCTCGTAGCCGTCCACCTCCGGCATGTGGATGTCCATAAAAATCATCTGATACGCGTCAGGGTCCTGCGCAAACATGCGCAGCGCTTCCTCGCCGTTTTCCGCGCAGTCGATCTGAACGCCGGTTTCCTCGAGCAGCGCTATCGCAATCTCGCGGTTGATCTCCACATCTTCGGCAAGCAGGATATGGCTGCCCGCGAAGCAGCCGGTCAAGTCGATTTCTTCTTGCGCGCCCATTCCCGCATCTACGCCCAGGCACTCGTTGATGCAATCGACGATGATGGAGGAGAACAGGGGCTTGGGTACAAACCGGTCGACGCCCGCGCTGCGCGCTTCCTGTTCGATATCGCCCCATTCCGCGGCGGAGATCATGATGACGACGGCATCATCCTGCGCGCGCTCTTTGATGCGGCGCGCAAGTTCTACGCCGTCCATGCCCGGCATCTTCCAATCTATAAAGAAAATGTTATATTTTTCTTTGGAGCTTTCGATTTTTTCGCAGGCCTCCGTGCCGCTTTCCGCCACATCGCACGCAATGTCAATAGATTTCGCCACGCTTTGGAAATATTCGCGCACATCCGAGGAATCGTCCACCACCAGGATGCGCAGCGTCTTCCAGTTGACGGCCGGACTTAAGAGCGCCTGTTTGCCGCTGGCACCCTTTTGCACCTTTACCGTGAAGAGGAAGGTCGCCCCTTGTCCCTCTTCCGATTCCACCCAAATGCTTCCGCCCATCATTTCCACAATGCTCTTACAGATCGCAAGCCCCAGCCCCGTGCCGCCGAATTTGCGGGAAATGCCGCCGTCCGCCTGCTCAAACGAGCGGAAGAGGCGGGATTGTTGTTCCCCATCGATCCCTATGCCGGTATCGGAAACGGAGATGCGCAGCGTTAAGAAGCCCTCCGTTTCGTCGATGTTTTCTATGGTAAGGGCGATGGAACCGCGCTGGGGCGTAAACTTCGTGGCGTTGGATAAGAGATTGGTGATCACCTGCGCTAGGCGCTGCTCGTCCGATACAATGAAAGGAGGCACGCTGGGATCCACTTTGACGGCGAAGCTTTGCTCCTTTTCCTCGACTTTAAAGTTGATCACGTTGGTTACGCGCAGGAGCATTTTTTCGAAATTAAACTCCGTATAGGAGAGGTCGAACTTGTTCGCTTCGATCTTGGAAACATCCAGGATATCGTTGATGACGCCCAGTAGGTGCTTGGAGGCGTCCTCGATCTTGCCCAGACAATACTCTTTTCGCTCCACATCGGACGATGCTTTGGCGATGCTGGTCATGCCGATAATGGCGTTCATCGGCGTTCGCATCTCGTGACTCATGCGCGCGAGGAAGGTGCCTTTGGCCTGGTTGGAGAGGTCGGCCTGTTCCTTGGCGTCGATGAGATCCTTCTCGAGGCGGCGCTTTTCGGTAATATCGGCGGCGATGATTCCCAAACCGCCGTCTGCGGCGCCCGTAGTAAACAAATTGAAAGTGAGGACTTTTTCCGCGCCGCCAGAGCAGGTGATCGGTAGGTCGCGAGCCTGCCTTCCGCCGGCGAGCGTTTCGGGCAGGATGGTTTTCAAGACCTCGTCCCTTGTCTTTTCGTTAAATGAAAGCCCTATGCCCCCATCGCGCAGTTCGGCGACGGAATAGCCGGTAATGTTTGCCGCCCCCTGATTTACGTATTCAAACCGGCCGCTCCGATCGATATAGGCGACATACTGCGGTGAGCTATCGACGATGGACGACATGCGCATGAGCTCTTTTTCCGTTACAGAGCGGTCGATAGCGCCGGAAATGACGCTGGCGATGAGCTTGATCAACTGTATGTCGCTTTCGCTCCACGCGCGTGCATCTTGCGTATCCTCCACGATCAGGGCGCCAAAGAAGCTGCCGGATACGTGAATGGGCGCAGCGGCGAGCGAACAGACGCCCAGCCTCGCAAGGCCTGTAAGCCGCGCTTGGCCCGCGGTGTCCTCCGCCACAAGGTAGGGGGCGTTGTCCGCATACAGCATGTCAAAGAGCGCTTCGCCCGGGTGGAACGGATAGCGAAGATGCGCGCCGGTTTTCTCATGGGCATCCCACATATACTCGGCATTGAGCGAACTTGTCCCTTCATCGTAGCGACTAAGCATAATTCTGGTGGCGCCCAGGAAGCCGCCGCTCATAGTAAGTGCATTGGTGATCAGGATGGACACATCCACGGGCGACACAAAGCTCTGTGCCATAGCCGTCATCAGTTCTTGCTGTTGAAGCCTTCTCTTGAGTAGGAACTCGGCTTCCTTGATGGGCGTGATATCTACGGAATGCTGCAAATGTACTTTTTGCTTGTCCATCCAGTCGATCAGGCAGTCGGTATTTTTGTAGTAACGGCCGGTAAGGGTGCTATGCTCCTCCCATTCCACGACGCTTGAGGGATCTTTGGCAAGCGCGTAATTTGGACAAAAATCGCACCGCCCCGTAAAACCTTGTTGAAGCACCCGCCAACACACCTGTCCGACCGCGGCGGCGTTAAGCCCAAAGTGCTCGCACATCTTATCGTTGATGAATAGAATTTCATCCGTATCCGGATTGGTGACATATAGAAAAGCATCCATGCCGTTGAGAATGGCTTTTAGCGCGGTTTCGGAAACCGTGGATTCTCTCCAGCGTTCGAACACATCGTTGATCGAGGAGCATAGAGATATAAATTCGCCGCTTTTAGAATATTTTTCGGTATCCAGTTCGCCCGATATCGACACGTTTTTGAGGTCCGCGCTGAGCTTTTCGATGGGCGAAAGCGCCGTACGAGCGATCACCGCGCCCAGCACGGCCGTCGCCCCCACGGCGATGAGCAGGAAAAAGAAAAAAGTGGTTTCGATGATGCGCTGACCTTCGTGATAAATCGTTCTGGGCTCGCTGAGCTTAAGCGTAATTTCGTTGCCTTGGATGCCGTAAAGGGGGATGGATACCGACGCTGAGCCTTCCGTCAAGATAATCTCTCCCGCCGGAGTGGAAACAGGCGCGTCGATCACCGCAAAGTCGGCATTTACATAATGCAAAAGATGTTGAAAATACGTATCGTTAAGAATCGTGCCAAAGGTAACCGTGCCGGCGGGGTCGGGGGAGTCGGCAGAGGAAAGAATCGGCATGGAGATGACGTAATAGGCCGTATTTTGATAGAAAAAGATGCCGTCGATATAGGGCGGCCCGCTCCCCGGCAAGCGGCTCAAAGAATCCGCATGCTTTGCCAGAACGTCGGCGGCTACGCCGTTAAGGGATGCCGAGAATCCTTGCGGAACGGCAATGGGAGTATCGTTATGGTAATCGCGAAACTCGACGTGAACATCGTTGCCTTGAGCGTCTTTTATATCGATGAAATTGAAGTTATATACCTGCAGCAAGCTGGTATCCGGCCAGCTTTCCGCAAAGTAGGCCGGATATCTGCCCTGAACGTAATCTACCGTGGCATTCCACACGGCGACATCGCGCATCATCGCCCGCGCGCTATCCGCCGTGGCATCTAAAATACCTTGCGCTACGGTAAGCCTTTCGGTGATATAGCTCGTTTCCGCATTGAGCAGCATGGTGGACATGGACACGCGCGAGACCGCGAATAAGGCGATGACGAACACCAGCAAAACCGCTCCGGCCATGATAAACACTGTGCGCCGCAAGGACCAATGCCTCCCGTTCGCCTTTCCCACGCCATCCCATCCTATCCTTGCGGTCATTTAGGCACTGTACCCTATTTTATCAGAACGCAACATTCTGTCAATTATATGAAAGCTATGATCGACATAAAAATTTACAAATCAGTATGTATGTTGCAATCCGCTGCCAAACACATCCGGCAAAAGACATGTTGAAAATGCGAGGATACGCGAGAATTCTTGTTCTCTCGCCGCGCGCCAATATTTCACGCCAATGCTGCATGTGACCGGTTGTCGCCCTTCGTGTGACCTAAATGACCCTTTGTCCCCGATAAAATGGAAGTTTTTTTTGAATCTTTTCATCGCTTCCATAGCGTCTTTTGGAAACTGGTGCTATAATGAATCGTCGGTCGTAGGCGCGTTCGTGCCTGCATAGCGGCTCGACGCATGGAAAGGGTGCGTGCGTTGAACGAAAAAAAGAAGTTGCTGGTGGTTGACGACATTGAATTGAACCGGCTTATCCTTAGCGATCTTTTTTCAGAACAATTTGATGTTATCGAAGCCGAGAACGGCCGCATTGCGCTTGACTATATCGAGCGTTATGGTTCCGATCTCGCCATCGTGCTGCTGGATATCGTCATGCCTGTGATGGATGGTTTTGAGGTGCTCAAGGCGATGAACGAATCCGGCATCATTCAGGCTGTTCCCGTCATTCTCATCACCGGAGAAAACGACGACGAGAAGAGCCTGATCGGCTATGGGCTGGGTATCGCCGATCTCGTGAACAAGCCCTTTAATTCCGAGATCGTGTTCAGGCGCGTAAACAACGTCGTGGATCTATATGCCAGCAAGAAAAATTTAGAAATGAAGCTGCGCGAGCAGAAAGAAATGCTCGAGAAGCAGGAGCAAAAGCTTCGACAAACCAACCAATTTGTGATCGATGCCCTATCCACCACCGTGGAGTTTCGCAATTTCGAATCCGGAACGCATATCAAACGTATCCGCGTACTTACCCGCATATTGCTTGAAAATTGCACCGAGTACTATCCTCTTTCTTCCGAAGAAATTGCGGCGATCTCCAGCGCGAGCGCGATGCACGATATCGGCAAAATCGCCATCGCCGATTCTATCCTCCTCAAGCCGGGGCCGCTTACCCGCGAGGAATTCGAAATTATGAAGACCCATACCCTGCGCGGCTGCGAAATTTTAGCAAGCCTTAACTATATGCAGGATGAGGATTACTATACATATTGCTACGAGATTTGCCGCCATCACCACGAGCGATGGGATGGGAAAGGCTATCCCGACGGCCTTAAGGGAGACGAGATTTCCATTTGGGCACAGGCCACATCGCTTGCCGATGTGTACGATGCGCTGACGAGCAAACGCGTGTACAAAGACGCATATGCCCACGACAAGGCCGTTGAAATGATCGTATCGGGTGAGTGCGGCACGTTCAACCCGAAGCTGTTGGAATGTTTCCTCAAAGTAAAGGAAGAGCTCAAAGAAGAGCTCTTCCACTAGTCGGTTTGTACTACGCTCCGAAACCCTACCATACTGCGGTATGGTGGGGTTTTTTACGCTTCGTGAAATCTCCTCTCCCCAAAGAAACTGAGGTTTCTTTGGGCTAGGAAGAACGCAGAATGCGCGCTCGCGTTTCTTTTTATGGAAGAGAAAAAATACAGAACGCGTGCTTTCGACTTCCTATTTCGTCGTTCTTGCTTCGGCGTTCTCAATGCTCAAAATCGCCTCAGCGGTTTTGAGGAAGAGGAGGAGCGACAGAGTGAACAAACTTTTGTGCCGCAGGATTCTTTGAGATAGGAAGAACGGAGA
Source organism: Eubacteriales bacterium (assembly GCA_031551255.1). Classification (GTDB taxonomy): domain Bacteria; phylum Bacillota; class Clostridia; order Christensenellales; family UBA1750; genus JAVBNW01. The sequence goes on along the minus strand of JAVBNW010000154.1, from coordinate 784 downwards.
CCGCGCATTCCGGTTTCTTGCTTCGTCGTTCTTCTCAATGCTCAAAATCGCCTCAGCGGTTTTGAGGAAGAGGAGCAGCGACAGAGTGAACAAGCTTTTGTGCCGCAGGATTCTTTGAGATAGGAAGAACGGAGACCGCGCATTCCGGTTTCCTGTTTCGTCGTTCTTCTTAATGCTCAAAATCGCCTCAGCGGTTTTGAGGAAGAGGAGGTTTCACGTAGCGCCAATTCCCCTATGGTACCGCAGTGCCATAGGGGAATAGAGCGCAGTGCAAACCGACGAGAATTAGGTGGTTTCCGCATCAATGGCGCGTGTGACATCTTCTACGGATACGCGCGTTTTTTCATACGCATCCCGGTAGCTATCGATGGTTTCTCGGGCGGCGGGCCCCTGGCGCAATTCGGCCATCAGTTGCGTGCTCGTTTCAAACAGCGCCGGCAGTGATAAGTTGCCGGTGATGCCCTTGATCGCATGTGCAACATCGCCTGCCTTTGCCCAATCGCCCTGCGCAAGAGCTTCTTCCAACGCGCTAAACTCCTTGCCGTCTAAAAACAATCCGAGCATTCGGCGGTATAACTTTTTATTGCCGCGCACCCGCGCGAGCGCTGATTCCATATCGACATAGCGGATGTCCGGCGAAGCTTCCATCGCACACATGTTCTACCACCCCATCCATTTCATTCAGGCCTTTTCATTATAACATATTCTTATCCGGCCGACAGGGCCAAAAAGCCTTTTTGCAGATGGAGGCGGGCCGTGTTACAATAAAAAAGTTTCACGAAAG